>CADDZJ010000142.1 GCA_902812415.1 Acidobacteriota bacterium
ACTAACCATAAGACCATTTACAACCTTTGATAGCAATAATCGCTGCTAAAGTTATCAAACAAATAATAATAAGCGGTATTATAACGTCAAGGAATGCGATCACTAGCTCGCCTAGGAATTCTCCCAATAGCTCTGTGGCCTTGCCATAAAACATTATGAGCATTATCCCGGACAGAATAAGGACCTTTGTCATCTTAACCGCGCCAGAGCAATCTACAGATAAACCCTCAACAAAAGCATCGACTATCCCTCTGAAAGTCACCCAGTCTTCGATGACGACATCGTTAAGATAATTCGCAATATCTGAATCTGTCGTATGAGTTGTACCGCCATGAGCGTCGGATGTCATGCCGTAGGTATAAATAGTCGGGTCAGCCCACCAAACAAGGCCGTAAGTTTGAGAATAATACAAACCGAGTTGAGAATTAGGTTGAACCAATCCATTAGGCTGGCAGAAGTCACTTCGTTCTATTGGAGCAATCCCAAAGTTATTCATGAGAGTTCTTACTAAATTTGTCGTCTCGTCGGGATTCTTATCAAACTGATTTGTATTTTGCCTGGGAGGAACGTTTCTGATAACAGTACCTTGTAAGCCCCAATCAGAAGGTGCATATCCAGCCGGATTGTTCTCTGTTCCAGGCCAAATCATGAGATTGTACGTAGTCGGGCTTGCGTACCAATAAGTGAAGAAATCTCCAAGTGCTCCTAAGCCGTATTCATAAAGTGGAACCACCCAAATCTGTTAAATCCGGCGAGGTGGGATTATAATCTTCATTAGCTATTCGATGTGCTAAAGGTGCCCATCGATTTACGAACCCAGACGCCCACGAAGTAGCAGCATCAAACGCATTCTGTTCGTTCATATAGTTTGCCCAGTTTACCAGTGCTGTCCAATCCGTTGTGAGTTGCGCTTCAAGCTCCAGAGTATCGAGGGGCAGTGACGCTGCCGCAGCAGCCACTCCTGCCGCTTTAAGAAAACCTCTTCTCGAAATTTCGGCCATTCACGCCTCCTTGTTTGTGATTGTCGTGATTGTTGTGCCTCGGGAGCACGGTAGCGCGGAGTTGTTCTATAACTCCGCGGTTCTTATTTGGGGGCCGTTGCGGAGATTGTAATAAGGGAAGTCCAGTTCGCGGGGCGCGACGCCCTGGCCGCAACAGGAAGTTGTGGTAGGAGGTGAGGGGGCTTGAAGCGCAGGTTGTGCGTGGACCAGAGAAGGGAACCGAAGCAGGAAGGCGGCGACTATGGCTGCCCCCCGTAATAATCAGCAAAAGCGTTCTAAGCCGCATGATCCCCTCCGCGGTTGGTATATTATTACCGCTTAAATAGTGCCTGCAATAAAAACATGCTCAAACTAAATTGTGAAGCGAATTTTTAGGCCCGTTAAAAATATCCTCTTCCTACTCGTCAAAAGCGCCTTTTCACTTTGGTTTTAGATTCTTGTCGTGGCCTTTTCATTTTGGCGAGGGGATTTCGAGTGTGGGTTATGATGGAACACGTCAGCGGAGACTGTCGCGCCTGGTGATAGTAGTTTGATTCCGAGGGCTGAGTTGCAGCGTTTGTTGGGTTCGAGAACTCACCCAGCCTGTCATTCTGAGGTGCCGAAGGCGACGAAGAAGCCCCGCATTGTTTAATTCCTCAATACTGATGAGATTCCTCGCGGAGTTTATCTAAATTGAAATACAGGGATTCTTCGCTTCGTTGCACCCCGCTCAGTCTGCCATGTCGCTTTGCGACACCCCGAAGGATGAAAATTACGCCGAGACTGGCAGGTGTTTGGGTTGCGTGCCGAAGTATCGGCGTATTTCAGGGCAGAATGACAGTAAAGAGAGGCCACTGCTCAGGATGGCAAGCGAAGGGCTCGGTTGGGCACGATGCGTTTGAATCAACCTGCCAAGCCTCTATTTCAGAATCGTGTTGCCCAGGAACCCTCGATTGTTGCCTTCCGAATCTCGCACAAAGAGGCTCACTCGATACGCGTCTCCCGGCAGCGCCAGCGTCTTATCCAGCCGAACCACCTGGCGCGGATCGACGGTCTGCAAGGTTTCATGCTGCAGGATTTCACCCATGTTGCTATAGAAATTCGCCACCAATTCGCCCGGGGTGAACACGCCAAAGACGCCTTTCAGGGTGACTTGCGAGCCGGCAACCTCAGCGGAAAGCGGCTGGCTGATGGCTCCCGCCCAGACCGCGTTGGCAACCGGATTCGTGATGCTCGTCGGCGACCAATGCACGGTAAATTCGTATTGCTCGCCCGGATCAAGCTGGGCGTAGGGGCTCAACACCTCGGCCTCCAGAAAATATGGCGTTTTTTCAAGATCATCGGGAAGCGTCTGGAAAAAAGGCCCGCGCGAGATGGTGCCAGGGCCATCGTTCCACGATTCTACCGAAGCGTGGTCGGGGTATTCCTTGCCCGGGAAATACTTGAAGTTTTCCACGTAGCCGATGTTTTTCTGTCCGTTCACCACGGCATACCAGCCGGCGCTCGAATCAAGGGCGACCTTGCCCACGCGATAAAGATAATGCACGCGGAGCATGCGCCCGTCATCGATAAGTTGATAGCTCGGGTGCTTCACGTCGCCATAGGCGATGTAATACCCATTCGGGAACATGCTGTGGGGATTAACCGGCGCGTAAAGGTAAAGCTCAGGATTCGGCTTGGTGGGATCGTTGGCGTCGGCGGCGTTGTTTTGCAGCACGTGCCAGATGCCCCAGCGAATCTGCCGCTGGCTGATATTTTTCATCATCTGATCGACGGTCACTCGGGTTGTGCCAGCATAGACATGAAACGTCCGCTCGAACTGCACGCCCGTGCGCGGATCTTCCGGGCTGGTGACGCGGACAGCGACTTCCGACGGAGTTTCTTTCACCACGCTGAAGTCAAACGTGCTGCCATCCAGAATGTAATAAGGAATGCTCGGCCACTCCTTATCGTTATCCCACCCCTCGGGCGCGGGCCACACCTTATCGCCGCCGTAATTCGCCCATCCGGATTTCACGTTATTCTCGCTCTCCGGCAGAACCTTGCCGGCCAGGTTCTTGTTGACGAAGAACAGCCCCTGATCTCCCAGCTCAAGCTGGATGGCGCGACCGCCAAGCTGCGGGGCGATGTAGAGGCTGATCAGCCCATTGGTGATCCGGTATACCTCCCAGCCGTTGTATCGGGTCTTTTCGAGTTTGACTGAAAAAGAAGAAGCGGGATTGGCCATCATAAACCTCGCGGAAAAGAAATTGAGTGGATTAAGTCGCTGCGTGAGTCTGCCCCGTTGGGCAGGGCTCGCTGTCAAAATCAGCGCCAGAATGAAAAGCGCGCAAGAGAAGTTTCGGGCACGGTGGGATGTCATAACTTTGCACTCTCTGCAGGGGGCAAGTTGGGATTTCATCAGGCTCTCATGTTCCATTCTGGCTGAAACGCGCCAGTTGGTGCGCAAGGTCGCGCACCGCCGGATAGAGGCTGCGGTAGACCTGATACAGTTGATCATATCGCTGCGCGTTTTTACGATCGGGGGAGACACGCTCGCGGATTTGAATGGCCTGTTCTGCCGCCTCCTCGACTGAGCGATAGATTTTCCCGCCCACACCGGCCAGCAGCGAAGCCCCATAGGCTGAGCCTTCTGATTCGCGCAGGGTGACCAGATCTTTCCCGTAGATATCCGCCTGAATTTGCCGCCAGAGAGAGCTTCGCGATCCGCCTCCCGAAGCGCGAATCTGGCTGACGGGAATGTTCAGCTCTTTAAAGATTTCAAGCGAATCGCGCAGACTGAAGGCCACGCCTTCCAGAATGGCGCGGATCAGGTGCCCGCGAGCGTGAGAGGCGGTCAGGCCAAACCACATGCCGCGCGCCTGCGCATCCAGGTGCGGGGTGCGTTCTCCCATCAAGTAGGGAAGGAACAGCAGTCCATCGCTGCCCGCCGGAATCTTCATCGCCTCCTGAATAATCACTTCATAGGGATCGGCGCCCACCTGCCGCGCGTACCACGATTCCGATTCGCCCAACTGTTCGCGGAACCAGCGCAGCGAAAGGCCCGCGCCCTGGGTGACGCCCATCACATGCCACTTTTGGGGCGCGGCGTGGCAAAAAGTGTGAATACGGCCTTGCGGATCAAGCTTGGGCGCTCCGGTATAGGCAAAGATCACGCCGGAGGTTCCCAGCGTTGCCGAAGTGAGTCCCGGCGAGACAATGCCGTTCCCGACAGCGCTTGCGGCCTGGTCGCCCGCTCCGGCCACCACGGGCGTTCCGGCGCGCAGGCCCGTCAGCAGCGCGGTCTCGCTTGAAACCTCTCCGGTAATCTCGATCGATTCGTAAGCGCGCGGCAAAAGTTGACGATCGATCGAGAGGCTTTCCAGCATCTCATCCGACCATCGCCGGTGGGTTACATCAAACAGCAACGTCCCGGAGGCGTCGGAAACGTCCGTGGCAAATTCGCCGGTCAGCCTGAACCGCGCGTAATCCTTGGGCAGGAGGAAGTGGGCTGCGCGCTCGTAAAGCTCCGGCTCATGATCGCGTATCCAGAGCAATTTCGGGGCGCTGAATCCGGTGAGCGCCGGATTGGAAACGAGTCGGATGAGCCGCTCTCGGCCCACTCGCGAGGTAATCGCATCGCATTGAAGCTGACTCCGCTGATCGCACCAGATGATGGCGGGGCGCAGCACGGTGTTGGCTTTGTCGAGCAAGGCGACGCCATGCATCTGGCCGGAAAGGCCCACGGCGGCAATATCCGCGCCGCGCAACCCCGACTGTTGCAGCGCCGTCCGCACCGCAGAAATCGTTGCGCGCCACCAATCTTCAGGGTCTTGCTCTGCCCAGCCGGGCCTTGGCATCGCCATGGGCTGATGATCGGCAATTGCCGCAGACACCACGTGGCCGTCGGGACGCACCACCACGGCGCGTGTCCCCGTGGTTCCCACATCAATTCCCATCATGTAGGGCATAGGAAGAACAGCGGATAGCAGGCAGAGTGGAAAATGGCGGTCGAGGTAAAGGGATTCATCGTTTCATTGAGCCATTGATTCATTGCTTCATTGCGCGGAATGCCGAACCAGACCAGGCTTCCAATGGTTCAATGAATCAATTCCGTCAATCTGCCTGCCCCACGTCACTACTTTTTGACCTGCTCCCATTTTCCGCTCCTGGCTGAGCGCTCAATGGCCTCCAAGACTGCCTGATCTTTGACCCCGTCGTAGAAATTCGGCTCTGGCAGGCGATTCTTCTCAAGCGCTACCAGGAAATCGTGCAGCGCATGAACAAACGTATGTTCGTAGCCGATGATATGGCCCGGCGGCCACCATGCGCCAACATAGGGGTGGACGCTCTCGGTAACAAGAATCGTCTTGTAACCCTGATCAGCCTGGGCTTCAGTGCCGTCATAAAATTCAAGCTCATTCATGCGTTCCAGATTGAAGGCAATGCTCCCTTTGCTGCCATAAATCTGAAAGGTGTTGTAGTTGCGCCGTCCGCCGCAGAATCTGGATGATTCAATGACGCCTACGCTTCCATTCTTGAACCGAACCAGGAAGTTGGCATCGTCATCGACCGTGACTCTTCCTTTGCCCTTGCTTCCCTTCGCCCCCCACGAGCCCGCCCCTGTGCCCGGAAGCGGCCGCTCTTTGATGAAAGTGGTCATTTGGGCGGTGACGGATTCAATATCCCCGTTGAGGTATTGCGCCAAGTCAGCCGCGTGCGAGCCGATGTCTCCCAGAGCCCCGCTGCCGGCGAATTTTTTCTCCAGCCGCCAGACCAGGGGGAAATTGGGGTCCATGATCCAATCCTGGAGATAAGCGCCGTGGTAGTGATAGGGTGTGCCGAGTCGGCCATCCTCGATGAGCTTCTTGGCGTAGGCAACGGCGGGAATTTTGCGGTAGTTGTGCATCAGCATGTGCTTGACGCCGGCCTTTTCCACCGCCTTGAGCATTTCCCGGGCTTCGGCCAGCGTGTTGCCCAGGGGTTTTTCGCAAATAATATGCTTCCCCGCCTTGGCCGCAGCGATGGCCATGGGATGGTGCAGGTTGCCGGGCGTCGAAATATCAACGACGTCGATATCCTCGCGTTCGATTACCTTGCGCCAGTCTGTCTCAACCTCTTCCCAGCCGAAAAGTCGAGCGGCCTCTTCCACGGCTTTGCGGTCGCGGCCGCAAAGCACTTTCATCCGGAACTGGTATTTTCCCGGGAAGAAGCGTCCCACCTGGCGATAGGCGTTGGAATGCGCCTTCCCCATGAATTTGTAGCCAAGCAGCGCAACATTGATTTCCGGCATGATGACTCTCCACAGTGAGGGGTCAGGTTTCGGGTGTCAGGCGCCGAGCTCAGGATTCCTGTGTCAGATTCTGAAGATGTGACGTCACGGACACCTGAAACCTGTCACCTGACGCCTGCTCCTCCTACGCCCACCACATTTCTGAAAGCTTTTCCTTGATGATGATCTGGTTCAGGAAATTAGCGGCCTTGGTCAGTCCCTCATCGATAGACATGAGGCTATCTTCGTGCTCAATCGAAAGGACATCATCATAGCCCACCATTTGCAAAGTTGAGACAAAATCGCCCCAGAAGTCAGGCCCGTGGCCGTAGCCCACAGTGCGGAAGATCCATGAACGATTCTTCTCGTCGCGGTAAGGCTTGGTATCCAGGACGCCGTTTACCTTGTAGTTCACGTCGTAAAGACGAGTGTCCTTGGCGTGAACGTGGAAGACAGCCGCGCCCAGCTTGCGAACAGCCGCGCAAGGATCAATTCCCTGCCAGAACATGTGACTGGGATCAAAGTTGCAGCCGATGGCCTCGCCGGCTTCCGCCCGCAACCGCAGCATGGATTCCGGGGAATAGGCCACAAAGCCGGGGTGCATCTCAATCGCAATCCTGACGCCGTGATCCTCGGCGAGCTGGGCGCGCTTTTTCCAGTAAGGAATCACTTTCTTTTCCCACTGCCATTTCAGAACGTCCAGATAATCAGGCGGCCAGGGTGTAGTGACCCAGTTGGGGAATTTGGACTGATCTGAATCGCCCGGGCAACCGGAAAAGTCAATCACGCGTGTGACACCCAGCTTCTCTGCCAGTAGGATGGTCTTACGGCTGGTCTCCTGGCAGGATTCCGCAAATTTCTTATTGGGATGCAGCGGGTTTCCATGGCAACTTAGCGCGCTGATGGTGATGCCCTGGTCATCCAGCTTCTGCTTGAATTCCTTTAGTTTTCCCGGCGAGCTCAACCACTCAAGCTTCAAATGGGGATCGCCCGGATAATTACCCGTCCCTAGCTCCACCGTGCGAATTCCCAGCGGTTTGATCTTCTTGATCACGTCGTCCAGGCTCAGCTTGGCAAATAAGGCCGTAAACAGCCCCACTTTCATGGCTTACCTCCTTGGAAACGCGCTCCTCAAGGGTGCTCCCAGCTTTGAAAAGGCGGGAATTTTGCGCGTTCAGATTTCCGCTGGCATAAGCGGAATAAACGCTAAATTTATAAGCCGCCGCATCAGGCGTCAACTGAAAAATGCATTCGCCTGGGTGTGGCACGGGAGCTGCTCTTAAAAACAAGAGGCTTGCACGGTTAGAGAAATAGTGAAATAATTAACGATTAGCACAATTCCTAACCCTTCAGTGCAAGGGCTCAAAGGGACGCCGTGGGATGGATTCGGTCCAAACAATTTCTGCTGGTTAGTGCCTCCGCTCTGTTGGTGGTTGTGGGTCTCCTCGCATTTGGCGAGCAGGCACAAGCACGCCGCGGTCATTATCATCTGGACGGCGGGCGCGGGTGGGGATTGCCTTCTGCGGTCTCCCTCGATGCCAGTCATGCGCAACCCCGCCAGCCTCTACAGTCCAAACTGGTTATAACTTTTGACCGGTCAGAAGATATTACAGCAACCTTCATATACCTTTCAGAAGCTTCACTTCCTCAAAGCCTCACTCCTTTAATCTGGTTCCGGCTGCGGCCTCCCCCTTTCGCATCCTAGCCCAACCCTCAAGCAAGTCCCAACACGCGCCTTCCAGAAGTTTTTTAAATATTGAACGAGGCTGACTCTTGGCAACCGGCGCGAAAATAAGGACTTATTCATCCATCTATCATTCTTCGCTTGGAGGCATCCGTTGGAACCCACTCTGACTCCGGATGAGTTCGAGAGCTTACGGCGATTGCCGACATGCGCTGTCGCGAATGCTATTGAGACCTTCAACATCCGCCTGAGGAACGAAGGTTTCGCCAGCGATTCCGCAGTGCGATGTCTGTTCCCTGAGCTGTCGCCGATGCTAGGCTACGCGGTCACTGGCCGAATCCGGTCGGCGACTGCTCCGTTGGTTTCGTCCCTGCCGCCGCCCCAGCGCTTAAGTTTCGCTGACCGCACAGACTGGTGGGACTATGTTCTCTCCATTCCTCAACCACGCGTGATGGTGTTGCAGGATATTGATCCCAGCCCCGGGATGGGCGCTTTTGTCGGCGATGTCCATGCGGCCATCTGCCAGGCTTTGGGATGCGTCGGCTATGTCACGAATGGCGCGGTGCGGGATATCGAGGCGGTTCGAACGACGGGATTTCATTTCTTCGCCGGACATATTTCAGTCTCGCATGCCTATGCCCACATCATCGATTTCGGGGAGCCCGTGGATATTGGCGGCATGCGGGTTCAGCCCGGAGCCCTGGTCCATGGCGATCGGCACGGCGTGCAGACAATTCCGGCTGAGATCGCAGCGCAGATTCCATCCGTAGCGGCCTGCCTGCAGGAGAGAGAACGCATCATCATTGAGTTCTGTGGCTCGAAGCAATTCACATTGGAAAAGCTGCGGCGTGTTGTCAAGGAGGCGGAACGGAGTTGTGAGCCCGCCGCATTGAACCTCAAACGAAAATAGATGGAGTTACGATGCAAAGCCATCAAGGTCTTCTGATTCGGGCCGCTTGCCGCACCAGCGCCCTCGCGGTGCTGCTTGCAAGTTCGGTACTGTTCATTCCCGCCTGTTCACATTCAGGCAGGGTAAAGCCTGTGAGCACCACGAGCGACAGCCCCGTCACGGCGGCCGTCGTGAAAGTGACGCGTCGCAATCTTTCCAACGACCTTCAGATTGCCTCCGAGTTCATCCCGTACCAGGAAATCGACGTGCACGCCAAGGTTTCAGGCTATGTGAAGAAACTCTATGTTGACTGGGGCACTCACGTCAGACAGGGCCAATTGATGGCGGTGCTCGAAGTCCCCGAACTTGTCGCCACCGTTTCGCGCGATGAGGCTGCCTGCCAGCGGAGCATGCAGAACGTGGCCCGAGCCAAGGAGGAGCTTACGCGGGCGGAGTCCGCTTACCGCGTGGCGCATCTGACTTACAGCCGGCTTTACGGCGTGCAAAAAACCCGCCCTGACCTGGTCGCTCAGGAAGAGGTGGATGTGGCTCAGGGGAAAGACATGGAAGCCTCAGCCGCAGTTTCCGCCGCGAAAGACGCACTGGCCGCCGCTGAGCAGGAACTGGCAGTCAATAAATCCACGATGCAGCGCGA
>CADDZJ010000143.1 GCA_902812415.1 Acidobacteriota bacterium
GGGGTTGTGGGGCGCGCCGGAAGTGTAGCGCCGCACTCGAAAGGGCCCGCAGATCCTTGCAGATGAAGCCACCTCGCGAAAAAAATGAGGAAAGTCCTGTCAAAAGCGGGGTGTTGACAAGTGTTCTTCTCATGACTATATTTTGTTCGACTGTCGAAATAAATGGCAGTTAAACCCGACAGGCGACTTGCAGACCCGCTGCGAAGGAGCGAGGGAAGGTGGCAAGTTCAGAGACGGCCCGGCTGATCAACAGGAGCGTTGTTCTCGATGCCATTCGCACGAACCAGCCAATTTCGCGCGCCGACCTAGCGCGGCAGACGGGCTTGCAGCGCAGCACCATCTCCCTGATTGTCGATCAATTGATTGAAGAGCGCTGGGTTGCCGAGGGCGATGTGGGGCAGCTGCCGCGAGGCCGCAAACCGAGGCTTCTGTACCTCAATATGGACCGCGCGGGCATCGTCGGCATCAACATCATGCCTCACGTCACCAAGCTTGCGCTGGCAGACTTGAGCGTCCGCTTTACGACGCAGGAATCCATGCCGACGCTTCCCAATCCCAAGGTTTTTCTCGAGGCTTTGTGCGCCCGAGTTCAAAATCTTCTCAGCGCCCATCGCGAGATCACTTATGAAGGGATCGGGGTGAGCCTGCCCGGGCGCGTGGACTATCTCGGGCAGCGGCTGGTTTTTGCGGCAAATCTGGGATGGCGCCAGATCGACATCAAAGGCCCTCTCGAGCGCGCAACCGGCCTTCCCGTCCAACTGGAAAACGCCGCCAACGCCTGCGCTTTATCGGAGGTCTGGTCAGGCCCTCATGAGGGCCTGCGAGATCTGATTGCCGTGACGGTTTCAGAAGGCATTGGAACCGGCATTATCGCCAACGGACAGTTGGTGCGCGGAGCCAATGGAGCCGCTGGCGAGTTCGGGCACGTCTGCCTCGATGAGCAGGGGCCTCCGTGCAACTGCGGCAGCCGGGGTTGTTGGGAGGTGCTGGCTTCAAACGCCGCGGCCGTCCGCAACTATACCTGCGGCATTTCGGAAAACTCCGGCAAAAGAAATGCGTCGGGCCGCCGCGAGCTAGCCACAAGCTTTGCCGATATTTTATCCCTTGCCGACCGCGGGGACCTCAAGGCGCAGGAGACCCTCGACGCGATGGCGCATTACCTCGGTTTGGGCATTGCGATGCTCGTCAACGGACTTTCGCCCTCCGTGATCGTGATCATTGGGGAAGTCACGCGCGCCTGGAAACGAGTCGGCCCCATTGTCGAGCAAGTGGTCAAGGAACGAGCGCGCATGGACGCCGGCACGCGAATTGTTCCCACGGACGACACCATGCAGCCCCGGCTGCGCGGCACCATCGCCCTGGTTTTACAAAAGCACTTTCGCCCGCGATTGTTCGCCTGAATAGAAGCTGGCGTTGCGAGATTGCTTTTTGTAATACGGGTTCGGAAGTTTTGGATAATTATCTATTTAATGCGACAGGACAACAAATGAATCGATTTTAAAAGGAACTTATTGAACTGCGACAAATGGCCCGGAATGAAGCGTCGCCTATGTCGCCTAACCACGATTTCACTTTAAGGAGAGGAGGAGACTCATGGGAGGAAAAGTGAGGAAATATAAGCCCGTTTTACTGACGGCAATGATTTTTCTGCTGTCAACCTGTCTGTACTGCCAGACCATGGGAAATGCAGCGCTGAGCGGCATCGTGACCGATCCTTCGCATGCCGTGATCCCAAACGCCAAGGTTACGGTGACGCAGGAAGGAACAGGCGTAACCCGCTCCGTGACGACCAACGCCGCCGGGGTATTTAGCATCCCGTCGCTGCCGCCTGCCAGCTATACGGTCAGGGTGCGCGCGTCTGGATTCAAGGAATTTGTGGAGAAAGTGACACTGCTCGCAGACCAGGCCCGCGCAGTGAATATCGAATTACAGGTGGGGACCGCTGAGCAGACTGTGACGGTGCAGGCCACCGGCGCAACGGTCAATACCGTTTCGCCCACACTCAGCCAGGTCGTCAACGAAGCGCAGGTGGTGAATCTTCCTTTGCTGGGACGCAACGCGGCGAACCTGACGCTGCTGGTTCCAGGCACAACGAACGCCAATGGTCACGGAACCCAGCAAGGAACGACGAAGCAGCTTCCGGACACCACTTCGATTTCGGTGAACGGAGCGCGCACCGACCAGATCGCCTACAACCTTGACGGAGCCGACAACCAGGACCTGCTGAGCAACACCAATGATCCCTTTCCTTTTCCCGACGCGGTGCAGGAATTCAGCGTGCAGACCAGCAACTTCAGCGCTCAGTATGGCGAAAACGCCGGAGCGGTGGTGAACGTCGTTTCGAAATCCGGCACCAATCAATGGCACGGCGACGCGTTCGAATTTGTGCGCAACAAGGTCTTCAACGCCCGCAACTTCTTCGCAACGAAGGTCGATCCTCTCAAGCAAAACCAATTCGGCGGCACGATTGGCGGGCCGATCAGGAAAGACCATAGCTTTATCTTCTTTGGGTATCAGCGCACGGTCGTCTCGACCACGCTGGGCGGACAAAATGCGGTCATTCCCACAGAGGCCAATCTTCACGGCGATTTTTCCAATTACCTGACGGCGGATCCTACCGTGAATCCGCTCGGCAAAATCGTGCAACTGAAAGACCCGGTCACCGGTCTGCCGATTCCCGGAAACAACCTGACGACTGATCCCAATACGCCTTTGAATCAGGTGGCTTTGAATTTCAGCAGTCACCTTCCGGTATCGAGCGAATCGCCGAACGGGACGGTCTTCTTCACCCCGGTCAACGGGCAGACCGTTAATGAGTTTGACGTTCGCTTCGATCAGACAGTCCGGCGCCAGGACCATCTCACGGGCCGCGCATATATTGCCCGTTTCAACGCAATCCCGTCGTTTGACGGCACAGACTTGTTGACGCTTCAGAATAATTTCTCTGGCGATGGTTCCGCCGTGCAGTCCCAGAACTACCTGCTGAGCTACACATGGGCCAAAAGCGCAACTTTCGTCAACACGGCTTATTTAAGCTATCTCCGCACCGGTTCGGACCGTTTCCAGGGAGCGAATGTGCCGCAGTTGAGCGAGATGGGGGTGAAGATCTATCAACTCCCGAAAGATCAGGGCGGCTACCACGGATTCGGCGCCAGCGGCTATTTCGGCATCGGGAGTTTCACGGGCGGCGCTTTTTATCGCAACGGCATCGATATTCGGGATAACGCCTCCTGGATCTACGGGCGGCACACCATCGGCTTCGGAGGCGACTTTGAGCACGACCAGAGCATCGTCCGAAACACGGACCGCGAGAACGGCGACTGGAGCTTTCAGGGCAGCGATTTTCTGGGGAACGCTCTGGCCAATTTCCTCACGGGCAATCTCTATTCATTCACCCAGACCTCCGGCAATTATTCCGATCAGCATCAGAACGTTCAGGGACTCTACCTTGAAGACCAATGGCGCGCCACCCCGCGTTTAACGCTGGATGGCGGCCTTCGCTGGGAGCCGCAGGTTCCCATGCAGGAAATCTATGGCCGCATTGAGCAGTTTTTCCCCAACGCCTTCTACGCCGGCGTTCACTCCAGGATTTTTCCGAACGCTCCGCCGGGCTTGTTCTTTGTGGGCGATTCATACAACGGCGTCACGGTGCCGAAAACCGGTGAGACCGGCGATCTTGACAATCTGGCGCCGCGCGCGGGTTTCGCCTTCGATCCCACCGGCAGCGGCAAAACCGTGATCCGCGGGGGCGCCGGCGTCTTTTATTACACGCGACTGCCCGGGTTGTTCGGCAACGACGCGTCGATTATCACCCCTTTCAGCCTGCGCATCGATCTGTTTCCTCCGCTTCCGGCATACCAGGGCGGCGGCCTTACCGATCCGCTTGCCGGCGAGACAGCGTTCGCAGCCTCCTTCCCTGACCGCTACACGCTTTCCAATGCGCCCAGGGACATAGTGTTTCCGAACCCGATTGCCGCTTACGGCCTGCAGGCTGGAACGCCGTGGAAAACGCCCGCAATCTACGCCTGGAACCTGACCATTCAACGGCAGTTGAAGCCTGACATGGTTTTTAGCGCATCTTACGTGGGCAACCAGGCGAGCAATTTGCGGCAGGATCAGGACTTGAATCCGGCGCAATATATTCCCGGCGATACGGCGTTCGACTCGCTCTCCACCGACAAGCGGCGCGTCTGTCCGGGCTTCTCGGATATCTTCATGAACAGCAACAGCGGCAACTCCAATTACAATGCGCTTCAGGTAAGCCTGGAAAAGCGGCCGGGCCCTGGCCTGCCGGGAGCTTTTCGCAACGTGACGTTGCTGGCGAACTATACCTACTCCAAGGCCATGCAGGAACTCGCGCAAAACGGCGGCATCACCGACGTGGGTTCGAGCAACGGTTCCGGCGTGCCATATGGCAATCCGTACCAGTTCGCGTTCGATCGAGGCCCGGCGGATTTTAATCATACTCACACCTTTGTTCTCTCCTACGTCTGGCCGCTGCCGAGGCTTCAGGGGTCGTCCAGCCGGCTTTTGAGGACCATCCTGGGCGGCTGGGACTGGAGCGGCATCTTCACCAGGCAATCGGCGGATACCCTGAACATCATGGCCGGAACGGATCAATCCAGGACCGGCCTCAACGGGGATCGCGTCAACTTTCTTGGCGGCGTAAGCCAGCTTGGTACAGGCGCTCAGCAGAATCCGACGCCGTGCAGTTCGTCGGTGAAGTTCTGCGTTCCCTTTTTAAACACTTCTCTCTTTGGTCTCGCGCCGGTGGGCGGGTTCGGAAACATTGGAGAGGGTGCAATCGCCGGCCCCGGAAACTGGGAATACGATATGGGACTGTTCAAGAACTTCTATCCGCTGAGTTCGCATGAGAATTTCCACATCGAGTTGCGCGGAGAATTCTTTAACTTCTTCAACCATCCGAATTTCAGCGATCCCAACACGAGCTATTTGGCATCGAACTTCGGCAGAATTACCGGTCAGGCGAATAATCCCCGGATTATCCAACTGGCGGCGAAAGTGTTTTTCTGAGGCTCAGCGCTGCATTTCGTATGTTCGCTTAAGTATTTTGCGTCCCTCACCCGCCCCGACAAGTCAGGACGCCCTCTCCCCGCTTGCGGAGAGAGAACGGAAAGAATAGACAGTTTGCTATCCCCACCTGGGGAGAGGGGGGGTGAGGGGATATCCAAAACAGCGATGCGAATACATCACGATGATGGTGAATAGCGGTAATGGGAGGTTATCTGCTTAGACGTCTCGTTATTCTAGCGCTCACCGGCGCGCTCGTGGCGCCCGCAGTTGGGACGCCCGGCATGGCTGAACCGGGAGGGTGTTGGGTGGGCGCATGGGCTTCGGCGCCTCAACGGGGAGACGCAAAAAACGCGCCGCCTCCACCGGGTTTTGCGGATGCCACATTGCGTCAGATTGTGCATGTTTCGATGGGCGGTGAGCGGCTGAGGGTGCGCTTTTCCAATGCCTTCGGAGCCTCGCCGCTCACGATAACATCTGCTCACGTGGCGCTCGCGGCGGGCGGCAGCGCGATCCGTCCGCAAAGTGACAAGGCATTGACCTTTGGCGGCCAGCCTTCGGTGACGATTCCGGCGGGAGCGCCGATGATTTCTGATCCCGTGGATTTCAATCTGCCTGCTCTCTCCGACCTGGCGGTGACGATTTACTTGCGTGGCGCTCCGGATGGCATCACGACACACCCTGGCTCAAGGGAAACCTCCTATCTGGTCGCTGGCAACGCCGTTTCGGCGCAAACCTTGCCGCAGGCGTCGCAGACGGATCACTGGTATTTCCTGAACGGCGTTGATGTGTTCACAGGAAGGTCTGGCGCGGCGGTGGTTATCCTTGGCGACTCGATCACGGATGGACACGGATCGACGACCAACGGCAATGATCGCTGGCCGGATGACCTGGCTCGCCGCCTGCAGGCAAACAAGGCCACCGCCGACATCGGCGTGTTGAACGAAGGGATTGGCGGCAACCGCCTGCTGCACGATGGTCTCGGTCCGAACGCTTTGGCGCGGCTCGACCGTGACGCGCTGGCGCAGGCCGGCGTCCGCTGGCTCATTGTGCTCGAAGGCATCAATGATATTGGAACTCGCACGGCGACAGCCCGACAGATGATTGAGGCGTATCAACAGATCATTCTTCGGGCGCATGCGCACCATATCCGCGTCTATGGGGCGACGATTATGCCATACGGCGGATCGTTTTACTTCAGCCCTGGCGGAGAGGCGATTCGGCAGGCGGTCAACCGCTGGATACGGACCAGCGGCAAATTTGACGGCGTGATTGATATGGATCGAGCGATGCGCGACCCGCGCGATCCCTCGCAGCTTTCGCCTGCCACGGGCAGCCGCGACCATCTGCATCCCGGTCCCCAGGGGTACCGAATGATGAGCGATGCGATCCGCTTGAGGCTATTTGCGGCTGAGAAGGTTACGGGTTGTGAGGCGCAGCGCAAATAGAGCGCGAGTGCGGCGAGGAAATGCAAAAAATTTCCGGAAGACCCGGGCGATGGCAGGCCTGATAGGCATGGTAAACCGCACCGCATCGGTGTCATCCATCGTTGTCCGGTTGGCGGCGAAGGCATTCTTCCGGCACGAGGTCAGTTTGGTGTCTGTCAGAGGAACGGCCTGAGGGTCTGTGCGGCAACAAGCCGGATCGCCATTTTCCCGGCGAAGCGTCAACAACGCGCGCTGGGGGGGACGAAATGGCGAGTTGTTGCACAGCCCCCGGAGCCGTATGCCGAGACTTGACCCTGCGCGCCGGAGTTCATGGTTTTTGAAGTTCATCAAGGAGGTCGCGTGATCCGTTGTCTGCTGATATCCGCATGGATTGCGGAGATGTTCTGTGGAATCGCTCTCGCCCAAATCACTCTGAATTTTCAAACAACGGTGTTCATTGACCCGCGAGAGCCGGCGCCCATTCAAGCGGCTGCACGGGATCTCGAGTCTGACCTTGAAAAGGCATTCGGTCATCCGATTCGAATGGTGCATCAGTCCTCGGAGACTTCCTCCGTCACCATCGGGGTGGCGTATGACTACAATCTTCCAAAGACAGTGACCAAACCCGCCGGCTGGGAGCGTCTGCGCATCCAGTTGGTTACGAACCCGTGGCCAGGCTCACCGGCGCGACAGGCTGTGGTGTTGGCCGGCTCGGATGTGCGCGGCACGATCTATGCCATTTATCAGTTTTCCCAGCAGTTTCTGGACGTTGACCCGCTTTATTGGTGGACAGATCATCCGCCCCAACGCAGGTCTGAAGTGAAAGTGCCCGCTGACTTCGTGGAAACGCAGGCGCCGGCATTTCGCTATCGTGGCTTCTTTATTAATGACGAAGACCTGCTGACCGGCTGGCGTTCGGGCATTCCTGATGGAGCCGACATTTCCCTGAAGACCTGGAACCGGATCTTTGAGGCCATCCTGCGGCTTAAAGGAAACATGGTGATTCCGGGTACGTGGATTTTTCCCTACGAGCCGCAGGTGAAAGCCGCCGTGGCGAGGGGCCTGGTGGTGACCCAGCATCATGCCAACGTCCTGGGACTGGATGTTTTTCGCTGGCCAAAAGACAAGCCCTACTCTTTTGAAAACGCTCCGCAACTTCTGGAGGCAGCCTGGAAGCGCGCGATTGAGGACTACCCGAAGAATGCCGAGGTGGTTTGGAGCGTGGGCTATCGCGGCCAGAACGATTATCCGTTCTGGCTGGTGGATAAGAATGCGCCCACTACGGAGTCTGGCCGGGCGCATGTGATTCAGGAAGCCATCGATAGGGAGATTGAAATTCTTCGAGCTGAAAAACCTGACGCTCCCATTGTTTTTAACGCCTGGGCGGAAGCGGCGCGGTTTCTCCATGATGGATTCCTGAAAGTGCCATCGGGGGTGACGTTGGTGTGGCCTGATGACGGACATGGCGCGATTCGCGATCAGGGGCAGATCAGCCGCGGTGAGGGAGTTTATTACCACACGGCGATGATCGATTGGCGTTCAAATCACTTCAGCGAATTGGTTCCGCTGGAAAGAATCCAGCATGAGCTTGGGCGCGCGGCGCGGGCCGGAGCAACCCAATATCTGATTGTCAATACGTCCAACCTGCGGCCCGTGGTGATGACCAGTCGCGCCACCATGGAGCTTGCCTGGAATCCCAAGCCCTGGATGGATGAGAACAGCGATGAGAGTTCAGCTTACCTTGCCCGATGGTGCAGGGAAGAATTCGGCGAGAAGGCCGTCGGCGCGCTCGAAAAGTACTATCAAGCATATTTTCAGGCGCCCGCGAAGTACGGCCAGGCGGCGGATGCCCGGATGGGGGATCAATTCTATGAGATCATGTCGCGTTTTCTACTGGTCCAGCTCAGTAAAGGGAATATTAATACTCCTTTCCGCAGGTTCGGAATGCCTGGGAAACCGACGGTTGCGCAATTCGCTGCCAATCTGGAAAGCGCTTGCAATGACGCTGCGCCGCGATGGGAGAAGGCGATGCAATTGGCTGAGGCGGCCGAACCGCTCATTCCCAAAGACCGCCGCCCATTTTTCCAGGCCAGCGTGTTGACCCAGGTGGAAATCAATCTGCACGGGAATCGTATGCTGATGGATGTTGCCAAGGCGGTCGCGAGCGCTTCGACCGGGGAGCGAATTGCGCTGATTCGTTCTGCGTTGGCAGAAGGTGAGGAGATTGAAAAGTCCCTTCGCGCCGCAGACTATGGAAAATGGGCAGGGTTTTATACCGACGGCGATTGGCTGCTGGATGTTCCGCTGACGCTGAACCTGGAAAGGGAGTCTCTTCGCCAGATGGAGGGCCATGGAATGGACGAAAATGTGTTGGTGCGAGCGCAAGACAGCGGATTCGCCTACCACATGATTACGGCATATCAGGGAACGCAAGAGGTGCAGTGGTAGCGGGTCTACCATCCACCACCGCGTCCGCTCTTCGGATGGAGGACTATCTTTAGTGAAGAGATACTCACCCTTAATTCAGGCTTCCATGGTTCTGGTGCACCGCCTAGCTGACTTCTTGCGTAAACTCCGTCCTCAATTCGGGAAGATGCTGTTCAACAGTTTCCCGGATCGTGGAGGCGGTTAGATAGCCACAATCCATGGACGTCGCTCCAGTCTCTTTTGGCGTGGCGCCAGCCCTCGCTCCCATCGAGACTCGCATCCTCGCCCGGACAATAACGTCGAGCTTCAGACCGAGAAACTGAAACAGTCGTTCCATCTGCCCGTTCATGTCAGACACAATATCAATCGTTGCATAAGTAGTTGCACTAAACCGCATCAGCAGCGTACTTGGTGCCGGGAAGCTGGAAGAAAGACAGAATGAGATCCGGTGTACGTTGGATTGACAGCAGAATCGAAAAGAGCGC
>CADDZJ010000144.1 GCA_902812415.1 Acidobacteriota bacterium
AATGGCTTGAACTGATCAAGGCGCACATGGCCGAGAATCTAACCATCGACCGGCAGGATTTCGCTGGCGGGGACGACGGGGCTCGAACCCGCGACCTCATGCGTGACAGGTATGTCAAAACCATAGCTGGTGTTGATTCTAAAGGCTGTTAGCTGGCTGCTGATGGCCTATTTTACCCCTTTTTCTCCCTAGTTTGTGGCCCAGATGTGGCCCAGACCTCGTCAGCCTGATCCCTTCCTATTTCAGTATACGCTGGACCCGGTGTTGGGGCTCCGTTGCTACGATGGAGCATGACGCTGAAGATACTTTTATGAAGTTTCAATGAGGCCCAGGCGCTTAAGAAGCGACTCGGTCGTCAGCCACTCGACGCCTGTTCCCCTGAAATCTCTGTCATTGGACCAGACAGGAACGCCGAGCGCAATAGCAAGGGCGAGAAGTTCGACGTCGTCCGGGTCTCGTTTGCCCATTCGTTTTTCAGCCTCAGGAATGAAGGCTTCGTATTCTGTTCGTGCAACGATCGTTACCGGCAGGGCCCCGACTGCAAGAAGCACCAAGTCTTCCGCGAGACCTTTCTCCCTCGCCAAGTGCACAGCGTACTCCTGAACTTCAGCTATTATTTGCTCTACGGAGAGAACCTCTTCGATTTGTGGGCACTCTAGGATCAAACGCGCGCGCCCGCCGAGCACTGCGGCAAGTAGGACGTTAGCGTCGGCGGCGAGGCGCACGGCGTTCCTTCCGCCACCGTTCAAAGTCGGCGATGAGTTGCTCTTCACTGAGGCCGCGCCGTTTGATTTGGGCCGCAATCGACCGGCTCAGCATGCCGAAGAGCTCGCGCTTAAGCTCAAGCGGTAGCGTCGCTTCCGGGCTGGGGAAGAAAACGCCGGCCAGCTTTCCCCGGCGCGTCACCAGCACGGGGTCTTTAGACCGGAGAAAGCCGGTCGCGCGATCACGGAATTCGCGAACTGTGCTTATCTTCATTGTGGTCACTCCTGTGGCCATTATATCGCTAATCGCCTACAAAGATCTTCAGCGTTCGCAAAAAATCTTTTGATTCGGTAGATCGACCCCCGTCGGCTGTTGTGTGATCACGGGTCGGGTTGGACTGCGACATGATGCACGCGCAGTTCAATAACTGTGGTCGCCCAGTTTGACTTTGCCGCTGAAGGTCCGGTGTACGTAGGTGCTGTAGACGACGACCGCAATCATTCCGACGATGTTGGCGATGAACGAGACGCGTAGTGCATGAGGTGACGAAGCGGCATTATAAATGGTCAGACTGTAGGAAGGGTCGAGCGTTGAGCCCAATAAATTGGGAAATGCGGTCGTGGCGGCTGAAGTTAGCAATCCCACGATGACAGCCGTTGAAGACCAGAAAGCACCTCGATCATGCTCACGGCGGCAAAGAAAGCCACCAATTAATCCAATCAAAGTGAACAAGGGAAATACCAGGGCGAGCGGATGAAGCCGGAAATTTCGCCCCATGGCAGGGCCTAGCGTCAGGGTCGCCGCGGTCGCAGCGATGACGAGCAGGACCACCACCGACCATAGGCGCGCCGACCAGCACCGCGCTCTTAGCAATAAATCGACCTCCGTTTTTACTCTCAGGTAGTTGCACCCATGCCAGGTGAGGACAACCAAGCTCAGAATACCCGTCAGCAGTGAGTAGGGGTTCAGCAGCAGTGTAAACGTTCCCTGGAAGTAGCCGTCCGCCCTGATGGGCAAGCCCCTAAGGACATTGCCCAGCGCCACTCCCAATAGCAGGGCGATCAGCAGGCTGCCAATGCAGAAGCCAGCATCCCAGAACGCCCGCCAGAGCTCGTGATCGATCTGGCCGCGGAACTCGATTGAAACACCGCGCAGGATCAGAAGCCATAACACCACCATGAGCGCAAGGTAGAAGCCGCTGAATCCGGAGGCGTAAACTTTCGGGAACGACACAACCATCATGCCGCCCGCAGCAATGAGCCACACTTCGTTGCCATTCCACACCGGGCCAATGGCATTCAATACGACGCGGCGTTCCTCGTTGCCACGTGCCAGCCAGAGGTGCAGCGCCCCGACGCCCAGATCGTATCCATCCAGCACGGCATATGCGGTGAGCATTACGCCCAGCGTCCAAAACCAAACAATGTTCATACTTCTGCCTCGGAAGGACCCTGGTGTATCAGCCGCCCAACCAGCAATAAGAACAGCAAGCCGAGCATCAGGTAGACTCCCGCGAAGCCCAAGGTGGTGAAGACCGTTTCGCCGACTGCAACATTGGCTGAAGTTCCCTGCGCCGTTTTGAGTAAGCCATACACAAGCCATGGCTGCCGCCCGACCTCCGCCACCACCCACCCCGCCTCGTTGGCAATGTAGGGAAAGGGGAAGGCCAACATCAGTATCCACAGGTACCAGCGGGATTGGAACAAACGCCGTCTCCAGAGAAAAAACACTCCCAGGAGCATGATGGCGATAAAGATGGTTCCAAGGCCGACCATGATGTGGTACGCGTAATAGGTCAGTTCTACCGGCGGCCACAGGTCTTTTGGATAGGTCGTCAAGCCACTCACCGTGGCGTGGAAATTGCCATAAGCCAGGAAGCTCAGAAAGTCCGGAACAAAGACGGGATCAATCAACCTGCTATTTTGCGTATCCGGCATGCCGATGATGGCCAGGGGCGCGCCCTTCGCGGTTTCAAACAGCCCCTCCATCGTGGCCAGCTTGGTTGGCTGGTACTGTACCACGTTATGGCTGTCCATATCGCCGGTTGGGAAGAGCTGCGTGAGCGAAAGGATCAGACCGGCGATCACCGCCATCTTGACCGAAAGGCGAGCGAATTCCGGATGCCGGTTCAAAAGAAGGTAGAAGGCTCCTACGCCGCCAATCACAAAAGCGGCGGCGAGCAAGGCGCCATTGATTGTGTGCGCGTATTGCCAGCCTGCGTAAGGATTCAGCAGCACGGCCCAGAAGGACTTCAGATGAATCCCACCCGAGGGATCGACGGCGTAGCCTACCGGATGCTGCATCCAGGCATCGGTGGCGACAATGAAATATCCAGAGAGAAGGGACCCAGCCGACACTCCAATCCCCGCGAGCCAGTGCACGACGCGTGGAACACGACCCTCGCCGAACAGAAACAGACCTAAGAATCCCGATTCGAGAAAGAAAGCGTAAACGCCTTCGAGGGGCAGCGTCTGGCCGAACACGCCTCCGCCGAAGGCTGAGAAGCGGCTCCAGTTGGTCCCGAATTCAAACTCCAACGGAATACCAGTTACGACGCCGAGGGCGAAATTGATGGCAAAGATCCTTGCCCAAAAGCGCGCAGCAGTGGCGTAGCGCGGGTCGTCGCTCGCCAGGTGCATCGTGGACAGCACGGCGATGAAGAAGCCCAGGCCCATGGTGAGAATGGGAAACAGATAATGGAACATCACCGTGAAGGCGAACTGAATCCGATGGGCAAACACGGCATCGATCATGGGTTATCTCTTTCCATCCTCACAACACGGCTGGCCCGGCCAATGCGAAAAGGTGGTTGACGTAGGGGTTGTCCGAACCCATCGGTGCTGTAATGAGATCCGCTCCCTGGAAGAGTCAGTTCCCCCACCTCGCCAGAGTCTCTTCCGGATCGCGAAAAACATCAAGCATCGGTCGAATTGCTCCGTCGATCAACTGCAGAAGAAGGAGTTGTGACAAGTGAATACAGGTAAAGGAGAATGCCAATCGCCATCAGCGGACAGCTAATCATTAGAAAGGCCATGAAGGCCAGAGGATGAACCCAAATCAAGGTGATCAATTGGGTGATCAGTCCTACGGCGATCAGGATTCCTGACCAGCGGATGCGGCGTTCGATCGTTGGTGCCGGCATCTTATTGGCTCTCTTTCCAGAAAGTTGCGTCCTTGAGATCGTCAAGATCGTGAATCGTATCGTGGCAATTGCTCGACATGCAGGACATCTGGTTGGACTTGATTTTTGCCATCATGTCCGGCGTTTTACGATGATGCGGTTCCTCTTCAAACGTTCGCGCGCCGAGATGGCAATGAAGACATTCACGGTTATTGTAAGGTGTGTAGAGCTTGATTTTATCGGGCTTCGGGATGGTTCCGAAATATTCCACGTAAACGTGGTGAAGGCCACGGAGTTTTGAGTGGAAGGGCCCGAACAGCGTGTAGTCCGTATGGCACGTATAACAGGCGTGGTCGCGGGGCACGAGGTTGTTCTGAAAGTGGCGGGCCGGAACGAAGCTCGGGTCATTGACGTAGAGACTCCTGCCATAGTCGGACATGACGTGACACGAAAGACAGAAGCGAGTGCTCTCGGCGCGGTCCATGTGTTCCGAGAAGCCTGCCCAAGCTGCCAAGACCGGAAAGATAAAAAGCGCCATAAAGGCGAGGATCTTGCCCCCCTGAGCTCGTGTCAGTTGTGCCCGGAACGCCACGGCCAAGGCGAGAATAATCGTCGCAACCACAAACAGCACTTCAATCAGCAACGTGGTGTTCATTCTCGCCCCTAAAGTCAGCGATGAGTGACGAACCCGAAAGAGAATTATTCGCTCTCAGCAATCAGCTCTCGGCAACTGGAACTGCGCGTTCGCTGGCCTGCCAAAACCCCGTCCGTCAAAGCCGGCACCCCTACCCATTACTGCCTGCGTGTCATTTCGCCAGGCTTCTGTAATACTCG
The DNA here is from genome assembly GCA_902812415.1 of Acidobacteriota bacterium. Lineage (GTDB taxonomy): Bacteria > Acidobacteriota > Terriglobia > UBA7540 > UBA7540 > RH2-MAG17b. The sequence goes on from CADDZJ010000144.1 coordinate 4,661, forward strand.
ACGACCGCGCGAATCTGCTCGGGGGTAAACTGATTCTTATAGCTGTCCATGTTCGCGCCCTTGCCGTCGGTGACGATTTTAATCATGTCCGCTTCCGAATCCTTCTTAATCGTCTGCCGGATATCCTTGCAATGAACTTTCTTGCCCTTGACGGTCTTGCCTGCCCCGTCTTCGCCGTGGCAAACGGCGCATTTGTCCAGATAAATATCGCGTCCGCTTTTCGCCTGGGCTAAGAGACTTGGCGCGAAGACGGCGAGCATCACAACACAGACGAAGAAGATGCCCAACATCGTGCCCAGCGCTCCGGGTCGTGAAGAAGGCTGCATGTTTGTAAACCTCCGATGGCTTCGGTGAGCGATCAAAAGCTCTTCGTCCACCTGATGGTCAGCATGTTGGCACTAAAATTATTCAAATTCAAAATCTGTTGCAAATAGTAAGTTCGCTGGAGATCGATGGAGAGCCGCCCGGCTTTGGCAAACTCATAGTAGACAGTTCCGGTAGCGAAGGGCCAGGTGACGGGCCCGTAGAGCGGCGGCTCGCCGTAAATCGTGTCCAAGCCAGTCGTCCGCATGAAGTTGCCGCTGAATTCGACGCCGATATTATGCCGGGGCTTTGAAGCAAACCCGGCCTGCCAGATTCGGTCCAGTTCCTGGTCGCGCATGGGAACATCCGTGATCGGAGGAGTGCCGCGCAGGAACGTGACTTGGCCGAGACCCAATAGGGTTTGGTAGGTGAAGCCCGCGAAGAGGGAAAACCTCTCGTTCAAGGTGTAGCTGAGCGTGGTGGCATTGCTGCGCGTCCGGCTGAGGAAGCCTTCAGAAAGCAGTCTGCTGTTTGAAATATCCAGTGCGTCTTCGATGGCCCACTTGTCGGTCGGCTGGAAGCGAACCACTTCGGTAGTTCCGTTGGTTTGGAGCGGCGACATCAACGTGTAAGCCGCATTGTTGTAAATACCCCGATAAGTGCCTCGCAGGCTGAATTTCTTCGACGGCTGATAGTAGACGCTCAGTTCCGGCCACGCGGTCTTGATGCGGGCCGTCCGCGCCGGGTCTGCCACGCCATCCTCAAGGCTTTCAATATCGGCCTTCACCAGCTCGACGCCCGGCCGGATTACCAACGAGTGCCCCGGCGTGAACATCATCGCGACGTCCAACGTGCTGACGCCATCGATCCAATTGATGTGGTCAACCTCGGAGCCGGTGTTGGTGGTAGGCCCTCCCGGCATGAAAGGATATAGCGTTGAGAGGGCACCGAAATTGCCTGTCGCGTTCGTGGTAAATCGTGAATATCCATAAGTGAGGCCGAGCTGCCACCAGTTGGAAGGGCTATAAATGAAACTCTGGCGGACGACATTGTTTGGCTCCGTCACATTCCCGCGAGCATTAATCGAAACATCGTAGGGAGAATCCGTGGTGCCCGCGTTATTCGTTCGTGCAGACCCATTAAACGTCGCGTCGAGACTCAGCGGGCCTCGGTAGCGGTAATAAATATACTCCCCTTCCATCTCCAGCTCGTGGAGCGGTCTTCCCGAATAGCTGAACTCGCTGATAGGCGTCGTCAGGCGGCGCGCCTGAGACCACGAAAGGCTGGTCAACGGTTCCCTGGCGGTGGTGGGATCGGCGACGTTGATGCTGGTTTCAGGCGATGCCACGTTATTCAGCGTTAGAGTGTCGTTATAAGTTTGATAGCCGATCTGGTATTGGAAATTCCAGTTGCGCAAGACATAGCTGAGGCCGCCGGTAAACCGGTCGGCCACATCGTTTACGGGCGCTCCGAGGACATAGGGATTCGCCCTTGCAAACGCACCCCACACGTCGGGCGAGCCCACAAAATCCAGAGCCCGCGTCGTAAAAGTCTGGCCTGAGTCGCTGGTGTGCTCGTAATTAAAGAGAAAGTGCAAATGGTTGGTAGCGTGAAGGTTGAAATCCAGCGAACCGATCTTTCTCACCGTAGCCCAATCATGGTTGTCAGTGACGGCCTGGGTCGAAATGCCCGCAATAGAATTCGGGGTGAGCGGGAAATCATCGTAGAAATAGCTTTGCCGCCAGTTGGCTCGTAAGTCGTAAAGATTCGTCTTGCTCACGTTCAACTGGACGCTGGGAAAGGGATCGCCTCCCAAGCCGCTGGTAAAAAGTGAAAAGGTATCCGCAAAGGGATTAGCCCCCGGCGCCGCGACCCCGTTTAGCTCGAAGTCCATCAAACGCGGTCCCTGCCGCAGGTCAAAGAGCTGCAAAAAGCCTTGTTGCGCGCCTTTGATATCGGTGAAGCGATAGCCGAAGTCCGCTGTGCCGCTGGTCTCAAATCCTCCAAGCCCCGGAGCCGCCCCGCCCGCCTGCGGGTCCGAAGATGTGGACTGAGCCGAGGGCGCGGATTGTAAGCCGCTGGAGGCTTGCGTCGGGCTGGATGGGTTCGTACTCTGCCCCAAGAGCAACGCCGGCAGCAGCAAGGACAACAAGACGGCGCTTGATGGCACGTTCCAGATCTTCATGCCGTCCTCCTTCACTGCAAAAAGTCCACGTTGAAGTTTGAGCCATGAATCGCAACATGGCAGCGCGTACAATCGCCTCGGGTCTGGAACCCTCCGCGGCTATGCGGCACGCTCGCCTGCGCCGAATGCGGATCGCCGTGGCACTGCAAGCAAAGAAAACGTGTTTCACGCCGCACCAGCATGAAGCGCGCCACAGCGCCGTGCGGATTGTGGCATTCCACGCAGCCGAGCACCCGCACGGGTGGGTGTTCAAAGACAAACGGGCCGCGCTTTTCCGCGTGGCACTTTACACAGGTTTCCCAATTGGGCTCTCGCAGCGACGCGAGATTGAGCAGCGTGCCGTGCGGATTATGGCAATCCGTGCATTTCATTAACCCTTCCGGGACGCGATGGTGGAAGGGCAGGGCGAATTGTGCCTGAACGGTAGCGTGGCAGTGATAGCAAAGCGCAGGCTGAGTTTCTCTTAACTGGCTCTCTGCCAACCAACGGTGTTCCTCGGCAATTTGGGGAACGGAGAAAAATTTCGCCTGCGCGAACTGCGTGTGGACCTGGTCGGGATTGTCGACGGCTTCCACCAGGTGCGGGCTGTGGCAACTGTCGCAGGAAACTCCGACGGCCAAGTGTTGGGAGTGGGCAAAACTCGTCTGAGTTCTGTCCGTGACGTGGCAGGTGAGGCAGTGTTCGGCATTCTCTTTCGGACTTCCGTGAAAGCCGAAAATCAGCGTAGCGGCTGCCGCGATTTTGGCGTCATTCCCGTGTGCTGCCTCCTCGGCATCCGAATGCACCTTGCCCGGCCCGTGGCAAGTCTCGCAATCCATCACCGGGCGGTTGGCGTTGTCGCGGAGACGCGCGTGGGCCGTTTTCCCGAATTCGATGAATTCAGCTTTGTGGCAGGAACGGCAGCGCTCGCTACCCACGTAACCAGCGGACGCTGGTTGAGGATGTTTCTTCCAGGAGGCCGAGGGAGGCTCAACGGCGGCAGGCCGCCGCTGGGCAAGGCATGGATTGAATGTGCATAGAAACGTCACTCCCAGCGAGAAAGCCGCAAGTGCGACGCCTGAAGGATCGCCAGGAGGAAATAAGTTGAAAAGGCTCCGCCAGCTTACGCGGAAACGAGCCACAATTCCCTACCTCCGCATGAACATGAACGATCGAACTGCTGCTTAATGTGATCCGGATCACGTATAGATGTGATCGCGCTCACGGAACATAGTCGCCAACCGCAATAAGCTCTAATGCTGTCGGTTGGGACCATGGTCTGAGCGGAGGTAGGGCTCCGCTGAGCCAAGGTGACCGGCCGACAGCAATTTATCACCGGGATATACCAAGAGTCAATAATTTTCTGGAGCACAGCCGAAATTCGCATCAGAAGATCTGGCTTACCAGACGTTTGGAAAATTTCATCGGCCGCTGTTCGGCATACTCTTATACATGTCCACGCTCCGAAGATGAATGATCTCGCCTGTCTCGGGATTCATCTCCGGTAGGACCTGGTAAGAGTCCAGACGGGCCTCGTAGCCTTCAGCCTCTAATTCAAGCACACGACGGTGAAACACCTCTGGATCCCACTCGCGGATCGTAATCATCCCGGATTCGCTCATGTCTTCGTCCACCTCGCTTTACGCCCGATCATCGAGAGAAAGCAAAATCGGGTCCGAATACCCGGCTAAAAATGTACAGGTTTGCCTGGGAAAGGGTCTGTGACGGGGATCACAGGTGCGGGCGGCGGCAGAGTGGGACCCCGTCCGCTCGTTTGGACGAATAGTCAATACGCGCCTTGGACTGGATAAGAATGGTTAGATCCGGGGAACAAATTCTTGATTTTATTGGTCGATTCTGGTAGTTACTGGTTCGTAATCTCGGCTTGAGCCTCGGTTGTTTCAACGCAGCCGACGGTCCGGCGCATCCGCCTCGATTTAAACTTCTGGCATCTGAGAGGAGTGACGTCTAATGCCCATCAACTCGAAGCGTGCACTGTTGGTCTCAAACGGATGGGTGCAAGCTGTTATCATTGTTTTGCTGTTCGGCTTCTTTGTGCTCGGCTTTCTCGCCTATCGCACATATACCGGGGAGCCGCCGATTCCGGGAAGAGTTACCGATCCGAGCGGCCGCGTGCTGTTTACGCGCGCGGACATTCTGGACGGCCAGCAGATTTTCCTGCGCAACGGGCTGATGGAGTA
>CADDZJ010000145.1 GCA_902812415.1 Acidobacteriota bacterium
AATGCATCGGGATTGAACGCCAGTTTCTTCGGCATGAAGCTGAGTTCCACCACGGGCCGGACACCATTTTTCAGAAGGCCGTCGTATATCTGATCGACATAGGAAAAATTGAACACCGGCCGGCTGCACGAGTCCTCGCTGTAAACCCCCACTTCGTCGTCGAGAATGCCATGGAAGCGCACGTACCGGAAATCGGTCACTTGCTTCACGGCTCGCAGGTCGCTGCGGTAGCTGTCCCGGAGCGCAAGGACGGCATGTCCCGATCCAAACATTTGCTCCCAGAAGTGAGGGAACGGCGTGGCCTTCGCGTGCGCATCGATTTGGATTTGCTGCTGTGACTGAGCCCGGCACACACGCCCCGGCCCGAAAATCATCACCAGCAAGCATTCGAGCGACAAACAGCATCGACGCGCAACCTTCGTGGTCATAGATCTCCTTTTAGCTGCCTCCGGGCCCTGCTCTCTCGAAAATCACCTCGGATGTCATTCCCGCGAAAGCGGGAATCCAGCTCGATGGCCCCCCGCCTTCACGGGCGTGGCATCCGAGGCGATTTTCGTCACTGTGGGTGGCCCGGCGGCCCATGCGCTCTCATAACAACTCACGGGTAGAGCGTGTCTCGCTCAATGTGTGGCGCGGCTTCGCCAGCCTCCACCATGCGCGCAATCAGCCTTTTCCGCAGATAATCGGCCCCTTCTGGCAGCGGCTGGTCGCCGTGATAGTGCACGAGGTGGAGATTATCGTGCCGTCCTGCCAGGTTCAGGAGTTGATGTGGATCGGCAAGTAAGTTGTACATCTGGTATTCGCTGTAATGATTGCTGCTGGATTGCGTTGCGCCGTTTCCATGGCGGTCGGCGACGCAGTAGGTCCATTTATAGGTTCGCAGCGCCCGCGCCACCATGGACTGGCTGATCTGGATGAGCGCCTCATTCCTCCATGCCTCCCGGGCCTGTTTCCGGCTGACAAGGGAATACGCGCTGTGCCCGTCAACAGACGCAGGAATGGCGATTCCCATGGCTTCGAGCAACGTGGGCATCACGTCGACCATACTAACCAGCTCCCGAACCCTGAGCGCGTGATCGAACCCAGGGCCCTGGATCAGGAGAGGAATATGGATCGAGCTTTCATGCGGGCTGCGCTTGTATTCCGCATTGCGCGTCCGGAAGTGGCAGCCATGATCGCTGATAAACATCACGATCGTGTCCTCCAGCATTCCCCGCTCATCGAGTGTTTTGAGCAGGGTCCCCACCGAATCATCAATGCTTTTGATGTCGCCGTAGTAGCCCGGCAGTTGCGCCTGCCAGTCGCCGGGAAAGAACCGAAGGTCCTCGGGCACGAAAGGATTGGCGTAGCGCGTCTCGTACCCCCGGGCGGGATAAATGCGTTCGCATCATTCTGAAAATGCGGCTCGAGTTGGGAGACGACCAGGAAGAAAGGCTTGGGCTGCGGCTGGCGCAGAAATTTTACCGCCAGGTTCGTCAGATAATCGACCCGATAAATGTCCTTGAAGGGCATCGGCGTGCCGTCGCCATTCCAGATGGTGCCTTCGTAGGGATGGGAAGTGAGCTCGAGCTCGTTCGATCCCTCCCACAGATCGTCAAAGCCGCCACGATATTCGGGAGGGACATAACCGTGGCTGGCCGGATTCTGGCGCGAGTTCGGCGCGAGGTGCCATTTGCCAATGTAATTGGCGGTATATCCTTCGCCGCGGAGAATCGTGGCCAGCGTGGTCGCGCCCGGCCTCAGTCCGGGACCCAGGGTCCACACACCGGTCTGGGTGGCGTACTCTCCAGTAAAAAGGCACGCGCGCGACGGCGAACACAGCGGCTGGTTCGTGACGGCGTTCTCAAATGCCACGCCGCGCTGTGCGATCCCATCGAGGTTCGGAGTGACGCCGATCGGATTCAGCCCGTAAGCTCCCACAAAATCCCACCTGAACTGGTCCGCGATAATCATGAGCAGGTTCGGCCGTTTTCCTGGAGCCGCAGGCGCCGCCCCCTCGCTTGCCGCCGGTGCTCCAGCGCCCGCCGCCGGAAGCGCCATCGCCGCAGCCGACCGCTTTAAAAATTCGCGCCGGCTTGAGGAAGCATTTCGCGCCGCGCCCGGTCGATCTTCATTCATCGCTCGTGATCTCCTCTTCAACGTGCCGAGACAGCCGCTCCGGAACCCTCGACGAGGGTTATGTACTGATCGATCGGAAGATCAGTAAATTTCTCCACCAGGCCGCTCGGCTGAGGCCATGTGATTTCAAGCCAGTCGATTCGCGTCCGTACACCAATGCCCAAAACCTCCCGAGGGTCGTGTGAGGCCAGGTAGCTTCCACCGCCAACCTTCAGCCGGCTGCGTCTAACGTTTCCAGCTTGCCAGGTAAGGCGCGCTCCGACGGCATCCGGGTTGCCACGTTTTCCGACCAAACGGATGCCGAGCCAGTGGTTGCCTCGCGCCGCCTCATTCCTCAATAACAGTGGCGGGCCGTTATTGATGCCAATCAGGACGTCCGCCGCGCCATCATTATTGAAGTCGCCGATCGCCATCCCCCGGGCGGCCAAAGGCTCGTCAAATACCGCGCCAGCCTCCGCACTGACATCTTCAAACCCATGCCCGTCGTTATGAAAAAGGAGTAGCGGTTCCCGATACTGTACCCCGTACGAGTGCTGTTGGATTTTATCATCGGGATGGCCGTTGGCGATAAACAGGTCCACGTTTCCGTCGTTGTCGTAGTCGAAAAACTTAACGCCCCAGCCGCTCATCAGTTGCGTTCGAGCGGCAATTCCATAAGCCTCAGCCATGTCATCAAACGTCAGGTTATGGTTGTTGTGGTAGAGGGAATACATCTCCTGATCCACGTTGTCGACGAACAGATCCTCCCAGCCATCCTGATCGTAATCTGCCGAATCGACGCCCATGCCGGAGCGCGCCCGGCCGTCCGGACTATAGCCCACACCTGCCTCAAGCCCTATTTCTTCGAACGTGCCGTCCCGTTTGTTGAGGAACAAAAAGTTCTGCACCGTGTCGTTTGCCACGAACAAGTCCATCCAGCCATCGTTGTTGATATCGGTGGCGACAACACCCCAGGCTTTTCCCAAACACCTGCCGATGCCGGATTCGGGAGCGACATTCTTGAACGTTCCGTCCCCGTTGTTGTGGAACAGCCAACTCGGCGTGGGCTGATAGACGCGCGGATAGCAATAATACCGCTCGCTGGTTTGTGAATTACCGCAGAACTTGTTCAGGGACTTGTTGAATTCGACGAAGCGGCAGACGAAAAGGTCCAGCCGGCCGTCGTTGTTGTAGTCGAACCAGACTGCGCTTGAAGCCCAACCCGGAGCCGCCACTCCCGCTTGCTCCGTCACATCCGTGAAGGTGCCGTCCCGGTTGTTCCGGTAAAGGATGCTTTGGCCGTATTGAGTTACGCAAAGGTCAGGCCAGCCGTCCCCGTTGTAATCACCCACCGCAACTCCCATGCCGTAACCTCCGCCCGTAACGCCAGCCTTTTCGGTGACGTCGGTGAAGGTGCCGTCGCGATTGTTGTGATACAGCGCATTGCGTAAGGGCGAGAGCGGCTGGTAAAAATCGCAGCGGCCGCTGTTGACAAGGTAAATGTCCATCCAGCCGTCGTTGTCGTAGTCGATGAACGCGCATCCGGCGCCCGTCGTCTCCGGCAGGTAATACTCCGGAGATCGCCCGTTCACGTGTTTCCACGATATGCCACTGGTCGAGGCCGGAACGGGGACGAAGAGCGGCCTCGCGCGACCAGTTGAAAAAACCGAACCCGCTCGCAGGCTGCGCGCCGTGATGATTCCCCCCGCCGCCGCTCCGAGCGCTTGCAAAAAATCTCTGCGTGAAAACCTGTTCATTCCGTCACAACTGCACCGCGCCGCCCTGTGGCACGGGCGAGACGCCCGTGCCACCTCGTGGGGCAAACGCTAAGTCACGCCTTCCGGACAGAGTCACGGTCCCCCGACTACCGGTTCGGGCCCCCTTGCGCGATGGCGGAAGGCTCCTGCCCGTAGTAAAGAGGTCCTTGCTGTCCTGCCTCCCTGCTCAGGAGCTTGAATTTTGCCCAGGCGCGCTCCGCGTCCTGTTTCTGCCCAGTGCGAGAATAGGCCGTTCCTAAAGCGTAATAGAGGTTCGGCACCGCTGAAAATGACGGCCGGGCGATTTCAAGCTCCCGAATCCCTTGGCGATACTGCTTCGTATCCACGAGCAACAGGCCTAGAAGATAATGGCCGAAAGGAAGCTCGGGATCGAGCTTCACGGCTTCCTCGGCGTAAGGCAGTCCCGCTGCGGAATCAACGCGGTACTCTATCGCCGCGATTTTGAGGCGTGCCATCACGGTGCGAGGATTGTTCTTAATTTCCTGTTGGAATTCCTCGGCGGCGTCTCGAGTGTCGTGAAGCTGGAGCAGTAACGTTCCGTAGGCGTAATGGATATTCGGATAGCTCGGGTAGGCCTTTACGACGGCGCCGAACTGTTGTTGGGCTTCGTCAAAGTTACGCTTGGCGGCAAGGCACGCCGCCTTGCCAACGTCCATAATAATGCGAGCGCTGGCCGGGTCGACGTCAGTTATGCTTTCCTTGCGGATCCGTAGTGCCGCGAGTCCCATCTCACCGAGAACTGCGCTGTTCTGAACCCCATCGCCACACAGCGCGTCAAAGTCTTCTTGGGCGCCTTCAAGTGCACCTGCACGTCGCCGCAGGACTCCCTCGTGGTACAGCATGACGTGTCGCAATTGCGAATCCTGGATGATCCCAAGGCGCTTTCCCTCCCCAATGTGCTGAAGAGCTTCGCTGTCCCGATGCATCTCGAATTCGCAAAGTCCGAGCATCACCCACGCAGTCCCGTCTTTGGGCGCTAGCGTCGTAACTCTGCGAAACGAGTCCGCGGCGCGGCCATAGGCGTTCTCGTCGTACAGGATCGTTCCCAAGGACCACCAGCCCGCCGTCCAGGCAGGATTCAGAGCCAACGCGCTCTTGTATAAGCCGACAGCCTGCTCCAACTGGCCGGCCTCGCGTGCCGCCTCTGCCTCTGAGGACAACCTGGCGAACTCGGCGGGACTTAAAGACGCCGTCTGCCCTGCGGCTTGCACGCAACTCAAGCCAAGGAGCGCTAGCACAAAGAGCAATGGCCCGGCGATTGTCAGATACGGACAGGCTGGCAGGGAGAGGGCCGAGTGTTTGTTCGTGAAATCCGGCAAACGCGTCACGAGTGAGTCAAGGGTCCGGGCAGAACTGGATTCCCGCCTGCGCGGGAATGGCGGGTCCCGGATTTTCATGCTTTGCGAGTGTCGCAAAGCGACATGACGAACTCCTCGGAATGACATGCGCCCTGAATTTTTCAGCAACCTGTCAGAAACTGAACCTGGCTGTCAATTCGATCACCCGAGCTCCTAGCGCTGACTGGGCCAGGCCGAAATTCGGGTTGCTGGTCGTACCGTTGAAGCTGATGTCGTTGCTGATGCTGGTCGGATCCAGATTCAGCGTATTGAACAGGTTGAAGAAGTCACCACGCAATTCAAGCTGCGCGTTTTCGCCCAGCACTTTCATCTTCGGCAGTCCGAACGTCTTGCCTAACATCGCGTCGAAATCGCGATAGCCGGGGCCAGTGAACGAGTTGCGGCTGACCCCCGGAGGCGGCGGGACCGGGGCCGTCGCTGGAAATGCCGGCCCCATTTGGAAGCTCGGCACAGTGAAATAGGACAGCGCGCCGGTGGGGAAGTCGCCCTTGTTCATGAAAGTGGAATTGCTGTGATCACTAAGCGCGCCGCCCAAGTATGTGGCTGGCCGCAGGTTGCACCACCCCGAGCCAATATAGATGAGATTACAGCTCGTGTTGCCGTAAATCGGGGTCCAGGGGAATCCCGTATGCAGCTCCATGATGCCGCTCATCTCCCAGCCCCCGATGACGTGCCGGAGCAATCCACCGCGTCCTGCGAAAAAGTTCGGAGACCAGGTTCCCCAAAGCTTGAAGTCCTGGGCTACGTTATAGTCCGAAGGACCAAAGTCATAGACCGGGCTCACGGGATAGTTGTTGAAGTTGTCGTTCGAGTATTCGTCCGAGCCCACGTCAAGAGACCTTCCCCACGTGTACTGCGCGTCGACGCTGAACGAGCGCGAGAGCCGATGGTTGACTTCAGCCAGGAGGGCATCGTACTCCGCATTCGCCCCGTTGTAATGCTGGTTGAGGCTGTTTACCCGTGGGTTCAACGGCGTCACAAGCCAATTTAGATTGTGCGTGATGGTGTAATGCCGGGTCTGGCTGCCCTCGTATCCCAGCGTCGCAACCCAGTTGGGCAAGAACTGGTACTGCGCCTCGAGCGAGTAGTGATAAGTAACCGGCGTGGGCAAGTTGTTCTCGATGCCGGTCAGGCTCACCGGCGCCCCGCTGACCGGCAAGTGGGTCGTGGGAGAAAAGGCGACGATCGTGTTGGGGTTGCTCGGCCAATTGTTGAATTGGTGGACATCACCAGGCACGGAGTAAAGAATGTTGGTTCCCGTAAGGAAAAAAGAGGTCAAGAAAGGAGACGGGTTGAACGCGCTATCTACCGTGATAGCCTCCTCCGTTAGATTGTAAGCGGTACCGAACCCGCCACGCAGCACAAATCGATTCGCGATGCTGTGCCCGAGAACAGATTTCGGGCTCCACGCAAATCCCACATCCGGACCCCAGTTGTTGGGACTCGTGCTGAACATATTGCCGCCAACCTTCAGTGTCATGCCCGTAAGGGCATTTGCGCCTGAGCCCAGCACCGGGTTCGTAATGTTGTTGGCTATCGCGTGAATCGGTCCAAAGTATTCCCAACGCAATCCGAGATTGAGGGTGAAGTTAGGCTTCACTTTGTAGTCGTCCTGCATATAGAATGCATAGTTCACGCTGCGGATTTGCTCCGGCACGGCGGTCGGCTGCCCGGTCGTGGGATTGAAGTTAGCGCTCTCGGCGTAGGGAGAGTCGTTCACAAAGTCCCACAGGTTGCGGAAATTGTAGGTGGGCCGCGCTGCCCAGGGCGCTTCGCTCAAGTAGTGCAGCCAGGTGACATCGCCGCCGAATTGCAGCATGTGGCTGTTGAGCACCTTGGTTACCGTGTCGCGCGCGTTGTACTGCACCTGGTCAAAAACGCTGGGACCTGGAGCGCCGTAATTGTTGAGGCCTACACCAGCGAACTGGTCAATCGCGTCCGTCGGCAGACCCCAGGGCTCCTGCGGGTTTGTCGCGATTTCGTTCCAATACCAGCCGGAGGCTCCAAAGCGCGCCTGGTTGAGCCAGGTGGGGGAAAACGTGTGGTTCCAAAGGCCCGTCTCAGCGTGATTCGTGGAGCGGTGGTGCCATAGATTCGCGGCACGCACCGGGCCGTTATAGAAAGTATTGTTCACAGGAACCCAGTATTGGGTGAACGAGAGGAGGTCACTCTGAGTTGCCTGAAAGTCAACCCGGTAATTGTACTGCGTGTCGATGTCGTTGACGGGGGCCGCCGTTTCCACGAACATGATATCCGGGACGCCATCCAAGCCGCCACCGGCGCCAAAATTTCCCGGACTCACGTATCCGGGGTCCGCGGTTCCGAGCGGTGTCTTGAGGGGTGAGCCGATGTCCAGGCCCTGACTCCCATTGGGGCCTATCGGCTGGCAGAGGCTTGGGCTCGTGATCCCAGCGAACGAGCACGGCTCAGGCACGATCTTGACAAATGAAACGCCCTCGCCCGGGTAGGTCAGCAGCTTGGAGGCGATGCTGCCCGACGGCGCCTCCTTAAGCAGTTGCGGAGTTTCGTACCAGCCGAGTGACGAACTGAAGGATGAGTTCCGCAGTGTCTCGTAGGAAAAGAAGCCGAACAGCTTGTTATGAAGGATCGGCCCGCCCACACTGCCCCCAAATTGGTTGAAGCGGTTCGTATCCTTGAGCCTCGGAGCGTTGTTAGGTCCGTTCCACGCCTGGTACGCATTCAGTCCCGGCCGGTCCCACTTGAAGAACGCGCTGCCGTGATACTGGTTGGTTCCGTTCTGAGAAGTGATGATGATCTGCGCCCCGTCATTGCGCCCATAAAGCGAACTGTAGTTGTTGGTGGCGATTTTAACGCTTTGGATGGATTCTTCGTTGGGCGTTACCGTGGCGGCGCCGCCCCAAGTCACGCTGTTCACGCCCACGCCGTTAATCATAATATTGCTCGACGAAGGGCGGGTGCCGTTGGCGCTGATTTGAGGCCGATTCTCCGTCTGGAAAATGCTGCTGGCAGCCCCGGATCCTCCCGGCCCGTCGTTATTTGGCAGGCCGTTTGCGCCGCCGCCGGCGTTGAGCGCGCCGTCGCCAAACACGCCCGGCATCAGCCGCGCCAACTGAAACGGATCGCGCCCGATCGAGGGCAGCAATTGAATCTGCCTGTTGGTAAGAGTTCCAGACATCGTGCCAGTTTCGGTGTTGATGGCTGTGGTCACAGGCGCGCTCACCGTGACGTTTTCTGTCGCCGCTCCCACCTCAAGTTGCACATTGGCGGACTGCGTCCCCTCAGAGGCAATCACTACGTCATCGAGCATGCCAACTTTGAAGCCCTTTTTTTCAACCCTGACCGTATAATCGCCGGGCGTGAGGCCGCTGACCGCATAGACTCCGGTATTGGTGGTGGTCGTCGTGCGTGCGACCTTGGTCAGCTTGTTTGTGACCGTGACCGTTGCGCCAGGCACGGCGGCGCCGGATGGGTCTGTGACCGTCCCCTGGATACCCGCGCTGAATTGCGCCCACGCGGCAACCGTAGCGAACGCTGCAACGAGTGAGACACTGACAAGGCGACAAAGCGAATCAAGAAGCCTCTTACGCATACTTCCTCCGACGGTCTGAAAGCGAAATCTCTGCGAGACCAGAAGGGATCGGGTGCATGCCCCTCTCCGATTCAGTGACGCTCCGCGACAGCGTGCGGCATCTCGGCTGTCTAGGTCTGTGACGGGGATCACATCTGTCATCCCGCGGGTTCTCGCGAGTGGCCTCGCGCCAAATGGAAAAGTCATAGACCACCTCGGATGCCCAGAAACCAACATCCCTAGTGCCTGGCGCCAATTATGCCCTTTATTATACGCTGGTCCGATTCGCCGGCAAAGCCATTTTGTGAATTGTGGGTAATGCCTCAGTCTCGAACGCGAGGAACGCCAGCCAATGAGCCTGAGGCTTGACTGGCCCAACTCGACCGCTACATATTACCCCCCCCCCCGCGATCTCTTGTCAAGCACTTTTTTCAGGAGCTGTGGTGACTCCGTCCCGGATAGCAGAGTCGACTCAAGATCGAGCCCACGCGTGGGTGCGGATCGCAGACCCGTGGCGACGGGCGGGGGTGCGG
>CADDZJ010000146.1 GCA_902812415.1 Acidobacteriota bacterium
CTAGGGCACAGCAATCTTGAGATCTACCACATGAATGAGGGCCATGCCGCCTTGATCAGTCTCGCCCTGATCGAGCAGCAGCTTGCAGGCCGCCCTTTGAGCTCCGTCACAGAAGAAGACCGGCAGGTGCTTCGACGGAAATGTATTTTCACTACTCATACACCGGTGCCTGCGGGTCACGACCAGTTTCCAAAGGACCTGGTTCGCCAGGTTCTGGGGCCGGAGCGAACGGCGGCTCTCGAAAGGACCGGCTGCTTTACCGACGGCACGCTGAATATGACGTACATGGCTCTGAAGTGCTCCCACTACATTAACGGTGTTGCGATGCATCACGCCGAAGTTTCTCGGGGCATGTTTCCTAACTACCCGATTCGTGCCATCACCAATGGCGTTCACGCGGTCACTTGGACCAGCCCTGCATTCCGCGATCTCTATGACCGGCACTTTCCTGAGTGGCGGCGCGACAACCTCTATCTTCGTTACGCCGTCGGGATTCCGTTGGCCGAAATCCGCGCGGCGCACGCGATGGCGAAGCGGGCGCTGTTTGAGGAGATCAAAAACAAGAATGGGGCGCAGCTTGAAGAATTCGTTATGACGATCGGTTTTGCGCGCCGCGCCACGGCCTACAAGCGCGCCAATTTACTGTTCACCGATCTCGATCGGCTCCAGTGGATTGCTGACCACGTCGGTCCGTTTCAGATTGTTCTTGGCGGCAAAGCCCATTTTCAGGATGAGCCGGGGAAAGCGATGATCCGGCGGATGTTCGAGGCAGCGGCTCTGCTCAAGGACAAGATCAAGGTCGTTTATGTGGAGAATTACGACATTCATTGGGGCCAGTTGATCACCAGCGGTGTGGACCTCTGGTTAAACACTCCCCAGCGGCCCTATGAGGCATCCGGCACAAGCGGCATGAAAGCCGCTCTCAATGGTGTCCCCAGCCTGAGCGTTCCGGACGGTTGGTGGTTTGAAGGGCATGTGGAGGGGGTCACCGGTTGGGACATTGGCCAAGAAGACATTCCAGAGAGTCCTACTCAGGAAGTAGCTGATCTGTATAACAACCTGGAGCAGATTATCTTGCCCATGTTTTACGGCCGCCCGGACGCCTATGCCCAGGTCATGCGCTCTACCATCGCGTTGAATGGCTCGTTTTTCAACACTCAGCGTATGGTCTCGCAATACCTTTTGAACGCGTTTCGGCAAGAGCCGGCATTGACCGCTCCGCAGGTCCTCATCGAACTGCGGAGGGCCTAAGAAATTATGCGAGAGCCATTAGCAAAGCGTTTGTGAAATTGGCGATTTCGCACACGCGCGTAGAAGCGAGCGCCCAAAGTACCTCAGGCTGGTGACGTTTAGCAAAGAGCTGACCATGAAGATCGAAAGAATTCTTTGTCCGGTGGATTTTTCGGAGTTTTCGACGAAGGGCTTTGAGTACGCCGTCTCATTCGCGGCACGATACAAGGCGAAGCTGTACGTTCAGCATGTGATCGAACCCGTAACAGTCTTGTTCACATATGAGAACCTGCCTGGGTGGAGGGAGGTGTATGCCGAATTTCGGGCGGCGGCTGAGGAGGCCCTTGAAAAATTAATCGTTTCGCGAGCTGCTCAGCAGGTTCAGCCAGAAACTGTGTTGCAAGTCGGTGACCCGGCCGACCTGATCCTGAAGTTCATCCAAAAAGAGGCGATTGATCTGATTGTGATGGGATCATACGGCCGGCGTGGCTTGGACCGGCTCATCACCGGCTCGGTAACTCAGAGAGTTGTGCGGAAATCACCCTCTCCAGTGCTCGCCGTTCGGAAGCCAGCCCACGACTTTATCAGCCGGGAGCCAGGCTGTGGACCCGAAATCAAGAAAATCCTGCTTGCCACGGATTTCTCGGACCATGCATGCCGTGCGCTTAGCTTCGCACTCTCTTTGGCGATGGAATACAATGCCGGGCTGACCCTTCTCCATGTCTTGGAGGGCATTCCTTACGGCAAGGAGCTTGAATCAGAGACCGCCCGGCTCATCCGCACGCTGGAAGCCTCCATCCCGAGCGACGCCCGCAGCAGGTGTACGATTAAGAGCGTCGTGCGGCTTGGAAAACCGTACTGGGAAATTATTCAGCTTGCAAGCGAATCTCAAGCTGATTTGGTCGTCATGGGCGTACGAGGTCGCGGAGCATTAGATGTGGCCGTATTCGGATCGACCACGCAGCGCGTTCTGCAGTTAGGACCGTGTCCTGTCTTATCGGTACCTATTTAAGCGCCGACGGGGTGAGACGCGACTGCGTGCAAGTCTGAGGAAGCCCTTTCGCCGAAGGACTATGCAGAAGATCAATCCGTGGACCGCAGCACACGGGTCTCCGAATCCGCTGGGTGTGACGTGGGTCGAAGCGGAGCAAGCCTATAACTTCGCGTTGTTTTCCGTCCATGCCACAGCCATCACACTTCTTCTCTACTCCGACAAAGATCTGCTTTACCCAATCTTTAAGCAAACGCTCGATTGCTTGACGCATCGTTCAGGTGGTATCTGGCACATCCGCGTTCCGGCGTCGACGGTTCGTCAGGCCAGCTACTACGCCTATTGCGCGGAAGGTCCGTTTGCGCCTGAACAGGGACAAAGATTCGATCCTGACAAAATCCTCATGGACCCCTACGCGAAGTCGGTCTACTTCCCGCCGGACTTCAATCGCCAGGCATCAATTGGCGCGGGGTCTAACGCCGGAAAGACTCCGCTCGGTCTGGTGGCGCCTCCGGGGAATGCTTTCAACTGGGGAGCCGACCAGCGCCCGGTTCATACGCATGACACCGTGATTTACGAGCTTCATGTGAGGGGCTTTACACGGCGCTCGAATTCAGGAGTCGATACGGACAAGCGAGGAACGTACGCCGGCTTGACTCAGAGAATTCCTTATTTACAGGATCTTGGCGTCACAGCGGTGGAGCTGATGCCGGTCTTCCAGTTCGATCCCCACGAGGGCGGCTATTGGGGATACATGCCCCTAAATTTCTTTGCCCCGCACCACGAATATGCCCTCGGCCGGACCGAAGATCAGCAGATCAATGAATTCCGATCCATGGTCAAGGCGTTTCACGCAGCAGGCATCGAGGTGATCCTCGACGTGGTTTATAACCACACCGTAGAAGGCAATGAACTTGGGCCGACGTACAGCTTTAAGGGACTCGGCAACAGCACCTATTACCTGCTCGAACCGGACAAGGTCCATTACCGGAACGACACCGGAACCGGCAACACGCTCAA
The DNA here is from genome assembly GCA_902812415.1 of Acidobacteriota bacterium. Lineage (GTDB taxonomy): Bacteria > Acidobacteriota > Terriglobia > UBA7540 > UBA7540 > RH2-MAG17b. The sequence continues at coordinate 3,242 of CADDZJ010000146.1, forward strand.
TTGTGCAAATCCCATCGTGCGGAAGATGGTCCTCGACAGCATGCGCTATTGGGTAACGGAAATGCACGTCGACGGCTTCCGCTTCGATCTGGCCTCGATTTTCACGCGCAATGAGGACGGCTCGCTTAACCTCAAGGACCCGCCGATCTTGGCCGAAATCAACGCTGATCCGGCGTTCGCTGGAATCCGGTTGATTGCCGAGGCCTGGGATATATCCACCTATGAGCTGGGTCGCAACTTTCCGGGTTTCTTCTGGCTTCAGTGGAACGGCCAGTTCCGCGACGACGTGCGTTCCTTCGTCAAGGGTGACGAAGGCAAGGTCGGTGCGCTGATGAGGCGCATTTATGGCAGCGATGATCTGTTTCCTGACACGCTGCCCGATGTTTATCATCCCTATCAAAGCTTGAATTACGTGACTTCGCATGACGGCTTTTGCCTCTACGATTTGGTGGCATACAACCAGAAGCATAACGAGGCCAACGGCAATAACAATACGGACGGAACCGACTATAACTTGAGCTGGAATTGCGGCTGGGAAGGTGATGTTGGCGCTCCTCCCGTAGTGCTGGAGCTTCGCCAGAGACAAATCAAGAATTTCTGTGCAATTCTCTTGCTTTCGAACGGAACCCCGATGTTTTGCGCGGGCGATGAATTCATGCGCACGCAAGGCGGGAACAACAACCCCTACAATCAGGACAACGAGACCACCTGGCTGGATTGGGACCTGCTTGAGAAAAACCAGGGCATGTTCCGCTTTTTCAAGAACATGATTGCCTTTCGCAAAGCCCATCCGAGCCTGGGCCGCAGCCGGTTTTGGCGAGATGACATTCGATGGTATGGAACGGACGCCCCGACTGACCTCAGCCCGCAATCCCACACGCTGGCCTTCTGCCTGCACGGCGCCTCACAGAATGATCAGGATATATACGTCGTGATTAACGCCTACTGGCAAGACTTGACATTCACCATTCAGGAAGGAAATCAGCGGGAGTGGAAGCGTGTTGTAGATACCAGCTTGCCCTTTCCGGAGGATTTTAGCGACCCTCCGGCGCCGATTCCCTCGCTTGCTTACCGCGTGAAGGCTCGGTCGGTCGTGGTGTTGGTACGTTCGCTTCCGCCTGGATTCCCCGCAACCAACTATCTCGCTTAAGGACTATGCGTATAACGAGATTCGCTATACCGCTCTTGCCGGCACGAACCCTGCCGAGGCCGAAGAGTTACTTCGCATGGCGCAGACGGTCGTCACCGAAAAATACCGCCAGTACGAGGACCTCGCGAGCCGCGAAGGAGCGCGCTTTCATCCTCCCGCCGAGAAGGTCGGCCAAGAAGGCTGAACACGTCCCGCTGCCGCACCGATCTCCAAATCTCCGCTCCCCAGCAAGGCAGAGTAGCAGATTCCGGTACTGAAAAGCCTCCCGCCCGTTTTGCGGCATGTGGTTCGAGCGCGCACCGGCCACGCCGCACACTCAGTGCGAATTTTCGTGTGACCGCCATCACAGGGTAGGGTGACCGGCATCACTGCCGCTTGCACCCGGGCCTGAGTTAATGATTATGATGCGGGCCAAAGGGCGAGAGCGCGAGAGGCTCGTTCCCTAAGCCCGCGGCGAGGCTTAACAGCAGGAGGCAGGCAATGCAAGTCATGTTACTGAGCAGGGAGAAACTCGTCGAAAACGCCATTTCGGTGAATGCAAACTTAGCGAAAGTGATTCTGGATACCATGGTGCCGTGGCATCGAGAGGTCGCTCTCGCTCTGCTGCTCCAGGACGCCTTAGGGCGAGCACCTGTCAACAAGACGGACATCCCCTGTAGAGCCTGCGAAGTCGGCACGGTGATAATTGACAACGTACTGCTTTCGCAAGATGGAGAAGAACAATGGCCACACTCATGAATCAGCAGAAGCACGCGGGCGGATTCATTGAGGAATGGGCGGCGAGATGGGAGGAGGAAGCTCTGGCCGACGTGAGGTCAATAACGGAAGAGATTGTGCCACGAAAGTGGAATAGTTTCTTCGTAACGTTCACTTACCGTCACCGGTATTGGCCCGTGTCGATTGAGCAAGTGGGGCCAGACATGGGATACCGGATGCCGGCCGGGAATCGACCCCTGGTCAGTATTGCGGCCGGCCCCGGCAGCCAAGGGCGTGCCATTCTAATTAGCTTGGTCAAGACAAAGCCGGCGGATCCTTCAAGTTGTTTCATCGTTTCTGCGGCACAACGCGTCTGGCTGAAGCGAAACGAAAATGGGGTGGATGAGACGCTTGAGATTGAAGCTGCGGACGGAACTGTGACGCTCCTTCATCTCTGTCCCCTTCAACGCCACAAGGAGGCGCCATGAAAGGAAAGGCCACGTGGAAACCGGTAGGTTTCAGAGCCAAAAGGTGGCGGCAGGCAGGGCAGAGCCGGGCGCCAGCGGACTTACTTGCTCCGCCGACGCTGCCGAAGGAGAAGCTACGTTCCAGACGCGTTGAAAGCCGGTTACGGAGGAAGCAAACATGATTACTTTTAATCCATTTCCGACATTCCGGGATCGAACTGATGCCGGGCAAAGACTGGCTTTACGGCTAAGGGCCTACGCCGACCGGCCAGACGTTGTCGTGCTAGCTTTGCCACGCGGCGGTGCGCCTGTCGCCTTCGAAATAGCGCGAGAGCTAAATGCCCCGCTGGATGTTTTTCTTGTTCGCAAGCTCGGGGCTCCCGGCTATCCTGAGTATGCTATGGGAGCGATCGCAAGCGGAGGCGTTCAGGTGATCGATGACCAGGTTGTGCGCAGCATGGGCATTCCGACCAGCGTCATCACTGACATTGCTGCGCGAGAACTGCACGAGCTCGAGCGGCGGGAGCAGTTGTATCGAGGTCGCCACCTGCCGCTACAGATAGCCGGCCAAAGTGTGATCCTCGTCGATGACGGAATAGCGACCGGGTCTTCCATGCGTGCCGCAGTCACCGCCTTGCGCTCGCACCAGCCAGCGCGAATCGTCGTCGCCGTTCCAGTTGCCGCGCGCCAGGCCTGCGAGAAACTGAGAGCTGACGTGGACGAGCTCGTATGCCTGATCGAGCCAGAGTCATTCATCGCTGTAGGGCAGTGGTATGAAGATTTTCACCAGATCAGGGATCAAGACGTTCATGACATTCTGGCCAAAGCGTCAGCTGCACTGAACCCTGTGACAGCATAATCCCGTCGCGGGTACGCGCGGGGGAGCATGAATCCTTACGAGAGCGCCATCGTACCTAACGCCGACTGGTTCATCGCGCGCCAGACGCGCGAAGGCTTCATCAACGCAGAGGGCGATGAATTCTATGGGGTGCGCGGCGATGCCACCATGATTGGCCACTCCGCAAGCGTGAAGATGTATGCCTACGCGCTAACCCAATCGAACAGTCATCTCAAGTCCGGGCGGCAATCGCTCGAATGGCTTGCGGCGCGCCAGGATGCGAACGGCGGCTGGAAGGGATATTCAGCATTCACGCTGCACGGAGCTCAATGCGTATTCGAAGGCTTCAACACGTTGACCGTGGCGCAACACGCATCCTAATCTCGAACCGGTATTTCTCCACCGTGCTCTGCCGCTCAACTGAACTTCGGCCATGAGATGGACCGCATGAGATTCCCAAGAGCCAGTGGCATTCTGCTCCATCCCACCTCATTGCCCGGACGCTTCGGAATTGGCGATTTGGGCCCCGAGGCTTACCGGTTCGTTGACTTTCTGGTCGCGGCCGGTCAGAAGGTGTGGCAGGTGCTGCCGCTTGGACCCACCGGATGGGACAATTCCCCTTACGAAAGCCTCTCGGCATTTGCAGGGAATCCGCTTCTGATCAGTTTGGAGAAACTGCTGGAACATGGCTATCTGGCGGAGGCGGACCTGGCCACAGTGCTGGCATTCCCTGAAACGCGCGTGAACTTCGCACAAGCAGCCGCATATAGGCGCCCCTTGCTGCGCAAGGCTTTTGCGGCGTTTACAGAGACAGGGGAATACCGGCGATTTGAAGAGGAGAGCCGTGAATGGTTGGAGCCGTTCGCCTGTTTCATGGCGCTCAAAAGTGTGAACAACGGTGAATCCTGGACAAAATGGAATCCCGCACGGCCCGTCAACAAGGACGAGGTCCGATTCCACAAATTCCAACAGTTTGAGTTCTTCTGCCAGTGGGGCGAACTCAAACGGTATTGCGGGGCTCGTGGCATTCGCATTATGGGGGACCTGCCCTTCTATGTCGAACATGATAGCGCCGACGTGTGGGCCCATCCCACGTGGTTCGATCTCGGTCCACAAGGGAACCCGATGAGCGTAGGTGGGGTGCCGCCGGACTATTTCAGCGCCACCGGGCAGCGGTGGGGAAATCCGACGTATCGCTGGGATCGGCTCGCACAATCCGGCTACGGCTGGTGGGTTCAGCGAATGCGATCGGCAGTCGCCATATTTGACATGGTCCGATTGGATCATTTCCGTGGCTTTCAGGCCTATTGGGAGGTCCCCGCGGCCAAGCCAACCGCCATCGAGGGACGATGGGTCACAGGACCAGGAGCCGAGTTGTTCGAGGTGGCCCAAAAAAAGTTAGGTGCTCTACCGTTTGTTGCTGAGGACCTGGGATCCATCACCCCCGAGGTCGATACCCTCCGGGAAAAACTGTTGTTTCCAGGTATGAAGGTACTCCAGTTCGCCTTTGGCAGCGATCCTGGAAACCGAACTTATCTTCCGCACAACTACCCTCAAAATGCTGTTGCTTATACCGGCACGCACGATAACGATACGGCGATCGGCTGGTGGACAAGCAGAAAGGAATATATCGCGAGCAAGGACGCAAGAAGTGAACGGGAGAGAGCGGAAATCTACTTCGGCACTGACGGGACCAGAATTCACTGGGCTTTCATCCGGGCGGTGATGGCATCGGTCGCCGATACAGCCATTATTCCGCTGCAAGACGTTCTCGGACTGGGCAGCGACGCTCGAATGAACACACCAGGCACGGCGACGGGAAACTGGCGCTGGCGTTATAGTAAGGAGGCACTGACTCCGCAGCTCGCCGATAGATTGCGCGCCCTAACTCAATTGTGTGATAGGTAAAGTCTGCTTTATGCTTTCGATTGAGGAAACAGCGCAAATTGCGGATACGGCGGTCAACCGCGCTTTGCCGTCAACGCCTGAATCAGCTTTGACAAAAACTCAGCTTGGGCCGCGTTGACCCGTCGCCGGGCTTCCTCGACTTCGAAGAATTCGGCTCGATCGATTTCCGGAAACTCACGCGTTTTTCCGGAGTGCGGCGGCCATTCAAAAACGAAGGTATTGCTCTTGATGGACCGGGGATCACAATCTCCTTCAAACGCCCAAGCCTCCACCGTCTTCGTACCTTTTTGTTTGATCGTTCCCAACGGCACGAATTGGCCCGAGGGACTGATTCCGGTTTCTTCTTCAAATTCCCTCTTTGCGGCCGCAAGAGCGTCTTCCCCGTCGGATACTTCGCCCTTCGGAATGCTCCATGCTCCATAATCCTTCCTCGCCCAAAATGGCCCTCCCGGGTGTACCAAGAGCACTTCCAGGTGACCGGCACGAGTGCGATACATGATCAAGCCCGCGCTGTGTTTAGGCATGGCAGCAGTCTAGCATTTCTGCCTCGTTAGGCGGGTCGGCTGGTTGGGGACAGTTTGACACCCCATAGAATCAGATTTGACGCATTTCAGAATAACGTAACCTATCTTGGAAGGGCCTGATCATCGTTCAGCCCTCTGGCCACAAGTTT
>CADDZJ010000147.1 GCA_902812415.1 Acidobacteriota bacterium
CCCTTCGTCCCGCCCGCCCCCGGCAGCAAGGTGGACTTCTCCACCTATGAGCCGTTCACCCTCAATACCCTTAGCCCGAACTTCGGCGTGCCCATGTCAGAAAATTACAACCTGACGGTCGAGCACCAGTTGACGAATTCAATGACCTTCACCATCGCCTACGTCGGCAACGTGGCGCATCACCTGGAAAGCGCTTACGAACTCAACCCGGCCGGCCAGTTCCCGGGCGTCAACCCCAGCGCGGCGGCGCTCGGCTGCAACGCCTTCAACCTGGGCTCGTGCGACCCCGGATCATTCCGTTACGACCCTGCGATTTTTGGCGCGATTAACCAGCAGGATACAAACCTCAATTCCAACTACAATTCCCTGCAGGTGAGCTTCGACAAACGTTTCAGCCACGGGCTTCAGTTCATGGCGGCTTACACGTGGTCGCGCTTTTTCGATTACAATTCCACGTTTGACAATCAGGCTGCTTTCATCTTCCCGGGCCTGAATCCGTTCAATCTCAATGCCATGTACGGGCCTTCGGATAACGACGCGCCGCAGCGCCTGGTTTTTAATTACTACTACACGCTCCCGTTCTATCACTTCGCTCATCACCTGAGGCCGCTCATCGACGGCTGGGTTCTGACTGGCATCACCACTTTCCAGCATGGCTTCCCGGTCGCTGTTTATGACAGTTCATTCTCTTCTCTCACGTGCAACGCCGCCGCCGAAGTCGTCGACGTCCCTTGTTGGGATGTCCCCGACCGGGTGGGGCCGCTCAACATCAGGAATCCGCGCAATTACAGCATCAATGGAAACCCCAACTATTGGTTTAACCCCAGCGCCTTTGCACCCGAGCCCCTTGGCGTCCAGGGTAATGCCGCCCGCAATTCCATCTATTATCCGGGGATCAACAATTGGGATATTGCATTGATGAAGGACATTCACTTCACTGAATCGAAGTACATTGAGCTGCGCCTCGAAACCTTCAACACGTTTAATATCCCCCAATTCGGGAAACCCATTAGCGACATTAACGATCCGCGGTTTGGCCGAATTACTTCGGTTCAGCCGGGATCGACCAATGGCAATGGAAGGGTTCTCCAGCTTGGCGGGAAGATTTACTTCTAACAGTCGCCCTGTCGCTTTGCACACCCGCAAAGCCATGAAATTGACGGCGCGCGGCCATCAACTTAACTCTCAAGGGGCCGCGCGTCATCCCATTCTTGCTGCGCTTTACCTTCCGCGATTGAGACCGCTATGGCGCTGCAACGGAAACTTTGTTCTTGTTGTAGCGCCAACTTCGAGCCGGAGGGCGTTTCCCTGTCGCCGCCAGAGTGGCGAGAATGCGAAGCGCAGATATTGAAAGATGAGGCAGGGGTTGTAAAGCAAGCTGCAGGGTATCGCGCCATCTATCCTCCTTCTGTTGAGCGCCTAATGACCAGCGCTATCGATTGCCCGATTTAGGTTTTTGTTTTCGCGTTGAACGGTCCGCTGTGGCCGGGGCGCTATCCGGGCGAGCCTCCCGAAAGCTCGTGGAGAATATCGTTGACAAACGATTTCGCGTCGCCGAAGAGCATGAAGGTCTTATCGAGGTAGTAGAGGTTGTTGTCGATGCCCGCAAAACCGGGGCTCATACTGCGCTTGATCACCATCACCGTTCTCGCCTTGTCCACTTCAATGATCGGCATGCCATAGATGGGGCTGCCCTGCTCGTCGCGCGCGGCGGGATTTGTGACGTCATTCGCGCCGATGATCAACGCCACGTCGGTTTGCGGAAGCTCGGAATTTGCGGACTCCATCTCAAGCAGCTTGTCATAAGGAATGTCCGCTTCGGCCAGCAGCACATTCATGTGCCCCGGCATGCGGCCCGCCACCGGATGGATGGCAAACTTCACATCCACGCCGCGTCGGGTGAGAGCGTCGTACAACTCCCGCACTTTGTGCTGCGCCTGGGCCACGGCCATACCGTAACCGGGAACGATCAGCACGGCGTTTGCTGCGCCCAGAATCGCGGCTGCTTCCTCCGGCGAGGCCGTGCGCACGGTCCGTTCCTCTTCGCCTTTTGTCTTGGAGACCTGGACCGCGCCGAACGCCCCAAACAGCACGTTCGTGAACGAGCGGTTCATGGCCTTGCACATGATTACCGAAAGGATAAAGCCCGAGGAGCCGTCGAGCGCTCCGGCGACGACCAGTACCTTGAGGTTCAGCACAAAGCCCAGCAGGGCTGCCGAAAAGCCCGCATAGGAATTCAGCAGCGAGATCACGGTGGGCATATCCGCGCCGCCAATGGGCGTGACCAGCAGCACGCCAAAGATCAGCGCCACAATCACCATCGCGGGGAAAAGGTGAGTGTAATTGGGATTAAGGACCAGCGAGATTCCGATCACCGCCGCTGCGCCCAGCACCGAGAGGCTGACAAAATTCTGCCCGCGATAAGTGATGGGACGCTGCGGCAGGATTTCCTGAAGCTTGCCGGCCGCAATCAGGCTGCCGGTGAAAGTGAGCGAGCCGATGATGACTTCGAGCGCAATTTCCGTCATCTCAAACCGCGAGACGTGCGGCAGGCTCATGTAATATTCCGCGATTCCAATCAGGGCCGCGGAAAGCGCGCCGCAAGAGTGGCTGAGCGCGGTCCGCTGCGGCACGGCCGTCATGTGCACCAAGCCCAGCGGAATCCCCACCATGGCGCCGATGGCGAGCGCCAGAATAATCCACTTGTACTGGATGAGTCCGGGATTGAAGAACGTGGTGACGACGGCCAGCCCGACGCCAATCTCCCCGCTCAAGACGCCGCGACGCGCGGTGGCCGGCGAACTCAGCCACTTCAGCGCCAGGATAAACAGGGCGATGGCGACGATATAGGCGAAGTCGATCAGCTGTGAGGTTCCGAGTGAGATCACTGTTTTTTGGACCTGCTGAGCTTGAACATGCGCAACATGCGATCGGTAATCAGGAAGCCGCCCACCACGTTGCTGAACGATGCGGCGACCGCCACCGCTCCCAGGATGGTGGCGAGTTTGGTTTCGTGTCGTCCGGCGATGACAATGGCCGCGACGACGACGATGGCGTCCAGCGCGTTGGTAAGCGACATGAGCGGGGTGTGCAGGAGCGGCGAAACTCGCCGGATCACTTCAAATCCGACGAATCCTGCCAGCACGAAAACATACAGGTTCGTAATGAAGTCCGCAGGCATGATTCCCTCCTTGGGAATTGCCCATCAGGGGCATTTTGCCTGTCATTCTGACGCCGAGCCCTTCAGTCTTGCTCAGGATAAACTCCGCGCGGCGGAAGAATCCCTGCATTTCGGCTCAGGGTGACAGGTCATCAACTTTGTCGGTTTAATTTCGTTGTCCTATCGCATCAACGAGGCTCTGCCTCAGACCAACGAGCCGTGCCCCTCACCCGTCCCCCGACTTTGTCGAGGTCCAACCTCTTCCCTGTGGGGAGAGGGCCAGCGCGAGCGGTGAAGTCGGGGCCGCCGCGATTTCACCCTTTCCCCTGTGGGGAGAGAGGTTAGGGGTGAGGGGATACAAATCTTCCCGTGCGCTCATGGAGCGCCTGTCTGAGCAACCAGAGCTGGAAGCGAGAAAAACTCGCGCACCCGTTGATTGACGATTTCTCCATCGTGCGTCAAAAGCGTTTCACGAATGATTTCATCCTCAAGGTTGAGTTGAATTTTTCCGGCCTTGATCAGGTTCAGGAGAAAAGCTGTGAGATTTTTGGCATACATCTGGCTGGCGTGATAAGGCACGGTGCTCGCCAGATTGATATAACCGATGATGGTGACGCCATGCTCCACAACAATGTGGCTTGCGCGCGTCAACTCGCAGTTGCCTCCGCGTTCGGCGGCCAGGTCCACAATGACAGAGCCGGGAGCCATGCCTTGAACCATCTCGCGCGTGATGAGCACCGGCGGCTTCTTGCCGGGAACCACGGCCGTGGTGATCACCACGTCGCTTTCGCCCACCACCCGACCCAGTAATTCGCGCTGGCGCTGGTAGAAAGTTTCATCCTGCTGCCGCGCATAGCCCCGCGCGTCCTGAGTATCCTTCGCTTCAAGCGGCAGTTCGACGAAGCGCCCGCCAAGGCTTTGCACCTGTTCTTTCACCACCGGTCTCAGATCGTAGGCTGAAACCACTGCGCCCAGCCTGCGCGCGGTGGCAATGGCCTGAAGGCCGGCCACTCCCGCTCCGACCACAAAAACGCGCGCCGGAGTGATGGTGCCGGCCGCCGTGGTGAGCATCGGAAAAAGGCGAGGCAAGGTGTCTGCCGCAAGCACCACCGCCCGATAGCCGCAGACGGTGGCCATGGAAGAAAGGGCGTCCATGGCCTGGGCGCGCGTGGTGCGGGGCATCAATTCAACCGAAAAAGAGGTGACGCCCGTGGAGGCGACTTCCTGAATCACTTCGAGCGATCCCAGTGGGCGAAGGAATCCGATCAGAACTTGACCGCGGCGGAAAAGGGGCAGATCGGCGCGGCCTGTCTGGTCATTCGAGCCATAGCAAAGCACCTGAACGATGACGTCAGCGGAGCGAAACACCTCGGCCCGGTCAGCGAGGACTTTGGCGCCCTTTTCGGCGTAGGTGTTGTCAGGATAGCCTGCTGCCACTCCCGCGCCAGCCTCGATGGCCACTTCGCAGCCCGCTTTCGTGAGATTGGGAATGACCCCGGGAACAAGAGCTACGCGCCGCTCGCCAGGAAAAATCTCTTTGGGGACTCCGATGAGCATCGGATAGCCTCTTCTGATTGATCGTCGGCCAAGCTTGGCTGTGTGGAGGTTTCAGTTCAGACTCAAACCGATCAACAGCTTACTTTAACATACCGAGGGTGCTTGGGAGATGGTCAAGAATGAGGGGATTTGGGGCGTGCTACACGACACGAAACGGTGCCAATCAAAAGGTGTGAAAATATCGAATCTGTCAGGCTGAACGCAGTGAAGCATCCCGGTATTGTACGGAAAACAAAATGCGGGGATCCTTCGCTATCGTTCAGGATGACAACCGTCCCCTAATTTTTTCACACCTTCTCACTTTTCACTCGTCACGGTTATAGGATTCTTCGCTGTCACTCCGAATGGAAGAGAAAAAATTCCCGCGCCCTGCAAGCAGGCGGTGCTTATAAGCGATAATCGATTGACTTCCGACCTGAGTGTGTTTAATATCTCCGGTTATCTCGTTCGGCCGGTTGCCAGGGGGCCATCGAGAATTGCAAATTGTAGGGACGTCATTGTCCTGTAGGGCCACTGTTTCCCATTGGTCTCTTTCGGCCTGAGAGCCTGCCCTGAACGGAGTGAAGGACAGCGCCGCTACAGTAGACGGAGACGGGCCCCATCCCTCACCCGTCCCGCTGAGTGGTCCGCTCTCTCCCCTTGTGGGGAGAGGGTTTTAGGGGTGAGTGGATGAACTTCGGATTCAATGGGAGAAACTATGAAGCCAATTCGCTGCTGGGCTGTTGGTTGTGCGGTGGCCGTGCTAGCCCTTGTATCCGTCTGCGGACAAAGCGCTGAGTTTGATGTTGCGCCCTTTGCAAGGCGCTGCTGTGTGAAGGATCGGCTTACGACACAGACGGAGTTTAATTATGCGGAGGCGGAGAACCCTCCCCAGGATGCTGAAAAGGCTTCAGACGGACGTTATGTTTACGGCCTGCAGTGGGCGGAGGCGCGCGACGTTCGGGAAGTTGTCGTTCGCTCTCGCCGCGGTCATCCGCTTCAGCCCGGGGTTCTCGAATACTGGTTTCGCGCCTGGCCGTATCCGCCGCCGCACATGCCTTCGATGGAAGACCCGCTGGACGATCCCTGGCAGGGAGAGTGGCTGAAAGCGGCGACGCGAGTTAACTGCCGGGGAGAAGAGTGTCACTACACTTTCGCACCACTGACTCAAGCGGAAAATCCACGCGCCGACAATCTGCCCGGTCTCACCTACCGGCGAACCATCAAATTGCGGTTGGTCTACAAAAGCGATCCGAATATTGAACGAGTGTCAGTACTGACCGGCTCTGAACCCATCCCGGTAGAAGCGCGCATTGAACTTGGCGCGGGGGAACGGTCGCCTCATTTATGGGCGGGCGATGTCCGTGTCTACAACGGATGGATCAAGGCGATGAGGCTATGGAACGGGTCGCCCAACGACGTGGTGAAAGGGCGGAGCTTTCGGGTTGAAACCTCCGGCTTGCCCAAAGGGATCATCCTGAGCGTCACAGCGGCCGAGCCTTCATTGCCGGGGTCCAATGACGTGACGGTTGTTACCGTGGATGCCGGCGATCGCGCGTTCTCCTTTGCCGTGCCTGACCTGGAGAAGGGGCCGATCTACGTTCCGGCCTTTCATGTCTATGTGGCGAAGGCATCGGACTCTCAGAATTTCTCGCCGGATATCGTCAAAGAAGGCGCGGAAATCCGCGAAAAGCTTGCGCAGGAGCCCGAGCAGACTTACGAGCAGGCTTCCAGGGAAATCCCTGCTCTTGATCCTATTCACCGCGAGAATAACAGCCCGCTGTACTTGCCCCTGGCGGCTGATTCAAGCTGGCAGAAGTTTGCCTTCCAATGGGGAGGCAACATCTTCATCAGCAAGCAGGGCACAAAGGCGAAGGGTGACGACCTGAAACGCCTGGAGTGGAATGGCGACCAAATCCATTGGCGCATTGGCGCTGGCGATTCGCCAAATTTTGAGCGCGGCTGGCATGATTCGACGCTTTCACCCCTTGACGGTTACCTGCCGGTTGCCACTGCCTCGTGGTCATCCGGCGGCATTCAGTACACCGAGGAAGGTTTCGCCACCCTGCTGTCAAGGCCGCTATCGCCCCATGACCCTGGCCGGAGCGAGGAAACACCCGCTGTTTTGATGCTGAAGCTTACCGCCAGAAATACCAGAACTGCGGAGAAGACCTCGCACGTCTGGCTCGCCATTGAGCCGGAGGAATCACTGAAATTTGAGCACAATGAATTAGTCACTCAGGATGGCAGGCTCGTGCGCGCCGCTCTTCGCCTTCCACCTTCCGCGCGAAGCGCCCTTGGCGTCGTTCAGGATGGAAGCCAGAACCCCGAAGCCCTCCATATTGAAGTCCCCCTGAGCGCAGGGGCGCAGAGTTCGATCATCATTTCTTTGCCGTTCATTCCGCGGCTCACCGTGACGCAAAATAAGCGGCTCCTTGCTCTGGACTATCGTGCCGAGCGCGACCGCGTGGTGAATTACTGGCGCGCGATCACTGACCATGCGGTTCCGTTTGAAGTTCCTGAGCATCGCTTCGACACCTTCGCGCGGGCTGTGATCCCACACATTCTCATCAGCGTTACCAAAGATCCCAAGAGCGGTCTCTATATTGACCCTGCCGCCAGCTACGACTACGACGTGTTTGAAAACGAAGCGGTCTACCAGACTTTGATGCTCGACGCAATAGGACTTCACCAGCTCGCCGCCGAATACCTGAAGACCTTTGTTCAGTTGCAAGGCTCAAAGCCCATGCCGGGGATGTTCACCGGCAATCAGCAAGGCGTCTATCACGGGGCTCGCGTGGATGCGCAACACGACTACACGATGTCTCCTTATGACCTCGATCAGGGCGCGGCGCTCTGGGGGCTTGCCGAGCATTATTTCTTCACGCGCAATCGGGCCTGGCTCCGCCAAAATGCGCCCAGCATGATGCGCGCTGCCGATTGGATTATCGAGCAGCGGAAGCTGACGGAGGTTTTAGACCACGGACGGAAAGTGCCGGAGTATGGCCTGCTGCCTCCGGGCGACCTGGAGGATAACAGCGATTGGGGGCATTGGTTTGCGGTGAATGCGTTTGCCTCGGCTGGCATGACGCGGCTGGCGCAGGCGTTGACGGACATCAATTCGCCCGAGGCCCGGCGTTACACGGAAGAGGCCGCAGCCTATCGAAAGGATCTCCGAACCGCAATGCTGCGGGCGGCTCAAACGGCCGCCGTGGTTCGCCTGCGAAACAACACCTACGTTCCATGGGCACCGCCGCGCCCCTACCAGCGCGTCCCGTATTTTGGCTCAATCCGCGTGGCTTATTACACGCGCTATCCTAAAAAAGTTCTCCCTCTTTACCGGCTCTCGGCCGATCGCGAGGTTTTATCCGGTTCCATGGTCCCGTTGATTCTGGATATTTTTCATGCGAACGAACCTATGGCTGACTGGATTTTGGACGTCTGGGAAGACAATCAAACTTTGTCAGAACCGTGGGGAATCAACGTGCACGGATGGGCATCGGACCAATATTGGTTCAGCCGGGGCGGCATGGTATTCCAGGCAAATCTCATCAATCCAATTCTGGTCTATCTGCGCCGGAATGAAATCCCCGCCGCCATCCGGAACCTTTATAACGACTTTGTTGCTTGCCATTACCCGGAAGCGAATGCGTTCACGGAAGAATATCACCAATGGGTGCATGCCAGCGGGCCCTTCTATAAGATTTCGGATGAAGCTCAGTTTGTCCATCGCATCCGGAATCTGTTAGTGCTTGAGAAGGGAGATACTTTGTGGCTTCTGGAGGGCATCCCACGTAAATGGCTAGAACCGGGCAAGCAGATTGAATTAAATCATGCGCCCACTTATTTCGGGCCAGTCAGTTATCGAATAAAATCCAGCGAATCCAGTGTGACGGCTGAAGTGACCTTGCCCTCGCGCAATCCTTATCGCGCTGCTTACCTGGTGGTGCGGTTCCCGGGAGATAAGCCCATTCGCAGTGTCGAGATCGACGGGAAATCGTGGCGTGACTTTGATTCGGCTGCTCAACGCATTCATCTGCCGTTAAAAAGCGAGCCTATGCGAATTCGTGTGAGCTTTTAGCGGAACGCGGCAAATGGGCTGTTATTGATGAGGTCTGTAAATTACTGTGACAACATTTTCTGTAGCGGCGCTGTCCTCAGCGCCGAAAAAATCGCCGGTGGGGACACCGGCGCTACAGCAGAGATTGCCACCCTGATTTGCGGTCATCAATAATGCGAGGCTCAGTAAGTATGACGATCGATTTGCCTGTTAC
>CADDZJ010000148.1 GCA_902812415.1 Acidobacteriota bacterium
ACCTTGAATTACGGTTTGCGATATGAGCTTTTTACGCCCTTTTCGACCTTACAAACGCCGCTGTCGAGTTTCTGCCTGACCTGCGCGAACTCGGTCACAGGGCTGCCGGGCGCGGTGATTTATCAGGGCGGGCCGGGCTGGCCCGGAGGCGGCAGCAGTCTGAGTCCGGCCAACAAGACCGACTTCGGGCCGAGAATCAATTTTTCATGGGCGCCCTTCAGCGATCGAAAAACAGTGATCCGCGGGGGCTATGACATCTTCTATAGCAACGCCTATGACGGGCTCAACGAACCGGGCCAGGGGGCCGCCAACGCTCCAGGTTGGAATCAGGAATATGACTGGAATGACAGTTTCTACCCAGGTCAATGCGCGCCGTTCTCCGGCCAATGCGTGGCGTTTCCGTTCGCTCCCACCCCTATGAGCAAGGCCAGCCTTTCAGGATTGCCCAGCACGTTCCCGGCGGCTAACCGAGCGCCTTTGATTGGAAACAGTCTGATCCAGTTTTTCACGCCGCCGTCTCACGATCCGACGATTGAGATGTGGAATTTTGAAATCGAGCGTCAATTGCCCGGCAACATGATGGTCAGCGTCGGCTACGTAGGAAACCACGGGACGCATCTGCTGGGAGAAGAGTTTCGCCAGTTCAACTTTATCCCCATCAGCGATCTGCGCAAATATGGAACAGGCATTTATGCCAACGTGCCCATCACGCAGTTCTATTCAGGACAAACGGCTGCTGAGTTGCAGCAGGTTTATGGAAGCTCCACTCTGCCGCTCACGATTCTTTTAAAACCCTATCCTTTTTACGGCGCTACAGCGGCTCTTCAAAACAATACTTCTTTTGACGGAACCAGCACGTACAACGCGTTGCAAATTACCATTCGCAAAGAGTTCTCTCACGGGCTTAATTTCATTGCCACTTACACGGACTCCAAGGATATCGTGAACGCAGCAACCTCCGAGTTGGGGTCAGGTTTGGTCGATCCGATTCACTTTAACAGGCCCGGCAACGTTGGAGGGCGCGCAGGAGCCCAGTCAGGGGGAGTCTTTGGCGGGCGATATCAAAACCCGTTGGATCGGGCCGCAGATCGGTCTGTCGCTCCCTATGACATTCCGCAGATATTCAATTTTGCCGCTACTTATCAATTGCCTTTTGGAGCCGGAAGGCGATTCCTGAACCGCAAAGGCGTGGTGACTGTATTGCTTGGCGGCTGGCAAGTGACCCCGAACTTTAACGCTGAGAGCGGACTGCCGCTTAGTATAAGCTGCCCCGGCAACCAGGTGACGACCCGCTGCGATCTGGTGGGCAATCCTCACTTCAGTCAGAACCGAACCAAGGCGGAACAGATCAATGACTGGATCAACCCGGCGGCGTTTCTGCCGGCTTTCGGAGGCGATCAGACTTTCTGGGCCAATTACAATCCGAATGATCCTCGGGCCTATCTCTACGGCACTGCCGGCCCTGTGCTTCCCCAGATCCGAGGCCCAGCCTTCTGGAACCTTGATGCGTCCCTGATGAAGGATTTCCACCTGACCGAGAGCAAATATTTTCAATTCCGTTGGGATGTGTTCAACGCGCTGAATCATCAAAACCTGGCGCTGCCGAACACCGGCTGGTGCCTGCCTCCCGGCCCGAACGGTGAAGTGGATGTGGTTCATCAGGCAGGCTGCGCTTTCGGCCAGATTACAAACGTTCAGACTGACCCAAGGAATATGCAATTTGCGCTGAAGTTTATTTTTTAAACGGCGCAATGAAACGCGAAGCCCGCGACGACGAACGATAATTCCTCATGGTGACCGCTGGTATGCGCGGCGCGTAGAATACCCCTATGAGGCTTCACCATTGCGTCGCTTTCTTTGGGGTCTGGGCCGCAATATCGGGCGCTTTGGCAACGCCGCTGCAAACCCACCCGAACGCTGCTGCGTCTGCCGTCACCACCCCGCGAGCCCACATCGGAAAGGGCTACCAGTATATTGAAAACCGCCGTTACGCCGAGGCCGCGCAGGAATTCCAGGCGGCGCTCTCTTTAAATCCTCACCTCATTCAGGCGCGCTACCAACTGGGCATCTGCGAATTTGCGCTGGGTCGTCTCAAGGAAGCCAGAGCTGAGTTCAACCAGGTTGAAAAGGAAGCGCCAGGAAATCCGCAAATCGCCTATTATCTTGGGCGGATCGACTTAAAGGAGGAGAATTATCAACAGGCGATTCATGAACTCCTGAAAATCAGTTCCTCTTCTCCATTTCCAGACACCGCTTACTATTTAGGTTCCGCCTATCTCAACGAAGGCGACTTAACGGAAGCGAAAAGATGGCTTTTGCAGGCGGCGGGGGCGAATCCGCGAGATTTCCGGGTGGCCGATCATCTGGCGAGGGTGTATCAAAAGCAGAAACAGACCGCAAAAGCGGAAGAGGAATATGCGCGCTCCCTGCGTTTGCGCCAATATTATGAGGACGGCGCGAAGTTATCCCTCGCTTGCGACCGCGCCTTGGATACACAACCTCCTGCCCAGGCGCGTTCTGTTTGCCAGCGGATTTTTGATCCCATGGATCAGGATAAACTCATTCTTCTCGGAATGATCTACGGCCGCCATGGCGATTATGATGACGCCCTGCCGCCGCTTAAAGCAGCCGTCCGGATAGACCCGGATTCGTGGGCGGCAGAGCACAACCTGGGACTTACTTACTTTCGGCTTCGGCGTTATTCGGATGCGCTTGCGCCCCTTCGCAAAGCAGTCGAGTTGCGGCCAGAGTACTTTGGATCATCGGCCTTATTAGGCGCAACCCTCTACGCTCTTAAACAGGATCAGGAAGCTTTTCAAACCCTTGAGCGCGCCCACCAACTTAACCCGCAGGACCCGGACACGACTGAGCTTCTCTTCAATGAAGCTCTCATTCAGGCCCGCCAGCGCTGTCTGAAGAAGAACTATTCCGATTGCCTGGAGTTCCTTCATAAAGCCTCATCCCTTCATCCCGGTGACGAGAGAATCCAGCGCCAAATCGCCGAAGTTGAGCGGCTGGCAATGGGCGCGCAGCAATAAGCGCTGTTTCCCATTGCGGCATACATCAGGTTTTGATCCACAGTAGATATCCGGCCCATACGAGAGGATTCCCACTCAGGTAACTGCAAGCTGTTTCAGCACCCTTCTTCACTTGCCTGACAGATTGCCGAAAAAGCTTGGGAACTGTCATGCTGAACGCGCCGAAGCATCTTGGCATTTGTAGAATCCCCTAAATACAGGGGGGCCTTCCTTCGTTTCACTCAGAGCCTGCCCTGAGCGCAGCGAATGGGACCGCCTTCGGCTCCTCAGGATGACAGCTTGACGGTTTTTTCGCCAAGCCGTTGATTGGGTGCAGGGTTTCGAAACAGTTTGTAAAGATTCGTGTTGGCAGAATTGAAAGCAGGGATATTTGCGGGCCTGATTAGAATTCCACTTGGCGCGGAGCGGGAGCGGCCTTGGAACGGACGCTGTGAGTCACAACAGCCTTGAGGCTGGACGCAAAGTCCTGCAAGACTGAATCAGGCAGGGCGATGAGAAAGGCTCGCAAGGCAAGGAGAGATTCCTTGATGATGAGGTCGTAATCATGAAACGCAGGGTCAAGATTGCTCCACATCTCATCGGCTGATTCCGAAGATCGCTCGGCGGAGCGATAGTTCCTTCGAAATTCCGCGCTGAGCGTTTCAATGGCGCGGCGCAGCACGCGAATATGAAGCTGATAGCGGAGCTTGGAGCGAAAGATCAACTGGTCCAGCAGGTCCCACGTGCCCACGAATTCCATCATCGCTCGTGACCTGAAGCGGTTGGTGGTGATGCTGCGCACCGCGACGATGGAGCGCGAGGCGGGCAGATCTTCCGCAATGGCATGAAGCATGAGCGTAACAATTTCAGCCAGGCGGTCCCACTGGCATACCGCCAGGCGCACCAGCCTCCAGGCATTCTCCTGATTCCCGACCTCGCGCTCTCCAAGCGCTTCATTGAGGGAGATTCCCAGAATGGCAGTTTGGGTTTCAATCTCCAGGGCGACCGGCTGGTAAATCTGCTCGCGTTCCGCGGAAAGGGGCGTAAGACCGCGCCGCCATTGCGAGCGCCGGTCCAGGTGCAAGATGCGACGGCACACATAGCCCACCAGAATCAGAGTGAGAACCGCAAGCGCCCAAGACATGTTCTTTCAGACTAAACGAGTAAAAATCACCCATCTAACGTGAACTGAAGCGAAGTTTACCATAAGAAAGACCAGGAAATGACAATCTTTTTACAAATATATCTGTAGCTCATGGTTCCCGATGGGAATTCTCCTGGAAAATCGACTCCACGTCTCGCTTTTTGTGTTTTGGCGGTTTCTCTCTACGAGGGGTATGAGCAAGAGTTGGCGGCGCCTGGCCCAGGACTGAACGCGCCTGGCGCCGAGCCTCTTTAGCGGGGTTCAACGGTTTTGGCGTTCGCTTCTTCCCCCTCACAAAAACTCTCATGGAAGGCGACTCATCCGATTTTCTACAGTGTTCCAATGCTCCTGACCTGGAGCTAGCCTTTGGACGTTCAGCCCGGCTTATACTCGGGTATCTTTTCTTCAGGCCGAAACAAAGGTGGAAGAGTCAAGGCGAACTCCGTCCCCAAAACTCTATGAATCTCAAGCAAATCGGCCTTTGAAAACCCGTCGCCGGTGACTCGAACCCCCCGCTCTTTATCGATAAGGAAAAGGGTCGGAACAAACTTCAGGCCATATTGTCTGGAAACGGGGTAGGGCTTCTCATCCACGAGAATGGGAAACGATATCCCGAATTTCTGGGCAAACTTTCGGCTTTCTTCCGGATTATCCTGGGAGATACCCCAGATTTGTCCCCCGCGCTCACGGATCTGGCGGTAAAGCCTTTCCACAAACGGGAGGGTAAATTGGCAAGTTGGACATGAAACCTTGAAAAATATCAGAAGGATTGGACTATGGGTAAGCGTATGATTGAGGTTGTACTTGTTTCCATCGACTCCGACAAGCTCAAAAACCGGAGCCTCCTTGCCGATCGTTAAGGTTGCCATGGAAAATCCTTCCCGATCCTCTTGATTTCCCCGCCTCCCACAGGTCGCAACACACCTCAGGCAACGGCTGAAAAGATATGCCCTTATTTTAGCAGATCAGGCGAAGGACCCCATAAAAAATTGCGAGCGCGCTCCTTCTCATCGGATGACATCCGAAGCGAAAAGGAGCGCGCCCTTTCCCCTCCCAAACCCATGGCATCAGCGTCTTCGGCAGGGATTCCGCCCCGGCGCTACGCCAATAACTTTTTTCTCCACAGCAGCGAGACGGCAGCCAGGCCGCTCATTAAAAGAAGAAGGCTGGCCGGTTCGGGTGTTGCCGTTGTGGTGAGAAATTCCTGTGGTGAATCGGATCGAGAATTGACAGGAGTCAAAATAAGGAAATTTGAGAACTCGCCGGCATGGAAGGTTTGCGATTGAGCCGCATTAAGCCAGTTCTGCGAGTTGGCGGTAAAGCCCGATGAATTTTTGGCATTGGGAGAGAAAAGAGCCCACAATGCAAATGAAATATCGCCATACTGCGAAGGGTGACTCAGAAGCTGATTGTAAAGATAGGCGGCTTCCTCATAGTCTTGCAGCGTCTGCGCCGGAGTGTTCTGCTTGAACCTTACCGAATTGAGATCGGCGAAGGTTGACACCGTCGCCTGCCAGGACTCACCGATATCCGTCTCGTGATTGAAGTCATCGCAGACCAGGACAACCTGAGACCCCTTATTGATCGTGCCATAGTAGGGGTCCGCATAGACGCCTCCCTGTGTGGCGCCATTCACGCCCGTCAGCTTCACCGTAACCGTGGTGGCCAAAGAATGGTTGGGCGTGCCCAAAAGAGCGAGAGCGCTTGCTAGCAATAATAAAAGGCTGCGCTTCTTATTTCTCAATGGAATCCTCTCAAGTTTGTGTTTTTTTCAAACAACCGGCTGACCTTTAGAGCAGAGCATAAGGGCATTTCATATGCCAAACACACTTTGCCCTAACAGCCTGTTTTTTGTATTAGATCTGAAGGTCTGATGCGAAAGGACGCAACCCCATTCGCAGAGGGAAGCCCATGAAAGGGAAGGAACTTTCCCAAAGTGGGAAAGTTAAGTAAAAGCTAAGACTTATCGCGCGTCGCTTTTCACTGTTGCAGCACGAACGACGCTGTCGGTGAAATGCTCTTATTCTTGATGTGGTCCGTCACCTTGATGGCCACTGTATACGCGCCCGGTGTCAAGGGTTCGAGCGGCATGGTCTTCTCGATCGTCAACTGGCTGGAGGCGTTCTTAATGTCATCCGAGTTCTCAATTGAGGTGAAAATGTTTTTGCCATCTTTCAGCAACGTATATTCGATCTGCGCATTCGGGCGATGGGTTTTAGGATTAACCCCCAGGTTGTAAACCTGCATGTAGATGCCCAGGCGCTGATTGCGCGTGAACACATCACCCACGCTGGGCCGCACTTTGGTGCTCCCGATCACGAACGGTCCTGTGCCAACATTTGTCGTCGGCACCTGCTGAATCAGATCAGCCAGAATCAGCGAACTGCTTTCCAAAGTGTCATCCGGATAGTCTGGAACCACCTCGCCGATATCTGTTGAACCCATGTGACCGCTATTGTCATCCTTCAGCACCACGGTCAGCTTATATCGCCCCGGGCGTAGCGGGACAATCTTCTGGTAAACAGACTTGTGATTGGCGTAAGCCGAGAACTCATCCTTCGGCACATCCAGCACCAGGCTGTTCTCAAAAGTCGAAGCCACTCTGCCGCTCAGCGTGCTTAGCTGCCCAAAGATATCCATCGTGGCGTGCATGACGCCATTTTTATTCTGGAATTCCAGGTCCTTATCAGCAATCTGAATGGTGATCGGCACCAGGACTTCATCTTCCGTCAGGCGGATATAGTCCACCCGCACCTTGAAGGGCAACAACTGTTCGGTGATGCGGTGTGTTACCACGGCGCGAAGATCGTTGAACTTCACTGCCGGGGGCTGGAAGATCTTGGCGTAAGTGTCAAGCTGGGTGAATTCCTCCATCCTCTCCGGCATGATGGTTGTTGTGACCATGGCATTGCTACCCAGTTGGGATGGGTTAATCACCGAATTCGGGTTAAAGATAGGTCCGATCGAAACTCCGCCCTGGCATCCGGTCATATCGCCCGGAACTTCAGCCAGGGCGTCCTTTTCGCAGGGGTTCATCGTGAGGCGGAACTCGCCGGTCATTGTGGGGTCCACAAATTCCAGCTTCACATTCTCGCCAATGCCAGGAATGTAGTGATAGTACCAATCCTCGAACGGATAAGTCGTCATTTCGTTGGAGCCGGGGCCTGTGTAGGGAAGCTCATTGGGGTCGGCAATGTAGGTGCCGCCTGAATCGTGATTATCCTGCTCGTCGGGCGGCCCGTACATAATATAGATGCGGCCGCGATCGGTCCTCCAGCCCGGAATTCCGGATGCGAAATGCTCGTTGGCGTAGGCGATGCGCCGGTAAAATTCCTCTTTGAATTCGTTTTCAGGACTGCCGGGATTGGGGTTGCGACGCTCCCAGAAAGCCTCAATGAACTGCTCGCGCTCGTCATCAGTCGTGAGCTTTTTGAAGGCGGCTCGCTCCTCAGGCGTGATGATGTAGGAAATGGGCCCTTCCATCCATTTCTTGTAAGGGCTCTCCATTTCCTTCTGAATAGCCTTCTGACGGCGCTTTTCCTGCTTGGTCAGCTTCTTGCCGTTGGAATCCTTGGCGAACGCGTTCCCCAGACCGCCGGCCAGGAAAGCAGCCGCAACCAGTAAAATCACAAACACTCCCCAGACCGAGCGCGGCCCTTTTTCAATTTTCTCCATTTCCGTGCAGCCTACGGCTCTCATCGTGACCTCCTGAGTTGCCACTTCAAATTTTATTTTGCGGCAACGCCGAAGTCAAGGAATGCGCCGACAACCAGCGTGTCATCCCCTGGTTTCACCCCTGCCTCATCAGGGAAGGAATCCGCCCAAATCTCAGATTCCCTCATTCGGGCGTCGAGCCCTCATTTGTCACTCCGAGCCCTTCGCCTGTCATTCTGAGCGATAGCGAAGAATCCTGGGATTTCGGCGCTCCAGAAACTTCACACAAGTTGTCGATTCCGCGTAGAGGTTAGCTGAAGTTTCTGGCGTTATGAACCCGCTAAACAGCGGGCGGGCGCTCAGGATAAGCTCCGCCAGAAATCCCAACAGCGGTGATGAGGGAAAAGTGACAAGTGAGAAGGTGTGAAAAAATTAAACCGCGCCGTTGTAGCGGCGAACTACGTTCGCCGAAGTTTTTGAAAGCGAAAACCCGGCGATCACAGATCGCCGCTACAGCGAGATTTTTTCACAACTTCTGACAAGAGACAAGAAGCAAGAAAAAGCAGCCCAAGCCGGGCGAATCCGTGTGAAGAGCTTCTCTCAAAAAATACGCTCCCATCATTTGGGGGAGGGCCAAGCCTCGAATCAGCGGACTCGAATCGGCTTGACAAGAGGGCAAAAGGACAGGTACTTCTAGAAATGCTGAGCCGTTGGGAGGTCGTCTAACGGTAGGACTGCAGACTCTGGATCTGCGTATCGGGGTTCGAATCCCTGCCTCCCAGCCATACATTTCCAAGAACTTGCTTGAATCCATCCGATTCGCGCGGCTGGCTCGCGAGTAAAGTAAGCAGGGTAGCGCGGACCGCAAATCCGCTTGTGGCACGGCCATCCTGGCCGCGCGCATGGGCAGGATGCCCAGGCCACGTTCTTCCCCGCGCCTGAAACGGCGCAAAAACTGTCTCAAATGTCTCATTTGTCTCCATCCGCGCCGCCCAAGATTCAGTTATAATCCTGATTTTCGAGACGCCACGCGGCACGATAAGTG
>CADDZJ010000149.1 GCA_902812415.1 Acidobacteriota bacterium
CTCAAACGGCAGGTGAAGCCAAAGTTTAGGGAAGCAGCGATCGCTTGGCACGGCTGGCATGCGTTCCGGCGCGGGCTGGCTACCAACCTTCATCGACTCGGCGTGCCCGACAAGACCATCCAGGCGATTCTTCGGCACTCGAACCTTTCAACCAACATGAATAGCTACGTGAAATCCGTGCCGGCTGATGCTGCGGCTGCGATGCGCAAATTGGAAGCAATATGCACCCAATATGCACCTGAGTTAGGATGATCGGAAAACCATGTCGCACAACCATAAGAAAATAAATGGGAAAGTGGAGCCGGCGAAGGGAATCGAACCCCCGACCTACGGTTTACGAAACCGTTGCTCTACCGACTGAGCTACGCCGGCTCGGTCAAACATTAAAATGCTCACCCAGCGGATTCATGCTTTTCGCCAAACCCGCGGGTGAGCACTTTTAAGAGGAGAATAGAAAGGCGGACGCGCTCCGCCAACTAAACTCGAAGGGAGTCTATTGAATCGCGCTGGCTGATGTCAAGGAGTTTTTATAAAAATTTTTATCCAATTAAGATATTGAAAATAAAAAGCTTAATTGAATGTCATCAGACATTCTCACTATGTGGGAACGCCTCTGATCTTACTTAAAGCTTTTCTTTAATAAATTAATATAAGTTGCACATAATCTTTAGTTTATGTTAACTCAAATTCAATCTTATGAGTTCATCTTCATCCGGGCGAGACCAGGACGAATTCGGGAAGAGTTTTGTAATCAAGCGCTTAGTTAGGAAGATCAAAATACCGCCCAGAATCGCCAAGAGGGCGATGATTAGCACCAATTCGAGATTGGCGATGATCAACTCCAACATCTGATAAACCGTCGTTCCCTTATCTCCCTGGTAACGTGGGCTCCAACTGACGTCTTGCGTGACTTTAAGCTGGTTCAAGAGTTCATTGGCAGCCGCAGCGGATTTGGAATTCAAAACCAGTAGTGCATAAGAACCTTCCTGTCGGCCATAAATCGACTCTGGCCCTCGGTCCTGATTGATTTTCAACCCATCCGCCATCGCCTTGAAACGCAGTTGGGCCACTTGGGGAGTTGGATAGCTGATTTCCAGTAATGTGAGGCGGCCATGACTGGTGACATAAGCTCCCAATTGCGCTTCGGTTCCATCCTCCAGCCCAATGAGCCGAGCCGGAAAGAAAGAGGGTAGTACCCGTTTGGCTTCCTCAATGCCCAGCAGGTATTTTTCACTACCAGGAACCAGGCCCTGTTGGGGAAGGGCAATGGGCAGGCTCTCGAGGTTTTCGGTGGTAAGGTGAGCGCCGCCAATCATCAGGAGAAGGGATCTAAAATCGCGATTTGATGCAATGCCGGAAGCGGGGCGGAGCACACGAATAAAGTACCGCCCTCGCGCCATGATGGCCTGCCGAGCATTCATCGACGTCAGTTGCATCCCCGGCACGGGGGACATATCCGCGCTGCGATAGAAGGTATACAGAGCGTAGGCCGAAGATGGATCTGCTGCTTCCTCGAAAATGGCGGAAGTCTCAGTGCTTCCCAGACGATAGGTTCGTTCGATGCCAGACTTAACCCCGAGTTCCTGATCCACCTCGATTTGGCTGCCGAATTTCTCCAGCACGTTCAGGTCGAGTTTATTCGAGGATGCGAGTTGCCACTTTGACGCCTGAACCAGCGGAATCACCAGGGTTTTCTGGTATGCCGCCAGCGGAAGCGCTCCAGCAAAAAACAGGCATGCCAGGAGGCGCAAAAGAAGGGAAAACATCAGTCATAGGATATCAGAAACTGGGCGAGGCGTGTTGGGCGGGGGATGATGATGGGGCATCCTGAGCTACGCGGATTGTGCCAAGGCTGTCCACATAATGAGCTATGCCACTGTAGAGCGCCTTGGCGATTTTTTCACGATAAGCTCCGCTGCGAAGCAGGTGTTCATCGTGTGGGTTGGAAAGGAAGGAAATCTCAATCAGGATGGAAGGCATATTGGCGCCAATCAGCACCACAAATGGCGCTTTCTTCACTCCGCGGTCATGTTGCGGGTTCCCATCCCGAGCAAGTTGAATGGAGAACTGGTGGTCCACAATTTTTGCAAACTCCGCGGACTCCTGAATTTTTTCCGAGAGAGCGATCTTTTTGACGAGACTCTGAAGTTGATAAACGGATTCGCGTGAGGTCGCATTTTCCCGGGCCGCCAGCGCCAAGGCTTCAGGATCGGAGGTGAAGTTCAGATAGTAGGTTTCAATGCCGCGCGCGCTCGGATCGTGGCTGGAATTGGCGTGGATGGAAATAAAAAGGTCTGCGCCGTATTCGTTAGCGATTGCCGTTCGTTCTTCCAGCGGGATGAACGTATCATTGCTGCGAGTCATAATCACCTGGCAGCCCATTTTTCGCACGATCAATTTGCGCAGCCGCAAGGCCACATCGAGGACCACGTTCTTTTCTTCCACACCAGTGGGACCAATCGTTCCGGTATCATGTCCGCCGTGTCCTGCATCAATCACAATTCTTCTGATCTTCAAGCCAAGAGCCCGCGTCAGTGTGGGAGAAACCCCGGAGAGTGAGTCGTTGGAGCTTGGCTGCGAAAGTTCCACTTCAGAGGAAGCAGCAGAAGAAGGACGAGCGCGAAGGGAATTCCTGGGGCTCGTGTCGGAATTGGACGCAGGGGGTAAAGGCGCGGCGACGTCGCTGATTTCGGAAGCCTCGGAATTGCCATCGGCCACGGAAGCATCTGGCGCGGCTGACGCGCTCGACGGAGTTTTCTCAGAACCGGCGCTTTTTGCCGGCGCCTTGGAGGTGGCCAGGGCTTGCCGGCCTTCGATTGAATGACGAAGCGTCGAGCGAGACTGTGGTTTAGTATTGCTTGCGGTCAGCGCCTTTGCGCCCTGAATGTCAATGACCAGCCGAAAAGGATTGGGGAGGGAAAAGACAGAATAATCCTCAATCTGCGGCACGTCGAGGACTACCCGCGCCACGTCGGGCTTGAATTGGGCGATGCGCACCCGCTCAAGAAATCCATTTTCAACCGGAAAAACCTTTTTAGCCAAGGCAGGGCTGAGATGAGCATCAGCCAGATCAAACACCAAACGCGGCGGGTTTTTTAGATGCATCGCGTTAAATTTAACCGGACCATCCAGGCGAATGACCACGCGCGTGTAGTTCGGTCCCACCCAATCGTGAATCCCGCTGACCTCCCGGGAGCCCGGATAAGGGTTTGGTTCATCCTGCGGCGGGCCGGGCAAAGCCTGGGCTGCCAAGGCAGGTTGCCGCTGCGGCCTTTGCTCGCGAGACCATCGCGCCAGCGAACGGTCGATCTCCGCAATTCTTTTCTTAACTTCCGCAGTTCGGCTTGAATGAGGATGCAGCTTGAGGAACTGCTGGTAGGCCGTGCGGGCTTGCTCGGGGTTCTCGATTTCCGTTCGGTAAATGTCGGCGATGGTCAGAAGGGCATCGCTTGCCAAAGTGCTTTGCGGATATTGAGAAATCAGGAAGCGATAGGCTGCAATGGACTTCGAGTAGTAACGGTCGTCTGCGAAGCGACGGCCCATTTCTTCGTAAACTTCAGCCGCAGCCGCCAAGGCTGCCGGGGTCTTGGGATAGCCGGGATCGATGCGATAGACCAGCTCAAAGGCGCGCACCACTTTCATATACTGAGCCACGCTGCGATTCGACCCGGTTTCGAGCGTCACTCGCAATCGTTCAGCCCGGTGATAGGCTGCCGCTGCCTTCTGCCTGCGCGTTGGAGTTGCGCCGAACGAGGCCATGCCTGAGAGGGCAATCCCGCCCAGCAGAAGGACAACCGAAACGGAACTGATAACGGCCCGATTCCTTCTCATGGCCTTTCGCCTGCGACGGCGCTCAAAATCCTCCATCGTTTGTAAAGTGGATCACGCCCTGGGCGTCCACATAGCGATCAATAGTCTCCTGACGCGGTGGAGGAGCTTGAGCGATGATTTTACCCTGCGCCGCGCCGGAGCCTTGATAAAGCGACGTGACCTTTTGCACGTAGTCCACAGTTTCAGGAATCGCCGGAATGCCGCGGTTCCGCAGAACAGAATGTTCGCCTGCGTTATAGGCCGCGAGCGTAAGCGGCACGTTCCCCTTGAAAAGGTCCAGGAGATAGCGCAGATAGCTGGCTCCGCCTTGAATATTCTGCTTGGGGTCCCAGGGATCTTGAACGCCAAAACGCTGAGCTGTGGCTGGAATAAGCTGCATCAGCCCGAGAGCCCCTTTGGGAGAGACAGCGCGCGGGTTGTAACCTGATTCAACCCGGATCACCGCATCAACCAGCCTGGGGTCTAAGTTAAATCGTCCGGAAGCCTGTTCCACCCACTGTGAAAGCTTTTCGGAAGATTCTGGAAGCGGGAGGTAAGAGGGGTGCAGGGGACGAGGATGGCGGCTTTCGGCAGCATGCTGTGGGTCAGCGATGTTGATGTAAACGAGGCGGCCTTGGCCATCCTGGGTCAGGACAATATGCTCGGCTTGGGCAGAAGAAACGATAAATAAGAATCCGCCGAGGAAAAAAGCGAAGAGAATCAAGGAGTAATATTGGCTGGCGTGGTTGCGCATCAAGCCCTTGTGCCCCTGCCCCGTGTAGCGGAAAAACTTGTCCCCGTATGATATTTCGTCGCCTTAGCTCTCAGGCGTGAGGACAAGCTCCCACCTTTTAACCACCGCGGCACAACCCTGGCGCATCCGCGTAAGGTCTTATTGTATCTCAGTTATCAAGAAAATTACCGAGAAAAGTTACCCAAGCCTGAAGATGGACAGAGTCTTAAAATTGCTGAAGGGCTCCCTTGCGGATTTCTCACTGCCTGATTATGATTGCACACGATGACCCCTCGTGTAATCAATGTCGCCTCGGTTCCTCATCGGAGTCCATTCCGGTATCCCGGTGGCAAGACATGGTTGGTTCCGTATGTTCGGCAATGGATGCAGAGCCTGCCCCACCGCCCAATGGAGTTTGCTGAACCCTTTGCTGGTGGAGGTATTGTTGGACTCTCTGTTTTGTTTGATGGCTTGGCTAAAAAGCTCACTCTTGTCGAAATTGATCAAGATGTAGCTTCAGTATGGAAGACTATTTTGAGCCTGCAGGGAGAGCGATTGGCTTCCGAGATTATGTCTTTTCGCTTATCAGACGAGTCTGTGCGGTCATGCCTATCGAGATGCCCGACGAGCCAGTTCGATAGGGCATTTCAAACGATTTTGCGAAATCGCGTTCAGCGTGGCGGAATCATGGCTCCCGGTGCCAGCTTGATGAAACGGGGAGAGAATGGGCACGGGCTAGCTTCGCGCTGGTATCCAGAGACTCTGGCTCGTCGAATCCTGGCAATTTTCGAAAACAGGCATCGGATTCGATTCCGACAGCAGGATGGCATTCAGTTCATCCATAATAACGCCGACCGAAATGAGATAGCCTTCTTCATTGATCCTCCCTATACCGTAGCCGGCCGGAGGTTGTACGCCCACTCGCAAATCGACCATGAGAAGCTGTTCTATGAGATTTCTTTGGCAAGGGGGGATTTCCTGATGACCTACGACGATGCCAAGCCAATCCGAGCACTGGCCTCTCGCTTCAGGTTCGATACATATAAAATCCCTATGAAAAACACCCATCATGAAATCATGTACGAATTGTTAATTGGACGTGATCTTGGATGGGCTCGAAAGCCGCTCCAGCTTAGCCAAGATACGCTTCTCGAAGATCTCCAGACTCACCGGAACGCCGGCAGTCAAGCCCTCTACTGAATCTTCCAGTGTTGTGAACTGAACGCTGTCTCGGAATAGCCGGAACCGACCGTCAGTAGTTTCTTCATACCTCACAATGAACCACGCCACATCACAGCTGGAGATATGAGGCACCGTTCGCATTTTTCCCATAGCGAGAAAGAAGCTGCGATCCACAACGACAGCCATCTTCTTGCCCCATCTTCTCAGAGATGGAACTTTAATTTGTAACTGAGGCATGAGGCGCTTTGGGCCGCTGCTGCGATAATCAGGTCGTCGCAAGGCGGCTGGGAATGGTAGGGCATCACCAAGGTGGCCCCGGATGACGGCAAAATCGTTTTTCATAGCGCGCCCTTGGAAGTAAACGGCTTGGACTTCCAAGGCGCACCACGAAAGTGGTTTGCTGTTACGCACGACTAAAACTCTGTCAATTCTCCCAACATCAGATGGAACCGCCTCGATTTCTGGAGAAGGCGGTGACTCCAGAAAGCCAATCTCACCAAGCACCACTGGATCATTAGAGCCTAAAATGGTTTCACTAACCCACCGATAGATTAAGCGATCCTCCTCGAAGCGTAACGGGCATACAGTGCGCAACTGCCCAGATTCCCCCGTCGTAGGCTTTACTTCTCCCGTTTGTGATGATTTCTCATACAGGCGTAGGGAGCAAACCCCACCCGGCTTGTTGCAATTTACTTCACGTTGGAAAGGGCAGCCAAATGCCGGCTGTTCAGATTTAGGAAGATATTGAACCTCCGCAAGCTTACGCCGTTCCGCCGGACTAAGTACGGTAAGGGGCACACCGTACCATTCACCAATCCCGAACCTATATTGTGGAGCTTTTGGCTTCTTTGTTTTTAACACAGGCGAGGATGCTACCACATAGAGGGTAAAAACAAAAAGGCCAGACGTCCTGCGCTTTGGTTTTCCCGAGCAGTGTGCATGGCGCGCTTTATCGGTTGTGTGCGGAAAATGGGATTCGCAGGGTCAAATTGGAGGGCAGGGAAAAACAGGATAGATAACGGCGAGTGGAGAATCTATCGTTAATTTCCGTTGCGCCGCACCAGTTTATCCACCGTATCAATCAGGGCATTGAGCTTGTAATCCGTGCGGGCCTGCGCCTCGGCCAATTCCCGGATACGGCGGTCGGTCTCTTCGCCGTGATGCACGAGGGACAAGCTAACATCCGCAAGTTGGCGGATCATGCTGGAGTGTTCCTGAATCTGGCGAGCATTCTCGGCGATTTGTTCGTCGTGCTTTTGGCATGATGCTTCCAACCTGGCCTGAGTTTCCAGAATAAACTGCATCGTCTTTTCGATATCCATGGACTTCAGTATAACGCAGATTTGGAGAACTCTTTATCTCCCGATCCTCTCCGCGCACGCGAAAGGACGATGCGATCTGGCAGGTGAGGGAGGAAATAGAGCAGCACGCTTACGACGTGCAGCGCTTAAAGAAGCTTCCCAACCCAGGCGCGCACTTGCTGCCATGCGGGGCTATTTCGTATGTAAGATTCAGCCGCATTTTGGAGCTGATCTACCGCACGATAGTCATCCATGCTGATAAATGTGGGCAAGGGCGCGTCGGCGCGCATGAAGTTGCCATGTAGAATCTGCTGGCATTGAAAGCTATCGACAGGTCCAACGCCGCTCAGAAGCACCTCGATCAGCGGCGTGGCAGGCATTGAAGGCAGCGCAATCGGCAGCAGCCAGAGGAGCGGCCCGTAAAAGGCGGGCGGAAGGACGATCTCGATCTTCTGGATTGCAAAACCGGTGCCGAGCGAAAGCAAGGCGATTTCAGAAAGCGGGATTCCCGCCTGCAACGCCACCGCAAGCGCCAGTGACGAAGGATCATTGGCAAACACGCCTCCATCCACGCAGTAACCATACTGGGGATGTTTGTAAGGAGGGAAGTAGGTGGGAGCCGCGCCGGTGCTCAGCGCTGCATCAATAGGCAAGGTATCCGCGCCCTGATTCTCGATCACATTATTAATGGTGATTGGCTGCCAGCCTTTCGGACTATCGAGTTGAAAGGCCGTGACCATGACACTGCGAAGCTCGCGCAGGGGGCGATTGGGCAATAGTGATTCGAGGATTGAAGCCAGCCCTGTGTTGTTATAGCGGACGTAAAAGAGCGAATCGAGATTTTCCCAGACCTGCTCGACGATGTTGTGCATCTGAGGGTCGCCTGCCGGGGGGCGAGGAGCAAGCTTCAGACGCTCCAGCAAAGCGTCGAGTTCGCCAGGATGGAGCAACGTAAAAATTTGCGAGCCGTCATTCTGATAAACGTTGACAATCGCGTCGATTCCAAGTCCGCTCGCGAGCGCCAGCGCCAGAATGCCGCCGGTCGATGTGCCCGCGAAAAGCTTCACTCGTTCCAGGATTCCAAAGTCCTTTTCCAGATCCTGTAAGAGTAAAGCTGTTATCAGACCTCGGATTCCGCCGCCGTCACAACTCAGGATGAGATAGGCC
Organism: Acidobacteriota bacterium; assembly: GCA_902812415.1. Taxonomy (GTDB): domain Bacteria; phylum Acidobacteriota; class Terriglobia; order UBA7540; family UBA7540; genus RH2-MAG17b. The sequence continues at coordinate 8,194 of CADDZJ010000149.1, forward strand.
ATCGCCTCTCCTTTTCGTTGGGCGCTTTTTCGTGGATGCTCGGAAGAATATAACCTCATGAGTGAGGCTTTGCCAACTACTTTGGGACAGCGCTATTCCCCGACGCTTCGCTCGGAATGACAGGCGACAGGGCTTTTAATTACAGGATACGGGGAGCTCCGGGGGCGGACGCTGGCTTCTCAGGCAGGGTCGAAAAGTGGGAGCAGATAATCCTTGACTGGCTGGAAGGACTTTCGATGCTCGCGGCAGGGGCCGTATTGCTGCAAGCCTTTCAGATGTTCCGGCGTGCCATAACCTTTATTTTGGGCCAGATGATAATGCGGGTAGAGGCTATCAAGTTCTCGCATGTAGGCGTCTCG
>CADDZJ010000150.1 GCA_902812415.1 Acidobacteriota bacterium
ATCGCACATATACCGGGGAGCCGCCGATTCCGGGAAGAGTTACCGATCCGAGCGGCCGCGTGCTGTTTACGCGCGCGGACATTCTGGACGGCCAGCAGATTTTCCTGCGCAACGGGCTGATGGAGTACGGCTCGATTTTCGGCCACGGCGCATATTTGGGTCCCGATTTCACGGCGGACTATCTGCACCGCGCTGCCCTCGCCGTGGACGCCTTTTACCGTCAAGCCGGCTCGGACCGGGCGCAAGCGCAAACCGTCACCGACTTCAAGACCAACCGGTATGACCCCGTTTCAGATACGCTTACGCTCACCCAAGCACAGACGGCAGCCTTTAATCAGCTATGCGGCCACTATCAAACTTACTTCGGGCAAGCAAGCAATCTGTACGGATTGCGTCCAGAGGCAATTACTGGCTCGGAGCCCATCAGACGGCTCACGGCTTTCTTCGCATGGTCCGCGTGGGCGTCGGCAGCATTACGGCCACACAAGGCATATTCGTACACTAACAACTGGCCGCCTGAGGCGCTTGTAGGTAATCACCCCACGGCGGACATGGTGGTGTGGAGTGTGCTTTCATTGATCGCCTTACTGGGAGGTATCGGAATCCTGCTGTTTGCCTTCGGCCGGTGGGGATTTCTCGGCTGGCACGGAGCCGAGCAGCGGACCGTTTCCTTTAAGCCTCCGGGCAAAGTCACGCTGACGCCCGCCCAGCGGGCCACTGCCTGGTTTTTCCTGGTGATGGCGCTGCTGTTTTTGGCACAGACGTTATTAGGCGGTGCTTCCCAGCACTACCGCGCGGACATTTCGAGCTTCTTTGGGTTGCATCTGAACGCGTTGCTGCCGTTCAATCTGGCCCGCACCTGGCATGTACAACTGGCGATCTTCTGGGTGGCGACATCCTACCTGGCAGCGGGCATTTTCCTCGCGCCCATGATTGCAGGCCGTGAGCCGCGCCGCCAACACTGGCTGGCCTACGCGCTGCTCGGCGCCCTGGCCCTAGTCGTGTTTGGCAGCTTGCTCGGAGAGATGGCGGGCATTCAGGGATGGATCTCGCGCGGATGGTCCTGGTTCGGCGATCAGGGATTTGAATATCTCGACTTAGGCCGATTTTGGCAAGCATTGCTCAGCCTGGGACTTTTCTTCTGGGTAGTGATCTTGTTTCGGGGACTTCGCACAAAGCTTAGCACCGAGCATCGGGGCAATATGCCGTGGCTTTTCTTTTTTTCCGCTCTCTCCATTCCTGCCTTTTACGCAGTAGGCTTGCTCGCCAGACCCAGCTCAAACTTTACCACCACCGATTACTGGCGGTTCTGGGTGGTCCACCTTTGGGTGGAGGATTTTCTGGAGCTCTTTACCACCGTGATGGTCGCTTACATTTTCGTGCTCCTCGGGGTCGTACGCGAGCGCGTGGCGCTGGCCTTGATTTACCTTGATATCGTGCTTTATTCGGCAGGAGGCATCATCGGGACGATGCACCACGTCTATTTCTCTGGAGAACCTGCGGTCCACATGGCGCTGGGAGCTTTCTTCTCTGCCGCGGAAGTCATTCCGCTCACTTTTCTCACCCTTGAAGCCTGGAGCTTCCTGCAACTGGGCGCCCGCCAGGGAGCAAAATCCCGCACGCCATTTCCGCATTATTGGTCCGTCATGTTCCTGGCGGCCGTGGGCTTCTGGAACTTTCTGGGCGCTGGCATTTTCGGCTTCCTCATCAACCTGCCGATCGTCTCTTATTATGAAATTGGCACCGCGCTGACAGCCAATCATGCCCATGCCGCAATGATGGGTGTCTACGGCATGTTGGCCGTCGCCCTAGCCCTCTTTTGCCTGCGATATATCATTCCGGAAGACCGCTGGTCTGAGCGCGCCGCGAAAATGAGCTTCTGGTCGCTCAATCTCGGCTTGGTTTGGATGGTCTTTGCCACACTTCTGCCGCTGGGGATTCTTCAACTTTATCACTCAGTGAGTAGTGGCTATTTCGATGCGCGCACACTGAAATTCGTCACCGGTCCTACCAACCGAGTGATCGAATGGCTCAGGCTACCGGGCGACGCGGTGTTCATCGTTGGCGGTGTACTGCCGCTGGTTTATCTCTGCTGGCTGGGTGTGCGTCACATGAGGCCGCGCGCAGAGTTAGAAGAAACCGGCGAGGTGCTCTTTACTGAAGTTGTCGAGTCCGCGAAGGGATAGAATGCTCAGAGCTGTTCCCATAGAAGTCCTGCTTGCGGCAGGTTACGCCTTGTTCCTCATGATCGTGGCCGCTGTGCTGGAGCGGCTGGCGATACATTCGCACCGCCGCTCGGAGCAGTACGAAGTTGCGGGGTTCAAGTTCCACCGGGACTTCGACCGCTGGGAATGTCCGACCGGGCAGCACTTGCAGCGCACGGATGTGGACCATCACCGGCGCATCGTCCGGTACAAAGCCCCGGCCCATGCCTGCAATGCTTGCCGCATCAAAGCGCAATGCACGGAGTCTCATACCGGTCGCGAGATCGAACGAGAGATGGATTCATGGCTAACTTCCGAAATCGGCCGTTTCCACCGGGGCATTTCGCTGGCGCTGCTATCGCTCGCGGCACTTCTCTTAGCGATTGAGGCAGCCCGCTACCCTCAGCCGCGATCTGAGCTTCTCCTGGGGTCTATGTTTGTTCTCATCGTCGTGGCCGCCGCTAGGCTAATCTCTGTATTCTCCAACCCTGCCCGCCAGACCGGAGGAGATCCCAGAACGGGATCGTGAGTTTTTCGGCAGTGGGAGAAAGAAGTGCAGCAAGAAGTCCTCCAACTACGTGCAGCAAACGATTCCGGCCTCGCCGATCCGGGTTGCGTTGCGGTTCGTCCTGCGGCCAAAGATGATAAATAAAATACTATGAGCGAGAGAACCTATACGTACTTCATAGCACTGATCGGCGTGGTGTGCGGATGGGTCGTGATCCGTTGGTCTTTCTCTCCCGCTTCACTGACCCTGCGCAATGCATTGGTGCAAGGCTTTTTCGTCGGCTTCGGGCTAGCGGTTGTTACGATCGAAATTGTCGCGAGAGTAAAGGCCACGAGGATCAACGGCTGGATCACGATTTTCGGATGCGGCGAGCCGGGCAACGGCATGTTTCTGCGGGCTGCGTGCGCGCATGTTTCCCGGTCCAGTAAACTCACCGCAAGAAGCGATCTATTGGAAGACGCAGGTGGATGGCGCGGGCCGTATGCTCTCCGGAGAGTACAATTACATCCTGCATTTCCCGCCGGACGGTCTTCCGCCGGTCGATGCGTTTTGGTCACTGACTATGGCCGACGCGAAAGAACGTTTTGTGGCGAATCCTATTCATCGGTATTGCGTCAGCAATCGATCAGGACTCGTGCCAAACGCGGACGGATCCGTCGACATTTATCTCCAGAACACCGCTCCGGCAGGCCATGAATCCAACTGGCTGCCCGCACCCACAGGCAAGTTCAGAATCTGGCTGCGCGCGTACATGCCCAGCGCGGCCATTCTCGACGGCACGGATACGCTGCCGCCTGTTGTCGAAGTGAAATGATGCGTATGGCATACGAACATTTGCTTATCTTCGGCGGGGTTTGCGTCGCCGTATGGTTCGTTATTATCTATTTTTGGCCGAGCATATTTCTGTTAATGTTCAAGAGAGCAATCCTCGTTAAAGGAGGAGCCGACGGCCCCATCCCGATCAATACGCTCTATACGGAGTCCCAAGCGCTTTTTGCAGATCCCCTCCATCCACCTGCCGGGGCCTCAAAGTTGTGGACTACCGGCGTAAATCATGACACACTCCTTACCGTCGGTTGGTTAGATCTCAGGAAAGGACCGCAAATCTTGCATGTGCCGGACATCGCCGGCCGCTACTACTGCGTGCAGTTCAATGATCCGTCGAAGAACGCGAATTTTGCCTACGTTGGCAAACGCACCACGGGAACCGGGGCCCGCGAATATCTAGTCAGTGGTCCCCGCTGGAAAGGAACGGTGCCCCAAGGAATGACCCGGATTTTTTCACCCAACAATTCGGTACTCGTCATCGGTCGCGTTCTCGTATACGCTGACAGCGACCTCCCGACCGCCTATAACCTTGCGAAACAGATTCAGATCGCGCCACTCACCATCCGGCAACCCCGCCATTGACATTTTTGTGATGCCGCGCGTCGCGCAGGCTCAGGCAGGAAACGAACTCGTTTAAACCCGCGATCCGAAAATTGGCGACGTGCGACTCACCTTTGACGGTAAACGCCCATTGCTGACATCTGGATGTCGCCGTTCACATTCGCGGGAAAACGACGCAGCGTTTGCGCGATGCTTGGCCAAATTCGGCCGGCAATTAGTGCTGCTGATGAGCTCCGCTCATGTGCGCGGATGCGTCATCGGTCACGCGACCGGCTTCGGCTGCGATCTTCGTCGTGTGTCTTCTCGGGGAATTGCACGTCCACCGCAGCTTGTTTCAATGCACTCTGATATCGTCCCAGCCAACCACCCCAGCCATCCTCGGCGGGAAGGATTCCATTCTTGAGTAGCTGTTGCGCCTTGTTCTCAAAGTGATCGCGTCGCTTGAGAAGAGCCTCCGAATCGCCAAGGTCTTCAACCTGAACGATTGGTTCCTCATCGATAAAGATTCTGCGCGACCGGGCAAACGCATTCGTCCGCAACTCACCGCGTGCCCGAGCTTGCTCCATCTCATTTGTGTATTCGACGAAATGCACGCGAGCATCGACGCCTTCAAGCATCAGGTAGCGGGCGCTGCTATCGCTCGCGGCACTTCTCTTAGGGATTGAGGCAGCTCGCTACCCTCAGCCGCGATCTGAGCTTCTCCTGGGGTCGCTGTTTGTTCTCACCGTCGTAGCTGCCGCAAGGCTAATCTCGGTATTCTCCAACCCTGCTCGCTAGACCGGCGGAGATCCCAGAACGGGATCGTGAGTTTTTCGGCAGTGGGAGAAAGGAGTGCGGCAAGAAGTCCTCCAACTACTTGCAGAAGGACGGCGAGCGCGCCCATTCGTCATCCTTGACGAACACTTATTCAGGCTGCCGGAACCGGCCCAACGTTATCTACGCCGGGCGGGAGTGGCCGGTAAAGAGGTCATGCGAACGGTGCGCCTCAAGCAGAAGGGGCTCCTGCGAATGAAGGAAGGCCAGAAATGGCTTCTGCTGGATGCAGAACAGTATTTCACAACGCAGCCACCTGCGTTCGCGTGGTACGCGAATGTCCGACGCTTTCCGTTCCTAACCTTCTCAGTGGCCGATATGTTCCTCCACGGCCACGGCTGGTTACAGGCGAAGCCGTACTCGCTGATTACGATAGCGGATGCGAAGGGTCCGGAAGTAGATCAAGGGGAGTTATTGCGTTATCTGGCGGAGACGATTTGGTTTCCGACGGCTTGCCTATCCGACTAGGGAAGGAGATAGATGAGCATTCGGCCCAGGCTACGCTGCGGCACGCGAGCATGACGGTAGCGGCCACGCTCCGTTTCAATAAGAAGGGCCAAGTCAATCAAATCACAGCGAAGCGCTACCGGGAGGACGGGTGGAAAGTTTATCCTGCGACCATGGTCTGGCCGGGTAGAGGACTATCGAGAAATTGGCGGAATGCGAATTCCAGTGAAGGTGGAGGTCTCGTGGCATTTGGAATCCGGGGATTTCACCTGCTTCCGGGCTCAGGTCACACAGATCGAATACAACATCTGATGAATGACGCCTGCCGGTCAGCCAATTAACCAGGGTCCACCACGGGAGGAGAATGCCATGCTCCCGCAGGGGTCAAGTGCCTAAATGGGCCGAGTTTGTGGCTCGTGAATTCGCCACCGCTCGGTTGATAGCACAGTAAAGCCTGTCGAGACAAGGGGTGGGCACATCATCGAGAAGCTCACGAACGTCAGCTGCCAGCGCCGCCATTTCTGCCGGGGCGTGTCGCGCATGACGCGCGAAATAGAGCTCCCCCGAGCAGAACCGAGGAGCCGTCGCCAATAACTGACGGCATATTTCAGAGGAACCCAGCAGAAGATCGCGCGAAGAACGAGAGGAGCGGACGTGACGCCTTGTCGATCAAGCGCCGACCAGCCCTCGCGCACCGCCAAGATGAACGTAGCGATAGCTTCCGGGTTTGCGGCAAGACGGCGGGCATCGCCGCCTGCCTCGTAGAGTGCCCCGGCGACGGTCGTGACGAACACCGCATGGCGGCGCAGCCATGCATCCATGTCTGCCACCGGCGTCACGCGAAAATCAGCCTCTCGAAAGAGTGAGATAAAATCACGAGCGTTCCTTTCGACTGCTGTCCGTTGCTCTCTAACTTCGCAGTAGCGAACCACGCCACCGTCGACACTGCCCGCTGCTCCTGGAAATGCCAGAACGACGCGTGCGCGGCCCAGGGCACTGAACAATTCCTCCGAGCCGTTGGCATGATTGACCATAAAGGCGATGCGGCCTATTGCCGACGCGGCCACCAGATCCGGAAGCGCCTGCGCGATTTGTTCGCGACGTATGGCGACGAGACATAGATCAGCGTGCGCGTCGGAGGGTAGCTGTTCGATGATCGGTAGTTGCACCGTATCGGTTCGCCCGCCGAGAGCGTCTTCAATAGCCGCACCTCGCCTTCGCAGCTCTCCCGCCCGCATGCCCCGCGCGATGAGGGTAACGTCATGACCCGCACGCGCGAGACGAACACCGTAGAGCGTCCCCTGAACGCCGGCGCCAAGGATCATAATTTTCATCTTAACCAGATCAATGGAACAAGGCCCAGGATGGCCAACCCTGTTAAAAGCCAAAAGCTTTGCCTCCCCGTCTTGCGATCAGCAATCGCATAAGCGTAACAGCCCTTCACCACATTATTGCTAGCCGTGGCGATGACGATGCCTGCCGCGGCCACTTTGACCGTAATCAACGCGCCTAAGGTCTGCGTCATGCCCATGATGAACGGAGTGATGTCCGTGATGCCGATTAAAGCTCCGAGGGTATAGACACCGCCCTTCCCGAGATGGACCGCAGCGAGCTGGGACAGCGAGAGAATGACAACAAACAGTAGCGCGAAGAGGAGTGCGGCGCGCAATTCTAGAGGATTCTTCGGCGCCGGCTCTTTGGCAGGCTTCTCGGGTTCCGCATCCGAGCGTTGAGACCACCACCATCCGGCAGCGACGCCAATTCCGGTCAGAACGATAAAGGGCAGAGCGAGGGCAAGCGTCAGGCTCCAACTGAAAAAAGCAACGAGGATGATAGTGCGAATGAACATGATGCCCGAAGCCACCAATATTCCTCCCGCAAAGAGATGGGGATGGGGTTCCTGCCTGGCTCTGCGGGCGAGGACCACCGTGGTTGCTGTGGAGGAATACGCTCCGCCTAACAAGGCCGAAACGATGATGCCTTCGCGCCCTTTCGTCACTTTCTGCGAGATGTAACTGGCATAAGAAATGGCACTGACGGCGACCACCACTAACCAGGTCTTGAATGGGTTCAGGCGGAAGGCGGTGAAATCCTTATCCGGCAGGACAGGCAGAATCACGGCCGTTAGCAGAAGAAACTTTGCGAAAGTGAGAATCTCTTCCGGCGGGAAACGCTGGGTGAGGTTTTCGAGTGCCGACTTGAGCTCAAGCAGGAGGACGCAAGCGACGCCGAGCGTCGTGGCAATCCAGAAATGGCCGTCATAGACGAGCGCGCCCAGCACATAGGTGACGAGCGCCGAGATCTCCGTCGTGACGCCAGCGGTATCTGCTGCCTTGAGCTTGTGCCAGTAAGAAAGGCAGAGAAATCCCGCCAGGGCGATAAATCCCAGGGCAATCGGGATCGCCTGTCCGCCCGATAGAAGCGCTAGAGAATAACCGATCAGTCCGATCAGCGGGAAGGTCCGGACTCCGCCAAAAGAGTAAGAGGAGCCAGAGGCCTTGTGTTCCTCTCGCTCCAACCCAATCATGAACGAGAGTAGAAGCACGAGGACAATCTTGACGCCCTCAGGCGGTAGCCAGCCATACAGATTCAATAGCACCACGCGCTCCCGGTTCTAAGTCAATCGAAGAGAATAAACTGGCAATACTGCACCGCCGCTCCGGCCGGCCTCATACACAAACCTTAAACTCAGAGAAATTTCTCACAGAAATTCCGTAATTCCAATCTTGCGGACCATGGCCTCTTCAGCATATCGGTCCCAGGCGGAACCGCACTGTGAGCCGGCGCACCTTTCGGTGTGATGGCGGTCACAGCACAGGATCAGGCGGTTGGGGGATAAAGGAATGTGCGCGACCCTCGTGTTCGCGCGTCACCGGGAGCCGAAATGACTGAAATTGTGGGCAAATTGAGCAACATCCGGCGGTTTGACGGAATGACGCCCGTAGGCACGGTCGTGGAGGTTCACGGCCCCGTAGTGAAGATCGAGTGCTGCCCTTTGCCGCCCCTCCATCAAGCCTTGGTCACAGCCACTGAGAAGGACTCATTTACGCTTGAGGTCTACCAGCATCTGGACGCGAACCACGTCCGGGCGATTACGCTCCACCGCACGGCGGGAATGCGGCGGGGTCTTGCGGTCTTTGATACCGGCGACACACTTCGAGTTCCCATCTCT
>CADDZJ010000151.1 GCA_902812415.1 Acidobacteriota bacterium
GCGCAGGATTTTTGGCTACACTGTGTTTGCAAAAGGCTGTCCTCCTTCGTTGGCCGAAGTTTTTCTCGCAAAAACACTTATGCCATGAAGCGACAGCCTTTTTCAATTTTCCCGTGAGAAATGCGGGTTAGAGAGTGAGGCTTATGGGTGGCGTAGAGCCCGTGCACCCCCGCTGCGTTTCTCGGCGGCTTCGGCCATCTTCAATGCAGTATCGGCCTTCGAATAATGAGGGTCGAGCGCCAGCGCTTGCTGAAACTTTGGAATCGCATCGGCGTACTTGCCTTCACTGGCAAGAATCAGTCCCCAATTGAAGAAAGCTTCCACGTATCGAGGATTGTCGATGGTGGCCCGTTCAAAAAGCGCCAGAGCCTCCGCGTTTCTTCCTTCTTTCCCGTAAAGTACTCCCAGATTATTCTCGGCTAACGCGTTGCCGGGATCCTGTTGCAGGGCGGCTTTGAATTCTCGTTCAGCATCCGCAAGTCGCCCGCTCGCCATATAGCAGACGCCAAGCTGATTTTGGGCCTTGCTGAATGTGGAATCTTCACGCACGGCTTCTTCAAGCTCCGCTTGTTCTTCAGCAAGGTCTCCTCGGCGAGCCAGGGCAATGGCCAGATTGTAATGTAATTGGGGGTCATGTGGCGACAACTCCAAAGCCGCCTGGTATGACTCAATCGCCTTCTTGAGTTGCCCGGCCGCAAAATAGGTGCTTCCCTGGTTGCTGAGCACCCCGGCCTTCATCTTGGAAACCTGAGATTGCTTGATTTTCTGAAAAGCATCAAAATTCTGCTTTTCGGCCTCTATTTGCTTTTGCTTGGCAAGCACGAAGCCGAGTTCGTAAAGCACTTCCGGCGCATTCGGATCCAGCTTCTTCGCAGTTTCCAGTTGTTGTAATGCCTCGATTGTGCGGCCAGTGCGCTCGAACACGACGCCCAGATTATAATGTGTTTTATAATTTTCAGAATCAAGCTTGACGGCCTTCTGAAGAATTCCAATGGCATCGGCGTAGCGTCCAAGGTCCTTATAAGCCTCGCCCAGAATGGCGTAGCCTGAAGGGTCGCGGGGCTGGCGCTGCAAGTACTGCTGAAGATAAGGAACAGCCTGCCGAACCTGGTTGAGGATGATCAATGCCTTGGCAAGCGAAAGGCGCGCCTCATCGTTATTCGGATCAAGGCGCAAAGTCTGCTGATACTCGCGGGCCGCATCCACGTAGGACTGGTTTTGTGCGTAGGCGTTTGCAAGATCGAAATGGAGCGCCGCTGAGCGCGGTTGGTTTGCAATCAGTTGATGGAAGATGTTGATCGAGTTCTTGTAATCGTTGTTTCGCGCGTAAACTGTGGCTAGTTCAAGCCTGATTTGATCTCGCAATTCAGGGTTCGAGGGCGCAAGGGCAAGAGCCTGCTTGAAATAATAGATGGATGATTCGTAGCGCCGCTCGGCGCCCAAGGCCTCAGCCAGATGAAGAGCAGCTTTTCCCGAGCGCGGATCGCTTCGCAGGGCGTTCGCAAATGCGCGCGTCGCGGCGGGCTGGTCTCCGAGCGCGCGCAAGCACACGCCCAACGCGTCATAGGCTTCAGCATCATTCGGGCGTTCCTTAACGGTCTCCTGGAATTGTTCGGCGGCGGCTCTGAAGTTTTGTTGACGGAAGAGAGCCAAACCCTGATTGAAATGGGCTTGCCAGAAGTTGGGGTTGCGGGCCAAGGCCGCCCGAAAGGACTCGATGGCGCAATCCGGCTTGCTCACGCGGATATATTCCGTTCCAAGCGCATTGTACGACTCGGCGGAAGGATGCAGACTCACGGCCTGGATGAGCTGATTTAGCTGGCTGCTCGATGATTCCGGCGAAAGGCAACGGGCAGGCAACTTGACCGCTTGCGGCTTAGACATTGGGCTGCTTGGAGATGGGAGGGCATAGGAAAAAAAGGGAAATTTCCAGCCGGTTAATAGAATTGCCAGCAGAAAAACAGGAGATTTCAGAATGAATCTGGAGCGCTGCCACATGCCGTGCTTTCCCAGCCGCTCCCTACAAGAAGGTCGTCTTTTCTGTTTCGCGGAAGGCTTCATCATCGCAAAGCGTCCGGCAGATTCTTTAGCAGTTGATCCTGCACGGCTGAGTTGGAGGATGCCTTGATCTTCTTTTGCTCCGCAAGCGCGATTGCGGCCTGTTGAGGCTGGCCTTCTGCCGTATAGAGTTTCGCCAACTCCGTGTAAGCCTTTGAGTAATCCGGCTTCAGTTCGACTGCTGATTTCAAGTCTGCAATTGCTTCTCGCCTCGCGCCCTGGTCAGCCAGCAGTTTTGCCCGCCAAAAGTAGCCTTCGGCGTCTTTGGGATCAATTGTCAACACCAGGTCCAGTTGCTTTCGCGCTTCCGCTGCCTTCCGCTGTTCCAGGAGCGTTACACCCAACTCGCGGTGAAACAATGCCTCTGAGGGATTCAAGCTCACTGCTTTTCGGAAGTTGCTCTCGGCAGCACGGAAATCTTTCGTCTGGAATTTGATGATGCCGAGTAGCAGGTAAGCCGAGGCGTACTGTGGCGAAAGTTGCAGCGCCTCCTCACACGCTTTCTCCGCCTGTTGCAATTGACCCAAAAAATAGTAGCTCACACCCATGCGGTAGGGGAGAAAGGCTGCCTGTGGTTCCAAAGCTCGGGCTTTGGCCAATGTTGCAAGAGCATCCATGTAGCGCCGCTGGAGTTGCTGGAGCCAAGCGTAAGTCGCAAGGAATTGAACATTTCCCGGGGATTCCCTTAGCGCGGCCATCACATCGACTGCGGCAGCATTCAGATTCCCTGTAAGCGCCCTCGCCTCTCCCATCAGAAGCAGTTTCTCTCCAGATTCACCGCTTCCCTGGGGCATGCCCTTCAACACCGCCAAAGCCTCCACGGGTTCACCTGCCATGAGACTGGCCTTGGCCAGCAGCAATCGAACTTCCGGATTGTCGGGCATCAGCTCGTTGGCGTCTTCAAGCAGATTGCGGGCTGCCTGAATCTGCTGATGCTGGATGCAGACGGTGGCAAGGGTTACTGCCAGGCGGGCATCATTGGGAACCGTCTGCATGGCATCTTCAGCCGTATCGATCGCTTCTTGAATCTCTCCAGCCTCAAACTGAGCCTTAACCAGATTGGCCCAGATGCGAGGATCGTGAGGAGCCAACTTTCGCGCCTCAGTAAAGCACACGACTGCTTTCCGGGCCTGACCTGAATTGAGAAGAGTCACGCCGAGGGCGTATCGGGCGGGGAGGTACTTCGAGTCCAGACTGATGGCTTGCCGGAACTCCTGAACGGCGGCCGGGGATTGGCGATCTTCCAGATAGGCGAGTCCCAGATTGTAATAAATGCTAGCCGATGAACCGCCCAGTTGGATGGATTTTTTAAAATCCGCGATGGCCTGTTTCAGGTTCCCCTCACCCACTTCTGCCATCGCAAGGTAGCCATAATTCGCAGCCGAGGGGTGCTGTCTGGCCAGCAAAGAAAAGACCTGCTGAGCTGTGGCAAAATCGTGAGCTTCAAAAGCCTGGACGCCTCGCGCGAAATCTTCATTAGTCGACTGAGCGTTTGCGACCGGATGAAGGCCAAACAGCGTCAGCCCAAGCGCAGCCAGTATCTGAACGTGCAGGCGCGCCATTAATGCCGCCTCGCGTCCCGCAGGCGTAGCGTCTCCTGACGGATTGCGCTCACTTGGGGAATTTTCAGGTGCTGAGACTGGATGATCGCCATCTGTTTAGGGTTGAACCAGCCCGTGCCGTCCACAAACTGAATCAGCATCGATTGGGAGCGATATTGCTGGATGCTGAGATCCACCGGGCGATAGTTTGCCTGGCGGCGGCTATAATCAAAATCCAGGTTCGCCGCGGTGTCATGCATTCGATATCGAATATTTTGCGCATATTGAATGACGTTGGAGAAATGATCCGGCGCCGCCACTTCCGGCATAGGCGCGTCGTCTCCGCCCCAGTTTCGATCCACCACCATATCGAGGATTCCGGGAATGACAATCTTGAAAAAATGGTTGCCGATAATCTCGGCATTCATTGGTGTTACCCGCACATAGGGGAATTCAGCTTCTTGTTTCGAACCAAAACTCGCGACCAGTTTCATATAGGCCGCCTGCTGGGCGGGAGTAGAGGAGCGGTCGAAATATAAGGCTGCAAGCCTTTGATAACTGATCGCGCACATTCCTCCGCTATCGACCAACTGCATCCCACTCAGGTCAACGGATCCGTAATGTCCTTGTCGGACGCGCAGGTAGAGCGTCGCTTCGCAATGCCCATAGCTCGGCTGACTGTTGGTGCGGCACGGGCATGGCACGGTACACGGACAACAGACGATGCCCTCACCCTTCAGATGCCAGTCGGCGCCGTCATAATGAATCATCTTTGGCTGGCGAGACGTCGGGGCGGGAAGCTGAGCGTACGCCCAGGCGCATGTGAGCAGCAGAAACATCGCGGCACAGAGACATTGAAAAGTAAAGGTCTGTGCTGATCTGTCATGGATTCTTTTCACGTCCGCCAATCATGCCTCCCTCGCTGTTACCCCTGATTTCTGTTCTGAAGCGTTTCCTATCGATTATCAGACCACCACGCAGCGCACGCGGTCGTAAACGTTATAAGCATAGAGGTCAATTCGTTGCGGGTCTCGCCTTGCCGGTTGTGCGTTGCCCTTTTCATCCACCGCCCGGCAAACCAGTTCGATGACTCCCGCGCGGTTCAACTCGACGGTCGCGCGCCATAGCGTCCAATCATAATGGCTACTGGAGCGATCGAGCATGGCCGGAATCCAGCTTGCCCCGGCATCCGAGCTAACTTCGGCGCTGGAAATCGCTCCTGCGCCGGACCACGCCAGCCCGCGAACAAGAGCCCTGCCGCGATGCAGAACGGAATTGTTCTGCGGGTTCGTGATGATGGACTTCACTTGAATCCGCGGTAGGGGACGCTTTTCAATGCTTCCGCCTGGTCCTTTCCGCAATTCGAGGTAAGTGTTACCAACCGGCGGCAAGGGAGCCGGAGCCACCACAATGCGTTCCACCCACTTTACGGAATTCATGCCATACCAGCCGGGGAACAGAACCCGCCAAGGAGACCCGTGATTGCGCGTCAGAGGGCGATCATTCAAAGCGGTGACGAGCAGGCCGCCATTCAAGGCGTCATTGAGCGCCAGGCTCCGGGCGAACCCATCCCGGCCAAAGCACTGAAGGTAAGCCCCTGAGCCGCGCGGTCGCGCCAGTGAGACGATATCGCTCAACGGCCAGCCCTGCCAGACCCCGTCGCTGACCAGGCTGACCGCTCTCACCGGATCTCCCGCACACTCGAGCAGTGCGCCAATTTTGTGTCCGGTCAGCCGGCGCAAATCTCCAAGAGTCAGGTTTTGCGGCCGCTCGACTTCACCCTCGATGCGCAGCGAACACGGCCCGGCTATGGCAGGAATCTCGTAATGATTGCGGACATAAAAATCTTCCACCCGAGTATAGCGCCCTTCGAGAGACCCGAGATCGAACGCGACAACGAGCGGATCGGCGGAAACGACGTGATGGTCGGCCTCGATCTTTCGAGCTGAAATCCCCAGAGCTCCCACCGCGCAAAGGATGAACTCTCGTCTTCTCATGACGCTATTCTAGGCCCATGCCGCCCGCGTCTCAACGGGGCATACAGGGAATATGTCTTTGCAGAAATACATCACTGACCGCAAAAGTGAAGTGCATACCTCGCGTTTCGCGCCTTCGTGATCAGGAGCTTCGATAAGAATACACGAAAGCGCTCACGGGTTCCTCCACTGCACAGGGAAATCAGGAAGCAGCCCCGCCTTATGGATGTCGAAACTTTTAAACCCCAGTTTCAACGCTGGAGACTCGGGTTTCAAACGATAATCAGCGTTTGCTGCATCGACAAACATCGGATCGGCGAAGAGCGAATGTTGGTCGTATCCGAGAATTTGCCAATGCTCCAGCGAATACCGGATCGTGTTGCCTTGCCGCGGCTCAATCAGCGCGGAAATCTGGCCGGTGTCACTAAAGAAAAGGTTGTAATTAAGATCCTGAGCAATCGGACCATGGAGAGGCGGGAACAAAACCTGGTAGCAATCTACCCGCGTGTTCCCCCATCCTTCGAGCTTTAAGCTCGTCACGACAATGTTTCGGAGGAAACGATCGTGATCATTCTCGTATCCTTGATGAAATCCCGGAGGGTTAGAGGGGTGAATGAAGATATTGTTTTCCACCGTGCGGTAATCACCCTCCCGAAGTTTAACGCTCATTCCCACGCAGAGGTTGTTATAGATATGGTAATGGGAGGAGCCATCATCCAGATCGATCCCTAATTTGTCTCTTTCTGGCTTTTCGTGAAAATAGTTGTTCCTGATGATGGTAACGGCGCCGTCTTCTTGGGGGTAGGAAAATACATAGTCGTTGCCCTCTTGATAGCCAGCGCCGTGCGAAACACCACCATGAGCGTGGGAATGCGATTGTTGGAAGCACCGATATCTTCCTCGTCTCCAAGAGTTAAAGGGGCCGTGATCGGTGGTCTCGCGCACTGTGTCGTGAATTTCGTTGAACTCCACCACGTGCCCGCCGCCCCATCCATCATTGATGCATATTCCCGCTTGTGGCATGTTGTAAATCACGTTATGACTGATGAGATTCCTCTCGCTGATGGAAATGAAAACACCGGCAATCTGCTTGCCGAATATTCCGCAATCGTGAATGAGATTGTTTGAAATCGTGTTTTCCATTGGGAAAGGTCGCTGCGTACCTTGGATCAGGCTCTTCGATACTACCAGGCACACGGCGCTATCCCCCGCTTCGGTGAATTTATTCCCGTAGATTCGAATGCGCTGGTTATAGTTGTTCACAAAGACTGCGTTGCCCCCCACGGCGTCGAAGAAGCATTTTTCGATAGCGCAATCCTCGGCCCCTTCTATGAAAACCGCTCCGCCGCGATAGAGGGTCCAATCCCCTCGCGAAGGCGCTTCATATAGGTTCAAAAAAGTGCTCGCCGTATGAGCGATTCTGAAACCTGAAAATGTGATGTGATGAATGGGGTCCTTCTGCGATCCGCGAATGTCGATGACTCGCTCCAGAATCGGCGCTTCCAGCGTGGCGCTGGAAAGATCCAAATCGTCCGGCGGCATATAGTAGAGGGTCCCGTGATCACGATCCAGCCACCACTCCCCTGGCGCGTCGAGTTCCTCAAACACATTCTCAATGAAGAAGCGCGAACCGAACGCATTTTTGTACAATTTACTTCGGCCGATGCCGGTCGCCGCCCTCCCAAATTCCTGCTCATTGATCTGGAAACCACCCCAGCCGAGTTTCACAACGTGCCCTTCCCAATCGATATCCTTCACCCGCCATTGTAGGTTTCCCCAATAGTCCTGTGGAAACATGAACACAATCGCCTCTTGCGGTTTGGCCCATCTCCTTTTTGTGAAAGCTTCGGGGTTGTAACGGAACTCGACGGGAGGCCATTTTTCTTCCTCGCTGCCCACGTCAATGTACCCCTTGCCGTTCACAAGCGGATTCTCTCGGTCGTAGTTGGGGGTAGCGCGCCCGTGTTTGACGCTTTCCATTTACAAAAACTTGCGTAAAGGTGATTCGCTTTCCACTGAACTTGGGCAAGCGGCATCTCATAATCCTGTTCTGATAGGGTTCCCAGCGGCACTCCAGTTTCCGGCCTCCGCTCAGAGTCACCGTCTCTCCCGGATAGGCAAGATAGGTGATGGGGCTTTCAGGCGTTCCTGAATCCTCGGGCTCAAGCTGAAAAGGCTCTGTGAGGTAATAAGTTCCTTCCCGTACCATGACCCGAATGGGTTTTCTCGACTTCCCTTTGGACGTTCTTACCACCTCCCGCGCTCGTTCCAGCGTGGCGAATGGTTCCTCCGCCGTTCCTGGGTTTTGATCATTTCCGTTGATAGCCACAAAAAACTCAGTCTCATCAGCGGCAGGCTGTCGTGATTCACAGGAGAATCCCGATGCGCCTTTGATGTCACTCGCTAATCCTGCCTCGTTCAAGACAGCGGCGCCGGCTCCAGCTTTCATAAATTCACGGCGGCTTATGCCTGACGTTTTGGACATCTTTCCCGTGTTTTCATCCTTCCGACGATGAAATCCCTTGCACCATCAGCAAGGGAAGATTTACTTTTCCTGGAAAAAATCAGGTTTCAAATGAATAGAGCCTTGCCTATTGAGAACTACAAATTATAGGGACAACGCGGACTGTAGCGGCGCTGTCCTCAGCGCCGAAAAACGCCGGTGGGACACCGGCGCTACAGAAAATGCTGTCACTATAATCAGGACTTTCCTCATTTTTTGGAATCCGATTCGGAAAAGCCGTAAAAGGCCAAGAGGTTAGCGTTTTTGAGAAGTGGGAGGGGACGGAATCCGTGGTAGAAGGGTTTTTGCGGAAATCCAGACCACC
>CADDZJ010000152.1 GCA_902812415.1 Acidobacteriota bacterium
ATCGCATTTTGCTGAGTATCTTCACCGCGCATAGACAGACCTCCTGGGAAATTCAGAAATTCAGGAGGCAATATATCACATTGCGATATAATATCAAATACTTTTTTTGTTTTTCAGCAACCTGCTAACGGCCGCAACCAAACGCAAATGTCATTCTGAGGGCTGGCGCTCTTTGCCAGCCCTCAGAATCTGCTTTTGCTCAGAGAAAAGCAGGTCCTTCGCTGCGCTCAGGATGACAGGTCCAAAACGAGTTAGCGAGCCAGATTGATTCGAAACACCTCGAAGCCCATCGATGGCACATCGATATGCCAGCGAATCTTGCCGCTCGAGATTCGAGCCGCCGGAATGCGCTGGTGTGTCCTCGCGTCCGTCACCTGGGTAGACACTGATCCCAAACCAAGCGCTTTGGCGTCGAATGTGATGGCGCCTGAGTACTCCGGCTTGCCATTGCAGTTGGCCAGCGTGAGCCACACCGAGGAGTTATGGATCACCGGCGTCACTTCCAACGAGTCGTACACCGGATCCAGTGTGACGTACGGCTGAACGTATGAAGTAACTTGATCGAGATTCTTCAACACAGGGTGCTTCGCGGCATAGGCCTTCAAAGCCGGCAAGGTCGCGGCTTCATCCCCCAGGTCGACAACTGCATGGAACTGTTGCAGGCGCACGAGGCCGTGTTCCACTTCCTGGTCAGTAATAAAATGTGGCAGCACGTGATCCTGTTGCCAAAAGCTCGTCAGGTCCTTGTTCAAGTCCGGTAAGACATTCAGATCCGGGCCCGCCGCAATCTTCCACGTTGGTACCAATACTGCTACGGGTTGCTCAGGCGACCGTCCCTGGATGTACTCAGCCAGCGTCGGGTGCCATTCCTGATAGGCTTTCCACGCATCCATCCATCCCGGTCTGTTGGGCCGCGGAGGATAGATAAAGAAGCTTTCTCCCACGACGTGTGGTGTGCCGAGTCCGATGTGACTCAGCCACTGAGGGATTTCCGCCTCCAAGTCCTTTCTGCTGGGCGTCCATTCCTGGAGAAGTGAAACTCCATAGACCCGCGCCGCGGTGCCGAAGATCAGCGCGTTTCCCGTTGCTTCCACATCATCCAGCACGACGGTTACGTTATAGCGCTTGGCGAGCCTGAAAAAAATATCAGGATCGTTTTCAAGCACCCCAGGGCCATTGCGCCAACCGCTGATTCCGCCTCCCCAGTAGTAAAACACCGGGGCGTTGGTGTGTTCGCGGACCAGCCGTGAGAGCTCGCCATATGTGTGCTCGACGCTGTAATGACGAAATCTCTGGTATACGGCGAACATGGGATCTCCCGGCTTGGCGGCGGGGACATCTTTCCAATTGCGATACGATGAATGCCACTCATGGTTAAACTCCGAAAGACTCTTATATGTCTGCGGAAGCCATCGATAAAAAGCCTGGATGTCTGCCGGAGCGTAGCCGGCCAGCCCTGAGCCGGCATTGCGTCGAGGCCCCCACATTGCATCGAGCCAGCCATAATTGGCATACAGGCCGGCAAAGCCAGGATTGTTCTTGACGTGGTCAATCGTGTGGGTCACGTAATCGAAATAGGCCCTTTGCGCGTCCGCGTCCCACCAAGGCGGCTCTTGCGCTTTCGTGCCGTCGCTCAAAACATCCCTGGCCGTCAGCCACTTTGGAGGGTTCTTATCTTGCCGCTGCGCCCAGACGCTTTCCCAGAAAATCAAATACATCTTAATGCCCGCTTTTGCCGCCGCGTTCAGGTAGCTGTCCAGCAGTTTGAAGTCGTATTGTCCTCGCTGCGGTTCGATATCTCCCCAATCCATATTGAGTTCCGCGCGATTGATCCCGCTGCGCTTCAGCGTGGCAAAATCCGGCTCGCCCCAGGGGACATCGTGGGGCTTTGTGAAGTCAATCTGCGCCTGCCAGATCGGGTTGCCGGGGCTCGGAATGTCCGTTTGCGCTTCGCCGCGCCTGGCCTGCGAAGCTCGCGCCGCCGGGATGGCCGGACGCGGCCAGAATATGCTCGAGACGAGAACGGCGGCAGCAAGCAGGCGTGTGGTTCTATACATCGTACGCTCCGTGTTAGCGAAAATTGGTCTTGGAGCGTGTCATCCTGAGCGAAGCGAAGGATTCCCGCTTTAAAAACAAAAAACAGGGATTCTTCGCTCGCTACGCTCGCTCAGAATGACAGGTCCTGTTGGTGGTTGCGGCTCCGCCGCGCAGCGCTACTCCTCAGAACTATAATCCGTTTGGTTGCGGCCGCTCAGTCGCGCTGCGCCACCGCTCCCCTCACATCCCAGCGGAACCGGCGAGATGAATTCGGATCACCTGGAACCCGGCAGGCGGCAAATTCGTCCGCCATTCAATCTCGCCTTCCGGACTTCGCGTGGCCGTGAGGCGCTGGCCAGTTTTGGCGTCGCGAACGGTGAACGATCGAGTTGAGCGCAGGCCCAAGGCTGCGGGATCAAAGCTGATCGTCCCGGAGTAGCTTTGCTCCGCATTGCAATTGCCCAGCATGAGCCATACCACGGACGACCCCTCCACCGTCGGCGTCACTTCCAGCGAATCGTACACCGGATCGAGCGTTACGTACGGCCGAACATAGGAAAGTAACTGGTCGAGACTCTTCAGCACGGGGTGCTTTTCAGAATATCTTTTCAGCGCAGGCAAGGTGGCAGCTTCATCCCCCAGGTCAACCACGGCGCGGAATTGCTCCAGGCTGACCGTCCCTCGGGCTACCTGATCATCCGAGATGAAATGGGGAATAACGTGATGATGCTCCCAGAAGTCACCTAGCTCTGGTGTCAGATTCGGATAGACGTTCAGGTCCGTGCTCAGCGAGATTTTTTGCAAAGGCACGATCACGGCCACCTGCTGCGCGGGCGCCGTTCCCTGGATAACCTTGGCTAAAGTCCGATGCCATTCCTGATACGCCTTCCAACCATCCGCAAAGCCCGGGTGCTTGGTCGGTGGAGGATAGATAAAAAAGTCCGCGCCTACCGCAAATGGCGCGTTGAGTCCCATATGGCCCAGCCATTCAGGGATTTCCGCGCGCAGGTCCTTTCTCCATGGCGTCCACTCATTGATCATTGCAACTTGATAGGAGCGCACCAACCCGCCGAACACCAGTGCCAGCCCTGCTGTGTTCGAGTCATCAAGATTGATGACCACGTGATATTTCTTCGCGAGCCGGAAGAACATGTCCGGATCGTTGCCTTGCACCTCAGGCCCGATGTGCGCATCGATACCGCCTCCCCAGGAATACAGCACCGTGGCATTCGTATGCTCACGCACTACGCGTGTCACAGCGCCGAAACCTTCTTCGGCGCTGTACTGACGAAATCGCTGATACAGAGCAAACAAGGGATCGCCCGGCCTGCCAACAGGGACATCCTTCCAGGTGCGGTAAGACGTATGCCACCGATGATTGAAATTAGCAAGCGTTTTATAAGTCTGTGGGAGCCAGCGGTAGAACGCCTTGATGTCCTGCGGCGCATAGCCCGTGACACCGTGCGAGCCCTTCGGCGACGGTCCCCACTCGGAGTCAAGCCAGCCATAGGCCGCATAAACGCCGCCAAAGCCCGGGCTGGTTTTGACGTGATCGATCGTGCGAGCGACGTAGTCGAAATATGCCTTGCGGGAAACCATGTCCCACCAGGGAGGCTCCATTGCCGGCACGCCGTCGCTCGCCACGTCGCGGGCGGTAATCCAGGGCGGCGGGTTCTTGCCCTGCCTTTGCGCCCAGAGGCTCTCCCAAAAGAGGAGGTAGATCTTCAAGCGCGCACTCGCCGCCTCAGACATGTAGCGGTCGAGCAACTGAAAATTGTAGTGGCCTTGCTGCGGCTCAATATCTGCCCAATCGAGGTTGACCTCCACGCCGGTCATGCCGCTGCGGGCGAGCGCCGCAAAATCAGAAGCGGTCCACGGCGCGTTATGAGGCTTTGTGTAGTCAATCTGCGCCCACCAGAACGGCGCGCCAGGTTTGGGAAGCTGCGAAGCCTCGTATCCTCGAAGGCTTTGCGCTCCTCTCATGACTCCCGGCAGGCACGAGATTGCCGCTAAGGCGAGAATGGCACAGCGCACCAGCCCGCGTCTTAATAACTCCATCTCGGCTCCTATTCGCATTCGCGTTTTATTCGCCACACGCTAATGGGCCGCTAAGACCGCGGGGCGGCCCTGTGTAGGATAAGGAAATTCTAATCTTATTGATAATAAAGCGTTGCTAGGCTTCGTTCCGCAGAAAAGCTATTGCTCGCTGGCCTTGTGCCGCTGCCTTCCTACTTGTGGCGGGAGCTATTTTCGCCTAACATTTGCCTCACTCCGCCTCGGTCCGTTCCGCGCAGACGCGCCCGCACGTCATCCACTGTGGCACAAAGCGCGCCACGAATGGAGATGCGTGAGACAGATTTTTCAGAACGACAACCGAAGGCCGAGCTGGATGTGTCGTCCGCCATTTGATGCCGCGGTGACCCTGCCGAAGTTAACGTCGGCGACCCCGCTATCGGGAGCCGCGAAATTCGGCGTGTTAAATGCGTTGAAGAATTCGGCGCGGAACTGGAGCTGGATTCGCTCGGTAATCATCTGCGTGCGGTCCAGCGCCAGGTCCCACGTATTGAGGCCCGCCGTGCGCAAATTCGGCTCAGTACGCGAGTCATTGCCCATCGAGAAGGCCGGAGTGGTGGCGAACGCGCTGGTATCGAACCAGTGGTTCAGGCTTTGCGTGGTCTGGGCGGGCGCATGCAGGCGCATCGCGTAGCAACTGATCCCCGGCAGGCCGGTATTGCAAGGGGAGCTGATGAGAATGGGCCACCCTGATGCGAACGTCGGGATGCCGCTGACCTGCCAATTGCCGAGCACGTCGCTCGCCAGCCCTTGCCTCAGCCAATGGCGGCCTTTTCCGAAGGGCAGCTCATAAACGAAACCTGCCGTGAAGACCTGTGGCCGGTCGTTATCTGAAACCGATTTCGATTGATTCAGATTGTACGGGTTCGCGATGTTGGTGGAGCGCCAAATGAACCGCTCGGGTACCGTGTCGATGAGCTTGCTGTTTGTGTACGACGCCTGGAGGAGCAAGCCGTGCGCCATGCGGTGCTCCACGCGGAACTCGAAGGCCTCGTACCACGAATTTCCCGCCGATGCGCGCGTCGAGCCCACCGAAGTGTACTGCGGGTAAGGGAGGAGTAGCTGGGAAGCTCTTATGGTCGGGGCGGAGAGGCTGCCGTTCGTAATGACTCCGTAGAATGGATTGGGAACAAGCGCATTGAGAGCGTTCCCGAGCGCCAGATACTGCGGATTCGCGGCGTCCGCATTGAGATTGAACCAGATGTGCTCGCCGCGATTTCCCACATAGGACGCCTCAACCAGCGTATCGCGGCCGAATGTGTGCTGGATGTTGGCATTCCATACCGCCATCATCGGGTCAAGCCATTGGGGGAAAGGATCGCCGATGCCGCCGCCCACTCCCGTGGAAGGCGGATAGAGCAGCCCGGTAGAAAACGAGTTGAGAATGGTCGCTCCGGCCGGAGGCGTGTTCGGCGCGGGGTTTGGGGGGCCAAGGAACATACTCGTGCTCACCTGGAAGCCGTTGCCAAGATCACCCGGCCCTGCGCCGATGCCGCCGCTCCCCGGGAAGAAAAACCATCCATACGCCGCGCGGAACACTGTGTTCTTGGCGAACTGATAAGCGAGACCGATGCGCGGTGCGAAATTATCCTTATTCGGGATTGCGTCGTAGCGTCCGGCCGGAGCCCCAGGTGTTCCAACAAACTGCAGCACGCCCTTGCGCCCGGTGAGCGGGTCCGTCGCATTGGGGTTGAATACCCCCAGTTGGTTGTGCCGCTCGGTCCATGGCGTCTGGTACTCGTACCGCAAACCCAGATTGAGAGTCAAGTTTCGCGTGACCTTCCAGTCATCCTGCACATACCAGTTCCAGGCGTGCTGGCCGGCGCTGAGCGCGCGGTTCACCGTGGCAGTGGCGCCCGTTGGAACTCCGAGAAGCAGTGTCGCGATTCCATCGCCGGCGGTCGGGCTCGCGGTGGTCGGATTCGGGCCCTGGGTATATGCCCTCGAGAACGCGAAGTCACCCGACGGCCAGTCAGGCCGGGTGACGTTGAACTGAAGGTATAAAGTCTCGAAACCTGCCTTGAGCGTGTGGGCGCCTTTAATCCAGGTGACCGCCGCCTGGGCGTCTCCTGTATTGTCCGCGCCATGCCAATACGACGCGCGCGCCGGGCCCAGCGTGGGACCTTCGCTGATCGAATTGCTCAGGTCCGTGATATCGAATTCCGGAAAGCGGCTTGGACTCTGCGTCTGATTGAGAATCGCCGGAAGGCCGAGCGTCGTGGGATCAAACCCCTGGCTGGGAGGGGTCGTTTGTTGCAGCAGCCGCGTCCAGCTCACCTTGAACTCTCCCAGGAGCTCTGGCGTGAAGGTTTCCGTGTCGCTCAGAAGCGCGTTTTGCGCGCGGCTGTGGACCGCGGCCCCCTCGCCGTTGATTCCGGTGCCGGGAAACGCGATGTTCGGCCATGGCCCGTCGCCTGCCGTGTTATCTGTGATTCCGTGTCGAAAGTACAGGCGGTTCTTGCTGCCGAAGTTTTGATCCACCCGGTAAAAGATCTTTGAGATATCCGTGGAGCGGTTATTCGACTGGTTGTAGTTGTTGACGATCGTGCTCCGATTCGGAAGGGGAAAGTAGGTAAGGAGCTTGGCGGCAAACGGGCTGATTCTCGCCGTCGGGATCACGTCGCCGGGGAACGCCTGGCGCGTGTAGGCGCCGGGGCTGCTCGGGTTGGGCGCTGTGGTGGCCGGGTCGTAAATCGTAATGGGAGCGCCGCTGGCGGTGGTGGTCTGGGAAAAATCCCCGCTGCGCTGTAGCGCCGTCGGCACCGTGGCGTTCAGAACGTCCGGCTGGACCTGCCGAACCCACTCAAGATTCGCGAAGAAGAACGTTCGATTTCTCCCGTTGTAGACGTGCGGGATGTAGACCGGCCCGCCGAGCGCGCCGCCGAACTGGTTATAGCGCAGCTTCGTGAGCGGGAGGCCCACGGAATTCGCGGTCCAACTGTTGGCATTCAGGATGTTATTTTGATCGAACTCGTACAGGCTGCCGTGGAGCTCATTCGTTCCTGAATTCGTCACCGCGACCAGCGCGCCGCCGCCCGAGCGGCCATACTCCGCGGAGTAGTTACTCGTCACCAGTTTGAATTGCTGAACGGCATCGAGCGGGGGAGTATAGGCCAGCCCGCTGCAGCAAGAATTGCTGGTATCGGCGCCGTCGAGCAAATCTTCCGTAGTGCCATCCCGGCCTCCCTGGACGATCGGATTATCGCCGGTATTGGGGAGGACGCCCGGCGCGAGCTTCACCAGCGCATACGGATCAAGCCCCGAGTTGGGCAGTTGCACGAGCAGGGTTCTGTTGACCACTTCGCCGAGTGACGCCTGCTGGGCCTCGATCATCGCCGGAGCCGCCGTCACCGTCACCGCCTGCCGGACGGTTCCCACCGCAAGCCGGATGTTGATGGTGGCGATAAAGTTGACCGTCAAAATGACGTTCGACACAGTGCCCACCTGGAACCCCTGCTTTTCCGCTGTCAGCGTGTAGGTGCCGATCGGCAGGTAAGGCAAGCTGTAATAGCCTAAACTGTTTGTCCGTGTAACCGCGGAAACATGAGTGCTGTTATTCGTGGCGGTCACCTTCGCGCCCGGAACCGCCGCTCCGCTAGAATCCGTGACAGTTCCCGTGATGGACGCCTGCTCGGTTTGAGCCGAGGCTCTGGCGACGGCCAACTGGAAGCAGGCCATCACCATCAGACAGATCGACAGCTGGCTGGCAAGCTTGACGAATGCCGAATCGCACGCGGCTTTATGGAAGGAATAGACGAAACCACTCCTGGAATGTATCGACATGACGACCTCCCGATTCGAGCGTTGCTCAAGTGAATAGTAATGCCTCAGACTCGAACGCGAGGAACGCCAGCCAATGAGCCTGAGGCTTGACTGGCCCAACTCGACCGCTACATATTACCCCCCCCCTCGCGATCTCTTGTCAAGCACTTTTTTCAGGAGCTGTGGTGACTCCGTCCCGGATAGCAGAGTCGACTCAAGATCGAGCCCACGCGTGGGTGCGGATCGCAGACCCGTGGCGACGGGCGGGGGTGCGG
>CADDZJ010000153.1 GCA_902812415.1 Acidobacteriota bacterium
TTTTTCAGCAACCTGTAACAGTACTGGGGAAATCGAGTCCATCGCATGGTGTAAGGAATCATTGTCGTGATTTTCCAGCTTTTCTGCCCCGCGCCACTGCCTTTTTCGTTGGAACCTGCGGTTTCGCAGGGGGCTCTGCCACGGCGCTCTCAGGCTCCGGCGGTTTTATTCCTGCAAGATCATGCAACGCCTTCACGGCTTGGGCGTGAGTCTTGATTTTGCCGTCCAGCAGGGCCCGGAAGAGCTCTTCCATGATCTTATCAAAGCGCGGACCGGGCTCAATCCCAAGCGCCTGCAATTCCGCCCGCGGCAGCCTGGCCCGAATCTGAGGATACTTGAAAAGAAAACTCTTCAGGCGCGTCTGGATTTTCGCCTGCGGAAAATGGGTCAGCACGTAGAGAAGCAGCGGTTGAGGTTTATCCTTCAGCAGTTCGTAAACAAAGCTTGCAGTATTGGCCTTCGGGCCTCCCAACACTTTAGCCAGCTTGCGCGCTTCGGGTTCCAGACTGAGAGCCATCTTGAGAGTCTTGCTGTCGGGCATTACTTTCTGGGCAAGACGCTTCTTATGGGCGGGCGAGAGCTTTTCCACCAAACAGTCAAAGTGTAAAAGAAATGGATCGGCCCCTTCGACCGAGCGGATGATGGAGCGAATCTTTTCCAGCCGGTCGAAAGGAATCCTACCTGCGCTCAGGCTGCGATCGAGTCCGGGAAGCAGGTCGCGCTCCGCATAGACGCGAAACACCTTGGCGGGGTTTTGTTCCTGAAGCGCGGCGCGCAATTCGCGGCCTTGCTGCTGCGGAGTCATTGCTTCCCAGGCTTTGCTTCGGAGGGCCGTTTCAAGCCAGCTTTGGGTACGTTCTTCAACCTTAAAGCCAAGGCGCAAGGCGAGGCGGAGCAGGCGGTAAATTCGCGAGGGGTCTTCCAGAAAACTGCGGCTGTGAAGAGCGCGGAACTCGCGGTTCTCGATATCCAGAGCGCCATTGGTCGGGTCAAGAAGAAGGCCGCGAGAGTTGGGATGCAGGGAAACGGCCATTGCGTTGACGGAAAAATCCCTGCGGCGCAGGTCTTCAAAAATGCCGGCGGGTATGATCTCTGGCGGACGGCCGGGCTTTGAATAGTTTTCTTTGTGCGCCGTCTCAATTTCAGCTTCGACGTCATTCGCAAAATAAAGAGAAACGGTCTGGCTTCGCGGATCGTAATGGAAATGTTCCAATTCCATTGCAGGCTGCGCCTGGGGCGGAGAGCTTTTGGCGGGTTTGCGGGTTGGTTCAGAGATGAGAGCTTTCAGAATCTTTTGCGTGTTGCCTTCAGCCACAAAATCCAGATTTCGGATGTTGCCCTGGCCGCTGGTGAGATCGCGCACCGCCCCTCCCACCAGGTAGAGGTTGATGCCCAGGGCAGCGGAGACCCGGCTGATGTGGTTGAGTACCTGGAACTGCGGGGGTGAGAGTCGAATTTCCATCAGAAAGTTGTAGTCGCTCATGATCGTGGCGCTCAGCTAGGATGAGATATCAGGCATCACGCATACGGGCCGAGGTCGATGGCGGGTAGGCTGTGAGTTTTGGATAGACCCGTCCGCTTACGCCCGTGGATGGTGCGTTTGGTACACTTGCTTCAGCCGATCTTTCAAGACGTGCGTATAAATCTGCGTTGTTGAAATATCGCTATGGCCCAGCATAAGCTGGATAGACCGAAGATCAGCCCCTCGCTCGAGCAAGTGCGTCGCAAAGGAGTGGCGCACCACGTGTGGAGTGAGCGGCGCTGCAATAGCAGCCTGGCGGCCATATCCTGAAATGATCTTCCAGAACCCGACGCGGGAGAGTTTGCTACCCCGATGATTCAGAAACAAATAGGGAGATTCACCCTTTTTCAGGAGCCTGCTGCGACCTTCGCGGAGATAGGTTTCGACCGCGCTCAGGGCCGATCTCCCCACCGGAATCAACCGTTCCTTGTTTCCTTTGCCGAGGCAGCGAAGGATGCCCATATTCCGATCAAAATCCTCCGTGCGCAGACTGATAATTTCCGAAACGCGCATACCGGTGGCATAAAGAAGCTCAAGCATCGCCTTGTCGCGCAGCCCAATGGGCTTTGAGAGATCGGGTTGCTTCAGTAGCTTCTCGACCTCGTCCATGGCGAGAAACTTTGGCAGGCTGCGCCCCACTTGAGGCGAGTCAATCTCGGCTGTGATATCAGTGGAGACCTGCCCATCTTGATGGAGAAAGCGGAAGAAGTTTCTCAGGGAAACGACATGCCGTGCCAGCGACCGCGGCTGCAATCCCTGACCCTGAAGCTGCCGTATGAAGTCGCGTATCGCTTCGCGATCAATCTGTAGGATGGAGAGCTTCCGGGAACCAGCATATTCAATGAACTTCGTTAAATCACGTCGATAACTCGAAAGGGTGTTGGCGGAAAGCCCCTTTTCAACCCGGATATAGTTCAGGAATTGGTTAAGTTGGGCCTGTATCTTGGAATGGGCTCCGGAGCATCGGACAATTTCCTCGGTTCGTTCTAAACGAGGGGCTACTTCATCTATTGAAAATGCGTTTTCACTACGCGCGCGCTTGAATTGTTTACCCAGCATAGGTTACTTATGTTTCCATCCTGCGGCTTAAGCTCTTTTGTCCTTCATCATTTCCGAAAAGATGAGCCGATAAATCAATGTAACCATATTATTAATCAACAACTTGATGTAAGATCATGAGGCGCGCCTGAAGCCCCATTACTGGAATTTGCCTATTTTTCAAATGGATACTAGCACAAGCAAGTTGCGGTTGCAAAGTTTTGGCATCAACATTTAGAATTCCAGTGAAACACATTGTAACCAGAATCAGGAGGATAGCTCTCGATTATCCATCGTAAGACATTGGAGGTGGTAGGGCACGATGTGCTGCTAGATTTTTCAGTAACAAGCGCTTAGCTGGTGTCAATTATGTAGTTTTATCCAATAAAACTTGAAATATGTAATGCTCATAAAGTTTTGAATAATGGAACATGAAGATACTCACTGCCCGCCAAATGCAGCGCGTCGATAAGCTGACGACAGAGCGTTACGGTATCCCAAGTACCACGCTGATGGAGAATGCTGGCACAGGCGTTGTTGAGTTTCTAGTTAGGCGCTTCGCGCTTGACAAGCAGCAGATTACGATTTTTTGTGGACGTGGCAATAATGGCGGGGACGGATTGGTCGTGGCGCGCTTGCTGAGAGATAAGGGTTTAATCCCGCGAGTGCTCTTGTTTGCGAAGTCAGATGTCCTGAAGGGCGATGCAGCCCTGAATTATCAACGGCTGGCGGCTTACGCGAGGCCCGAAGAGGTTCCTGACTCGGCGACCTGGCAACAGGTAAAGCCGAGTCTGATCGGAACCTCGTTGATCATAGATGCTCTGCTCGGCACGGGGCTTTCCAAGCCTCTGGAAGGATTTCTGTTGGAAGTGGTTCGTGACCTGAACAGCGGTTTTCCGAGCGCCAGGCGAATTGCTGTTGACTTGCCTACTGGTCTCTCATCGGACACGGGTGAACTCGTGGGTGAGTGTGTCCGCGCGGATGCTTCCGTCACTTTCACCGCTCCAAAATATGCTCATATCTTTCCACCAGCCTGTGAGATGGTCGGGAAGTGGGAAGTTCGTGAAATTGGAACTCCCAGAGAAGCGCTGGAAAATGATCCTGAGCTTTTCCTGAGGCTCATTACGCGCGCAGACCTGCTTTGGTTGACTCAGCCTCGAAAAATAGACTCTCATAAAGGGACTTATGGACATGTCCTGATCCTGGCAGGTTCGGTGGGGAAGACCGGCGCGGCAGCGATGGCTGCCAGGGCGGCTTTGCGATCGGGCGCGGGTCTGGTCACAATTGCCACAGCAAAGAGCGCTTTGCCGGTCATTGCGACCCTGGGGATGGAGTTCATGACCGAACCCCTGCCAGAAACCTCGGACGGCACAATTTCAGTTCGCGCCTTAGAAGAAGGTAAACTCGATCAGTTGCTGGAAGGGAAATCGGTCGTGGCGATAGGCCCCGGAATAGGAAGAGTCGATGAGACATCCGAATTGGTGCGGCGGGTGGCGAATCGATATGACCTTCCGATGGTGCTTGACGCGGATGCTCTGAACGCTTTCGCGGGTCGCATGAAGGAGATGAAGGCTCAAGGCCGGGTTCGAGTCTTAACTCCACATCCCGGGGAGATGGCCCGGCTGGTGGGGTTAAAGACAGCCGATGTCCAGAAGCAACGGATTGAAGTAGCGCGCGAGTTTGCCATGCGCTACCAGACGCTCCTCGTGCTGAAGGGCTCGCGCACGTTAGTGGCGTCACCTGATGGCGAGGTCGCTGTGAATCCCACCGGAAATCCCGGCATGGCGACAGGCGGGACGGGAGACTGCCTTACCGGCATGATCGCGGGGCTTCTGGCGCAGCACCCCGATCGCTCTGTGGCAGATGTGGTTTCGGCAGCCGTCTATCTTCATGGACTTGCCGGCGACTTCGCAGCGCGCAGGATGGGCGAAGCTTCCATGATCGCCGGAGATTTGCTGGAAGCCGTGCCAAAGGCATTTCGCGCGCTGGCAGCGCCCTCGCGTTGCCAGCATCACTCAGCTCAACGTGGAAACCTTGGTTAACAAAACGCTCTACGATATTGTGACGCATTCGCCGGAGGAGACGCTGGCCTTCGGACGAAATCTCGCTGCTTCTTTGCAACCACCTTGTGTGGCGCTTTTCGAAGGCGACCTAGGGAGCGGCAAAACAACCCTCATCAAAGGGATTGTGGCCGGCCTTGGCGCGGCGCGCGAGGAGGAAGTGACCAGCCCTTCTTTCACTCTCGTTCACGAGTACGCCAATCGTTCAACGTCCGCGGCGGCCGGGCAGGGAATTCGGGTCTATCATGTGGACCTTTATCGCGTTGAGAGCGCGAGGGAGCTTGAGTCGCTGGGGCTGGACGAAATGTTCAATCCCTGGTCAACGGTTATGATTGAATGGGGGGATAAGCTGCCTGAGACTCCGCCACCGCCCTTGGTGCGCATCCGAATGGAGGCGCTTCAGGAAAACGACCGGCGGATTGTTGTGGAGCAGGAAAATCAGATTGGCCATGGATAGAAAGGAAAGAAATGACTGAAACGACGGCGCCCAGACCCTGGGCTTTGGTTGTAGGCTCTTCGAGCGGATTCGGCGAGGCGGCCAGCGTTGAACTGGCGCGCGAAGGGCTGGACATTTTCGGGGTGCATTTTGACCGGCGCTCTGCGATGGGCCATGTCAACGAGATCGTCGAAAAAATCAAGGCTGCCGGGCGGGATGTGGCGTTCTTCAATGTGAATGCCGCAGATGCTGAAAAGCGCGCCGGCGTTCTTGACCAGATCGAGGAGCATTGGAAACAGGCTGGGGGCGAGCACTTCATCAAAGTCTTTCTCCATAGCGTAGCTTTCGGCTCGCTTCTGCCTTATCTCGCGGAAAATTCGGACAAGCAATTGACTCAGGCCCAGATGGAGATGACGATTGACGTGATGGGCAGCAACCTGGTGTATTGGGTGCAGGAAATGATGCGCCGGAAAATGCTGCGCCCGGGCAGCCGCATTTTTGCCTTGACCAGCGCTGGAGGCCACAGCGTGATCCCCAATTACGGCGCTGTTTCGGCGGCCAAAGCCGTGCTCGAATCACACATCCGCCAGTTAGCCTATGAGCTGATGCCCCATGGCGTTACGGCCAATGCCATCCAGGCCGGCGTGACGATAACCCCCGGCTCGAGCAAGATTCCGGGCATTGAGCAACTGGCGGAGTTTGCCCGGATGCGCAACCCGGGCGGCCGGCTGACCACGCCGCAGGATGTGGCCTCCGCCATTGCCGCGCTGATGAGCGATAAAACTTACTGGATGACCGGCAATGTGATTCGCGTGGATGGCGGGGAAGATATTGTCGCTTAACCGGGGTGTGGCGCGCGCTCTTCGCGGACGCCATCGATCCTTACACTTCAGGAGCCTTTTTGATCAGCATTTATCTTAATGGCGAGCCGCGCGAGATCCCTGAAGGAACAACGGTGGTTGGGCTTTTGGAACAGTTGAAACTCGCAGCGGATCGCGTCGCAGTTGAGCGAAATCTTGAAATCGTTCCCCGGGAGAGATGGAATGACGTTACCCTCGATGCCGGGGATCGTTTGGAAGTGGTACACTTTGTAGGCGGAGGCTGGTTGTAACGTTTCCAGACAATGTGCAGTCATGGCCAGGATGGCCATGCCGCAACCGTGGCACGGGCGTCCCGCCCGTGGAGTGGGCCCCGGTATTTATGTGACAGACGACCAGTGCCATTCCAGGGTTGGGCGGTCTGTTTTGAAGCCTCGTTATACCCGCGATGGATGATCGCCGGTCTTGATTCTCAACGTGTTCGGGGCTCGCAGAGCGCTGCTACAGCAAGTTTGTTTTGCGCGGTCGTCTTATTGAGAATTTCAAATTATCGTGACAACGAAAACTGTAGCGGCGCTGTCCCCAGCGCCGAAAAGCGCCGGTGAGGACACCGGCGCTACAGAAAACGGCGTCACTATAATTTGTAAACCTCAGTAGTTACTGGTCACTCGATGTTCGTCTCGGTGTGATGAAGCCATGCATCCCGCGCTGAGCCGGCCAACGGCTCTGATCCTGCTCACTCTCCTCATCAAGTTGGGCGTCATCGCCTCTCTTGCCAGCATCATTGCCCGCTTTGGAAGCTTCAAGCGCCTGATTTTTGTCGAGCAGCGCACCCCTCGCCAGAAGCTGGAATTCGCCTTATTTCTGGGCATCCCATTTATGCTGGGCGTGCTGACGCGTCTGCTGGCGCGTTACCAGGGAGCGGACCTCAGCCTGGAGATCACCGTGCTCGGCGGCCTTTTGGGCGGCACGATTGTGGGGCTGGTGGTGGGCATGATGGTGAGTCTGCCGGCGGTTCTGATCGGTCATGAGATCCTGGCCGCGCCCATGGCAGTGCTTTACGCTCTGGTCGCGGGTTCCGCGCGCTGGATTTGCCCGGATAAGGAAGCCATCTGGGAATTCAGTCCTTTTATTGACCTCAGCCTCTACCGCTCCATCAAGCTCCGGTTCAAACAACCCGCTCTCGACTGGCAGGTGCTCTTTGCGTTGATGGTGGCTGTCCTCGAAGTGACGCGTCTCGATATCGGAAGGCTGGTGGGCAATCAACTTTTTTATCTCCCTTCGGAGCATTTCTGGACCAATATCCTGATTGTGCTGGCGACGCTCGCGGGCGTGGGTCTGCCGGTGAAGATCTGGAACAGCACGCGAATCGAGCGGAAACTTGAAGACCAGCATCGCATGCTCCTTCAGGCGCGCATGGATGCCCTGGTAAGCCAGATTAATCCGCACTTTCTCTTTAACACCCTCAACACCATTTCCTCCCTCATTCGCATTGATCCTGACACCGCCCGCAGCGTCCTGCTGAAGCTTTCCCGCATTCTTCGCCGGCGGCTCAAAGTGCAGGCCCATTTCGTTCCGCTCAAGGAGGAACTGGAATTCGTTGACGATTACCTGGGCATTGAAGTAGTTCGCTTCGGGCGCGACAAGTTGAAGATTGTAAAAGACCTTGAGGCTGAGGTGGGCGAAATCATGGTGCCCAGCATGATCCTTCAGCCGCTGATTGAGAATGCGATCCGGCACGGCATTGCGCCGAAGATCGATGGAGGCACGATTACGTTGCGCGCGCGTCGGAATAACCATCGGTTAATGATCGAGGTTCACGACGATGGCGTGGGGATGCCGCCCGACCGGCGAAATGAAATTTACGCTTCCGGCATTGGCATTCGCAACGTCACCGAGCGGCTGCAGGTGCTGTTCGGAGATCAGTTCTCGCTGAAGTTTGACAGCGAGCCGGGGAGAGGAACTTCGGTTTCGTTTGAAATCCCCGAGCTTGTCGTAAGCGAGAAGGCATCGGCCAAAGAGCCCGCCCATGTGTTTGATTGAGCTTGGGTATTTGTTCGCATGGAGAATGAGAACATGGGTAGCGCAGCGCGGCATTGCCGTAACCAAAATGACGCACTCAGTGCCC
>CADDZJ010000154.1 GCA_902812415.1 Acidobacteriota bacterium
TCCGGCAGTTCAAGCAACATAAAAAAGTCAGCGTCGCTTCGCCCCGATCGTGATGATTACGATGCGCTGGAAACACCCATCACGATACGACCGGAATCACCCATCACCATCATCGGAATCCGCAGTTGAATTCGGTTTCTGCCCAGGACTTGGAAAGCTTGGAATGGCGCTTGTGGAGTCGTACGATGCGCGGTGCAGACTTAGGCCACAGGGATTGAGTGTCGTAGAATTTGCCACAGTTTGTCGCAGAGCGCAGGATCATCATTTGTATAGTCGTTTCAATTTATTGTTAAATTAATATTGAGATTTCCTAATCATCTAATTGAAAATAAATTAGATATAAGAACTTTATCGGCCTAGATGAAACGTAAATATAAAATACTTGACAGCCCTATGCGTGTATGCTATTCTCCCGCAACATTGGGAGATGAAGTTGGGCTAGCGAGGCTTCAGCGCTTGAAGAGTACGATCAGGAGGGGGGTGGTGTTCGATATTTGCAAAGCCCAACGGGAGGTTCGCTATCCTTGTTTCCGGCATCTCGTTCTCAAACAAATAAATGGCAGGAGGGATGAAGCATGAGGACCTCGGATAAAGAGAAGTTCTTGAGTGAAGCTCTTCGCGTGATAGCGCTTCTGATGTTGGGGTTATTTGTAATGGGAAACGGAGCTGAGACGCTTCAGGCACAAGGCTCGATTGCCAATGCCTCGCTAAGCGGAGCTGTCTATGACAAGAGCGACGCTCCCATTCCCGGAGCGAAGGTAACCCTGTTAAATTCAACGGAGGGCTTTAGCCGAACCTTCACCACCACGCCTGACGGTCGTTACAGCTTCGCCTCTCTGCCGCCCGGCGCTTACACGTTAACCGTCGAGAAGTCCGGTTTTGGGCGTTATCAACAGAAGGGGATCATTCTGAATATTGCTCAGGCGGCAACCCAGGATGTCAGCTTACAAGTTGGCGCCATAACCCAGACGGTTACAGTCACGGCCGGCGCTGCGCTATTGGATACGACCACCGCGAATATCGGCACCGAGGTCACGGACCGGCAACTCACCTAGCTTCCGCTCAACCTGCGCAATATCTTTTCATTGCTATTTACAAACTCCATGGTCAACAACAGCGTGCAGTGGCAAGTGCTGAGCGGCGGCAGCGCCCGAGGGCTTCAGGACGGCGACATTGGCTTCCTCAATTTCGGCGGAGGGCGGTTCGGGACCACAGCCTACCTGCTTGATGGGCATTGGGATAGCGCCAATGATTGGGATGCGCCCATCTGGGTTCCAGGGGTGGACGAAACTCAGGAAATGAAGATACAAACCACCACGTTCTCAGCCCAATACGGCTGGAGCACCGGCAACGTGGTTAATGTGGTTACCAAAGGAGGAACCAGCAGCTTTCACGGCGACGCCTGGGAATTCCTGCGCAACAGCGCAATGGATGCCAACACCTTTTTCAACGATGCAGCCGGACTGGCAAAGCCTGCATTTAGAAGGAATCAATTCGGCTTTACATTTGGCGGACCTCTAGATATCCCTCGCATTTCCCCGCAGCGCGATAAGACCTTCTTCTTTCTCAGCTACGAAGGCAACCGTGAATCCACTCCGGCGACGGCCATCGATACCGTTCCGACTGCGGCTTTTCGCCAGGGCGATTTTTCGGCCTTGCTCGGATCTCAGATCGGGACTGACTGCCTGGGCCGGCCTGTGCTCTCAGGCCAGCTCTACAACCCCTTTACGACCCGCAATGTAACCGCTGGACAAGTCGATCCTGTAACGGGCGTGACAGCCTCATGCAGCGGCAAAATCCGTGATCCATTTGCCGGAAACGCCATCCCCGCGAGCATGATCGATTCCGTTGCCAAAAACCTTTCGCAATACTGGCCAAACCCCACAAGCTCCGCGCTTTTCAGCAACTTCGCCGCTACCGGGCCGCTTGGGGTGGGGTACGACCGCGGGAATCTGCGCATTGATCATAACATCGGCGATAAGTCGCGCATGTTTGCCCGCTTTTCCTTAGAGCGTGAGTTCAAAACCGAGTTTCCACCGCTCTACGGCGCAAACGATGTCGGCGGTCCCGGGGCGCTGAGAGGCGAGAATCGTGGAGACGCTGGCGCTGGTTACGTCCGCACCATCAATCCCACAACGGTGTTGACCGTGACCGGGGGCTGGAACCGCTGGCTCGAGACCCTGGTTCCTCAAGGCCGAGGATTCGTGCAATCCAGCGTTGGGCTGCCTTCCTACCTGGACAGCATCGCGCCTTTCTTCCCCGGAATCGGCATCTCCGGAACTTCGGGATTGGGCTCAGGATCGGGCGTCTTCAACCCGCGGGAGGTCCGAAGCGTCGCGGCAGACCTCACCAAAATTCATGGTTCTCATACGATGCTCGCGGGGTTCATGTTCGTCAGCCATCAGACGCCCAATGAGTACCAGAACCAACCCACTTTTGGCTTCGGCGCCAATATGACTCAGGGGCCTGATCCCACAGCGGCCAACCCTCAAACTGGCTGGGGTTACGCTTCCTTCCTGCTGGGAACGGGCAACGGCGGCGGGATTACCGTCAACGCCGATTCCGTCAACTCGAACGAATGGTACGGTCTTTACTTCCAGGACAATTGGAAGGCCACCCGCAAGCTCACCCTGGACCTGGGACTGCGCTATGAATATCAGACCGCCGTATCCGAGCGGTTTAATCGTAACGCATGGTTCGACTTTACAGACGCCAACCCCATCAGTTCAGCCGTCGGCTTTAACGTGCCCGGTCATCTGGTCTACGAGGGTGGCGCTCGCCACGGGCTCTATCAAGTGCAGCCCGACAACTTCGCTCCCCGGATCGCTTTGGCCTACAACGCTGCCAAAAATCTTGTGATGCGCGCGGGCTTCGGCATCTTCTATACGCCGGCCATCGAGATTGGCGGCTATCAGGGGCTGGACCTTTACGGCTTTACGCAAACCACCCCCTACGTCGGGACGGTGGACGGCATCACGCCCGTCAACTTGCTGAGCAATCCTTTTCCAGGAGGATTAATCCAGCCTCCGGGCAAGTCGCAGGGAGCATTGACCAATGTCGGCTTGGGCATTGACGCTGTGGCAGGCTACCGCCCCACTCCCTACGTGGAACAGTGGACCTACGGACTGCAATACCAGATCACGCCCAACAACATGATTGAGGCTGCCTACGTGGGCAATCATGGCGTCAAACTAACCTTCGGCGGGCTTCCGGGCGACCAGCTAAACCCGCAATATCTTTCGATGGGCAACGCTCTTTTCAATCCTGTCGCCAACCCTTTCTATGGGCACATCGCCGCCAGCGCTTGCGGTCTTAATGAACCCACGGTTCCACAGGCTCAGTTGCTGCTGCCCTATCCGGAATATTGCGGCGTTAACCTCGTCCAGAATCCCGGGGCCTCTTCCAGCTATAACGCGCTGGAATTGACGTTCACCCATCGCTGGAGCCAGGGATTGCAATTCGTCGCGTCATTTACAGGTTCCAAATATCTGAGCAACTCTGAGGGCTGGGAAGCATGGACCCTGCCCGGCTCGGCCACAGTGCGGAATTATTACGACCTGGCCGCGGAAAAATCACTGGATGGAGATGACATCCCGAAAAGCCTGGTGCTGAACTACATCTATCAATTGCCCGTAGGACGCGGCAGGCATTTTGGAGCCGCCATGAGCAGCCCGCTCGATGCCATCGTGGGCGGATGGCAGGTATCGGGCATCACGACGCTGAAGGACGGCTTCCCGCTGAGCATTGGCGCCGATGTGAACAACACCGGATCGTTTGGAGGCAGCCAGCGACCTAACCTTGTGGGCAACCCACACGTTCCAAATCCCACGCTTGATCGATGGTTCAACACCGCCGCCTTCGCACAG
This sequence comes from Acidobacteriota bacterium, assembly GCA_902812415.1. Taxonomy (GTDB): domain Bacteria; phylum Acidobacteriota; class Terriglobia; order UBA7540; family UBA7540; genus RH2-MAG17b. Next base: position 3,867 of record CADDZJ010000154.1, read on the forward strand.
CCTCCGGCGTTTACGTTTGGCAACGTGCCACGGGAAATGCCCAATCTGCGCGCGCCAGGCACCGACACCACAGACCTGGGGCTCGAGAAATGGTTTAACATTTGGGACGAAAAGCTGCGGCTTGAATTCCGGGCCGAGGCGTATAACGTTTTCAACCAGCCTCAATTCTTTGCGCCGGACACCAACCTGGGAGATCCCACGTTTGGCATGATTACCGCAGCCTACCCTGGGCGCTCTATCCAGTTCGCGCTCAAGGTTTACTGGTGAGCCGCTGCCAGTTGCTGTAAAATTCCAGCGGCGACGTAGACGTAGATTTTCCACAAGCCGCGGCCCTGAACAACATGTTCGCGCCAGGCGCTCCTGGTGTTTCTGGGCGGATTCCGTCCGCCCCCATACGCGTGGAGTGGTGCATCGATGCTGGCCTGAAGGCCGTTGCTGCAAAAACTGTCTCGTTTGTCTCCCTCCTCTCACCCCACCCTGTTATGCTGCACTGGGGATCTGCCCTGATTGAAGCCTTCGCCTGTCATTCTGACACCGAGTGGAGCGAGGCGGAAGAATGACAGCATGGAAGGGCTACGGTTTGGAATGACAGGCGAAGAATTCAGCCGCGCAGGATAGCAGGGTAGCGCAGACCCGTTGTTGGGGTCTGCGGCTTTTGGTTTCAGACAAGCCGCGGACCTGAACAACGGGTCCGCACTTTGTGCTTCGGCGGTCAGAGCGCAGCAGAGCCGCAACCAAAGCCAAATCTCAAATTTCAGATTCCAGGGAGCAATCCTCACAAAAGTAGTAAACATACGGACTGCATGACGAAAAATCTTTGCGGCGCGAGAAGAATTTCAGGGTTAGCAGTACAGATCGCCGCGACAGCGCGAAAAACTGATTTCAGGAGAATCCCTTATCGCAGTCGCTTCTTTCCGATGCCGCCGGGAGAGATGGAGCATCAACACAATCTTATGATTAAGATTCAGACTGGCGGCTGGACGCAGAGTATTCATGCCATGTACAGGGAGTTGTGATGAGACGACGTTCTTTCCTTAAAACCGTAGTGGGTTCGCTGAGTGTTGCCACCTATGGCGCCGGCGGCAGAAACGATGCAAGGGAAGCGATGCTTTCTCGAGAAGCCGCAGAACGCGAAACGGGCCTTGGAAATAAGGACTTTCTGGCTTTGGCTCGTGAACTTGCAGCGGAGAAGCGAACCGTCATCGGAGTGCTGCGCGAGCCCAGCTTTTCCGGCCATGAAGTGCCGGCGAGTTTGCGCCCGGAACATTTCCGGGAAACATGGGGAGCCCGGAAGGATGTGCGGGTGGTCTTCCTCGATAAAGACCAAATCCGTTCTTATTCCATTCTTTTCAAGGGCCGGATGGATATTCTGGTTTACCCTTACGGTCCGATGTACCCCATGGATGCCTTTTCTCTGTTTTCCGGCGACACGGTGGCGCATTTCCTGAAGCGCGGCGGGGCGGTGCTTACTACAGGAGGCGTTCCTTTTGGAATGCCGGTCAGTGACGAAGGCCAACCTCCTTTGAACGTTGGGACCAAACCTGGCAACCTGTGTCTTAACAATGAGATCTACCAGCGATGGGTTGCGCCGCTGGGCTATAAGTACTATGTGCATCCCTATCAACCTGCCAAGACTCGCGTTGACCAGCGATATCTTCCCGGCCTTCCGGCTACCCTCGATGTTGCAGGCTGCCCGCTTGGAATTGTCGCCAACAATAGTTCCCGCGATCCAGTTCCCAAGCCTTCGCATGGCAATGTGTTCCCCGAGCGCTACCCCGCCCGGCAGGTGATCCCACTATTGTGGGGAGCCGATCCTTACGGTCAGACGCTCGCCGTCAACGCTCTGCTCATTCAGGACTTTGAAAATAGCAGCCGCCGAATCCATCTGGCCCATCAAGCTGAGCCCCATCCGTTGTCGCCGAACTCCCCAGTTTTCCCAGTGCTGATGGGAGATTTGCTGAAACTGCTTACAAATCGCCTCTTCGTCAAGGACGTGGAAACAAACTATGCGTGTTTTCGACAAGGCGAACCGGTCCGCGTGCGGGCTGAATTGGCGAGCTTTGAGGCTGATGAGACCGAGGTGGAGGTTGTTCTTGAAATTCGCGGCAACGGGCAGACAGTTGACTCGCGCGCTGAATCCATGCGGCTTCCCCCAGGACAGAGCGTGATCAAAGAATGGCATTGGTCGCCTGAGGCCTTTGAAACCGATGAATATCAAGTGTCCGTCAGCTTGAAGCGGCAAGATCAGACCGTATCAGCGGCGGAGAATGGATTCGTGGTCTGGAATGATGCGGTCATCCGGCAAGGCCCGAAGATTCGTATTCAAGGAAAGTACTTTCGCGTGGGCCGGTCTAAATCATTTCTGAGCGGAACCAACTACTATGAATCCACGCGCGGCGAAATCATGTGGTTCCGGCCAAACGTGAAACGCATTGCTGAAGATCTGCTGCAGATGCGCGCATGCGGAGTGAACTATATTCGCCCCCATTACCATCATCTGAAATGGTTCAAAGATTATCTGCTGTTTCAGCAGAGCAGGCTGTTTCCTTTCTTTGCCAGCCTAGAGACGGTTGAAAGCCCTCTGCCTGACGAGCGCGCCTGGCGCATCTGGGATGCGTTCATCTACCTCTGTCAGAAGTTTGGGATTGTCTACGGTGGAGATCTATTCACGCTGGTTCCTGAGGAAATGGGCGACCCTCGCGGCTGGTGTCACTTGGTCGATTCCGACCTAACGCCAAAAGTTTGCTGCGTGATGTCAAAAAACGGCCTGCAACGTTTGGCTAATTCAGCTTCTTCACGCTCGGTCACGAACACGATATCTAGATGTTCGATGCTCGCGAACATGGATGCGAAAACCCTCCCCACTTTCTCGACCAAGTCGCGGTCGACGCAGGATTGGGCACGAAGGCAGAGCGCCACCGTGTTGAATTCCGAATTTCCGTAAGCGGCGCGCGCTAAGTAGGCCCTGAAAATGCCCTGTTCGTGCTCGAACAGATGGGCAAGACGGTCTTTGAGTTTGCGCTCCGGCGGGCCGTCCTGTTCCCCTACAAATCGAAACCGCGATACTTGAAATTGCTCTAGGCTTTTCATGTCAGTTCCTTCAGTCTGCACTGATTCGACGGCCTTCGCTCCAACAAAGCATCGCCGGCTCCCACAGGAGCACCCACCCTCACCCAGCGTCGAAGAATCTCTTGGAGTTGCTCGCCGCGTGTTCGGCGGCTTCCAGCGTTGGATACACCTCGCCCCATGCGCTGAGTTTTATGTCTGACGGATGAATAATCGTTTGCGTAGTTGCCGTTGGAGTCAGAATCCTGTAAATAAGCACCGGTATCATATGATCAATCGTTTGCTGGAGTGTTATACCCTTCCATCGGGGCGTCAAGATCAAATTGACTAAGTCTTTGCCCAGTCCGAATGTCTGGCCAATGACAGGGGGATCCACCTCTACCAGAGCGCACTCGCGTCCATCTTCCATCTGGAGGGGAGCCGCTAACCAGCAGGCACGAGCTCTCGCCCAATCGCCACGATGTTCGGAGGATCCAAGAAAAAAATCTGGCGGCCTCTGCATAAATGCGTCACCTGGAATGGAGGGTTCGCCCCAGAAACATTGGTTAATTGCACTTGGTTGGCCGGATCCGGTATGACGGCTTCGGGCAATCCGCCTGGACCGCCGAGGTCGCCGCCATCCAGTTCGAGGACCTCTGCCAGCGCTTCGAGTCCCGCTCGCCCAGCTTCATTCGCGAGATCCGCAAAAAGCGGGACCACTATCTGGCCTTCCTCAACTACCCCGACGTC
>CADDZJ010000155.1 GCA_902812415.1 Acidobacteriota bacterium
GGAACGGAATAAAATCATCGGCTTGGTCGGGTTGCGTGGCTCTGGGAAAAGCACAGCGCTCAAAGAGATCGTCTGTTGCCGTGACCGGCTTGTCGTGATAGACCCGTTGGGAGAGCATCGCTTCGGCCACGTGGCCGATCTGGATGAGGGCCTGGATGTGCTCGGCCTGGTCGCGGATCGGGAATGCTTTGCCATCACGATCCAGCCTGGTCGGGGAGACTTGGAAAGCGCGGTGGATGTCATCTTTGAAACGTGTTTTGAAATCGGCGATCTATGGCTCGCCATCGAAGAGGTTCCGCACTTTGCGACGGCTTCCTGGATGCCGGAGGGCCTCGATATGCTGGCGCGCATGGGACGGCATCGCGGGGTGTCTGTGGTTTATACAGCACAGAGATTTGCCGAGTTGCCTCGGCGTCTCACCGCAACGACGGATGTCTTTGTGCTTTTTGCTCAGCGGGAGCCATCCGATCTGCAAGCCCTCGCCGGTCGGGTAGGTCGTGACGTGGCCGAACGAGTCGAGCGGTTACCCTTGCATGGCCGGATTGTTTACGATGCCTTGGCGGGGTGCTGCGTGGCCGAAAAGAGTCATTCCTGAAAGTCGCCTGATTCGGGGACTGTTCCTGGTAACAGTTCCCCTTTTTTGTTCCCTGTGTGGTTCCCGCCCTTTAACTGCAAGCTTGTGCCTTGTGGGGCCAAGAGCGGGAACAAGACATGCTATTTTCAAGAGCAAAACGCCTTCCTTACAACGCTCGCAAACGGCTTATTCTGGCTATCCTGGAGCAAGTTTACTCTCACGGGCTTCAGGCCGATGTCATAGCCTGGAAAGTCGGCGTTTTTCCCAAGCGCGCCGTCTACGGGCGGCTCAATCGGCTGACTCGCTGAGGATTGATTCAACGTCGGCGCGGGGCCGATGGGTGTCTGGTTTATCGGATCACGGCTCGCGGGCGGCGGCGGCTAGCGTGGCTTGGACGAAGGGTGCGTTAGAACTGCTTCGGGATTCCGGCTTACTTCAAGACTCCGTTCGCAGTGTGCCGGGAGAGGATTTTGTGATCTACGGGAAAGCGGCGGCGAGTGATCGGGCTGTACCAGATTCGTGATCTCCGCGTCCGGGCCGTTCGTAATGGCATCCGTTGGCGCGGAGAATCTCTTTCACTTGCGGCGTGTAGCTGGCCATTTAGGACGCCAAGACCGCAACGCCCGTTTCTTCGTGTTGGTAACGTACGATGAATTCAATCGGCCCGGCCCCGCTTTCAATGACGCCGTTTAATTCCAGGAGTTCGGGAATCCGGACACGCAGTTTTTCAGTGAGCGCGTTCGGCGATTCGGCTTCGGCGACCAGACCCGGAACGTCCTCGCTTTCCGCAACCCATACTCTGGCTTCCGTGTCCTAACGTGCTTCAACGTGGTAAGCCATATTAAATTACCTCCCAGTGAGGATGCCCGTCTGAGCCGAAGGGGATCATGCGTCCTGTCGCATCACGGAGCCATACGTACCCGTTTCCTTCGCGCCGATGTCTCTCTCAGTCAGCCTCCACATAAGCCTCCCACAGCCTTGTCGCTTCCTCGTCCGAAGGGCAATCGGCGGGAATTACCTTCTGCATTTCCGTTTCTAGAGAGGCTAAGTTGTTTTCAATTGCTCTGCGTGTCGCTCGTTCTCGCTCGTGGGCTTTCACATTTCCCAATCGGCGCGAAGGAAGGAAGGCTGTTGGCCAAACATGTCGTAGTGGATGTTTCAGGTCAGCGATAACCCAGTCTCTGAGGTACAGAGGCCATAGCCTCGGATCACTGGGGATGAGGCGATTTCGATTTGCATTCCATCCACAAAAGTCCGATTTGCAAATGAACCATTCCTGGAACGTGTCCAGTAGCTCTTTTTTGACGGTCGGCTCTGTTGTTTGAAGAGCCATCGCTAGCAGCCCGTCCAGATACTCGGTATCAAGCCGGATGATCTCGGCGCAAGAAGGGCAGAAGCGGCATCGGGCGCGGGCGGGTTGAAAATGCCTTCTACAGGCTTCGCATTACTCCATGTGCTTGATTATAAACCGAAATCTTTATTCAAACTCCCTTTTCTTTCCAGTGTTACGGTGGTGCTGGAGGTTGGAAATGGCACGGCGACCGTTGACGGATGCTCAGATGTTACGGGGAGTACGAAAGGCCTTGGCGAATCCCAAGACTCCGTCCAATTTTCGGCCCGGTCTGCGGCGGCTTCAGGATCGGCTCGAAGCGCGAATTGCTCGCCGGAAGAATCCGAAGAAGGATTACCTCTCGCGGATTCTCTGTCTTTGAAAAAGCGAAGGGCCGCGCTCAACACGCGGCCCCGAAAAGGAATTTTCTCTCTTGGTTCAATCCGATTTTCTCTTAATTCTTCCTTCCAAGTCAAGGGCCTCGAAGCGCGGCCACGGGCGAGCAAAAGCGCGGGCGACGTGCGATTGGAAACCTCACGTCCTGCGACGGCTTACAGCACGTGGCCGCCCTTCGGGGCCCTTGTGTTTTTCCGGCTCGCCGACTGCTGGGGCCGGATGTAAAGAGTTTCCTCGCGCGCAGTGAGGGCGCGCGCTTTTTTGCGCGCCCGAACGGAGCGCGAAAGCCCGCCGAAGGCGGGCTAGCGAGCCGAAGGCTCGCGCTTTTACTTGTCACCAGCAAATAACCGATGCAAATGGACATCGATATTCAACCTGACACGGTAAGCATTGAAAGTGCTGAACCGGAAACATCAACGCCCGTGAGGCGCTCTCGCCCGCGCTGGCCGCAGTGGGGGATTAAATCCAGCGCCGACTGGGAGCTGATTCGGTCTCAGGTTGATGAGGTGGAGCTTCCGAACGGCGGAAAAGTGCTTCGCTGGAAGGGGATGGCTGAGGCTGTTCAGCATGAACATGAAATTGATGCGGAGCCAGAGCGCGCGCTTGAGCGTGATCCGTACTGGGAAAAGTTAGGTGAGCGCGGTTAAGGCGCACAGGCGCTCTTTGACGCGGGGCTGAAGAAAAAAGCCTACCGTTATGCCGACTGTGAGGCGCGGGGCGAGAAATTCGATTGCTCTACTTCTCCCGAACATCGTTTCTTTAAGCTCTATCGCTGTATGAACCGCTTTTGCCGCTACTGTGGGCCAGTGCATCGGGCCAGGCTTCACGCCCACTATCAGCCCTTATTGGTGAATTTTCTTCGTGATGCGCATCCGCCTTTGAGTCATACACTCGCCCTCATTAATTTCACCCTGCGTTGTTCTGGCGAGGTTCCCACGCCAGAGCAAGTGCGAGCATTTAATCAGTGTGTGCGTCGAACGGTGCGTCGGGCGGTCTGTGAGATTCTGAAGCGTAGGGCGCGGGCGGGAGATGAAGAGGCGGCTGAGGCGCTCGAATCTCGGCGCGCCAGCTATGGCCTTTTGTTTTCGGATGAGGTGGGCTACGAGACGCGGGGCCATGCGCCGGATTCCAAACGTGTGGCGCATGGGTTGAATCTTCACGCTCACGGTCTCTACTATGGGCCATTCCTTTCCGCCTGGTGCGAGGCGTGGGAATCTTCTTCGATGCCTGGCGCGAGGAAACCCTGCGGGCTTTTGGGGAAGAGTCTCTTGGTTGTTATATCAAGCATCTGAAAGGATGGCGCTCGAATCCCATACCCGCGATCAAGCGCGCGCTGAATCATCTGCTTAAATATATCTCCAAATGTCCTTGGGAGACTGTAGACCGGATGGCGCATTTGGAAAAGGCTTTTGATCGAACGCGCCGGATTCATGCCGGTGGCCTCTGGCATGGGTTGAAGGAGCCTGAAGGTGAGAGCCATCGCGGTTGGGGTTATTGCCCGCTATGCGCCAAGGAGGGCGTGAAATCACCGCTCTACGTTCGTCGTCGCTGGCTTCCGAACGGCGGCGAGATGCCTGAGTATTGGCCCGTTGAGATTTTGGAGCGCGAGGGCTACCGCAATCTGGAAGATGTACGGCGTGAATGTGGGCTTGATTCTTACGCGTTTGGGGAGGGGCCGTGACGCGACTGATTGAAGAAAAAGAAGTCGGATGTGCGAAGGGCTGGCGCTACATCGTCCAGCGTTCGGAATCTGGAAGTCTGTTTTGGCTCATTCGTCGAAGGATGAGTGGGGAAGATTACGGCTCAAGATGGGAAGTTTTGGGCGCTCTGGAGATAGAAAAAGAGGCTGAAGCGCTGGCTTGCTGGTATATCGCCCGTTCCAGTTTGCGCTGACGGGGAGTAATGGGGCGGGATGAAGCTTTCTATTACAAATAACCGTTGTGTTTTAGGAGGTTTTATGAAGTCGAATCGGAATTTGAAGTCGAATGAGGAAACAAAGACCGTGGACAAGCCTAAACAAATCGAAGTGGCCTATCCTCTGAACGCTTGGCGCTTTGTGGTGGAGGAGCGCTTCTCTCTGGATGGGCGCGAATTTTGGGCGCTGCGCATCGGCATCCATGAGAACGCCCGCAAGCATCCGCAAGTCATCGCGGTGTGCCGAACTTTCGAGGAAGCGAAGGCCAAAGCGGAAAAATCGCATCGCCGGAGTTTAAGGCAGTTGTGCCCGTTTGGGTGATTTATGGGGAAAAAGCTTCTTACGCCCGCAGAAGTTTCGGAGGTCACCGCGATTCCTGTAGTGACGCTTGCCCAGTGGCGCTATCGCAAGCAGGGTCTTGGTTACTTGCGAATAGGTCGCTTGGTGCGATACGATGCAGCCGATGTTGAACGCTACTTGCAGACTTGCAGAGTTGAAGTGCGCGGACAACCAACAGAAAGGGGTTCTGAGGATGTCCGTGTATCGTGATCGAAAGTTGGGTAATTGGTTTTATGACTTCTGGTGGCGAGGGCGCCGGATTAAGGAGTCCACTCGCCAGAAGAGTAAAGCTGTGGCTCGTCAGATGGAAGCAGCGCGCAAAACCGATTTGGCAAGGGGTGAGGCGGGGTTAGTGCGGCGGCCTTGCCCAGAGTTTCGGGAGTTTGTCGAAAAGGAATTCTTGCCTTGGTTTGAGGCGACTCATCAGGATCATCCCCGAACCGCTCGGCGGCATCGGGTGAGTCTGAGGCCGTTGCTTTGTTGTTTTTCTGGCTGGACACTCAGCCAGATAGATCAAGGTTCCATCGAAAAGTACAAATCGCAACGCATTCAATCGAAAAGCGCTGTGACGGGCCGCGCGTTGCGACCCGCCACAGTAAACCGTGAATTGGCCGCATTGCGGGCCGTGTTTAATTTAGCTCTGAAGCACGGCCTGGTCAAGACGAATCCCGTCAAGGGGCTTCGGTTTTTCCGAGAGGACAATGAGCAGATGCGCGTCGTTTCCTACGAGGAAGAGGCGAAGTATCTTGAAGCGGCTGAGACGCGGTTGCGGGAAGTTGCCAGGTTGATTCTGAATACAGGGATGCGCCCTGATGAGGTCTATCGGCTTCGCAGAGAAGACGTGCATCTTGAGGAAGAATACCTCCGTGTTCCATTCGGTAAGACGCGGGCGGCGCGGCGAACCATCTTTCTCTCTCAGGATGCCCGTTGCTTGCTGGCGGATCGGCTTCGGAAAATCGGAACGGAAGTCTACGTTTTTCCGAGTAAGCGGGATCGGTCAAAGCCGATGGGCCAGATTGCGAATACCCATGCTCGCACGGTCAAGCGGGCGGGATTGCCCTGGTTCCGGCTCTATGATCGGCACCATACGTTCGCAACCCACGCCGTGCAATCGGGCATGGACTTGCCTACGCTGGCGCGTATCTTGGGCCATGCCAAGCTGAATATGGTGCTCCAGTACGCGCATCCCACGCCAGAACACCAAAAGCTGGCAATGCTTCGTCTGGAACAGTCTGTGAATGGAGAACGGGGCAAAGCCCCACGCGCAGTGCCACGTAAGAAGAGCGTAGCTTGACAGGTTAACTAATGGCGATGCAGAAAGTTGTAAGAATTTGGAGCGAAGGCTGCAAAACCTTTATGCGACGGTTCGATTCCGTCCCGCGCCTCCAATTTCCTCACAAACCCTGATCTTTGCTGTTCTCCGCTGATGCGGCGCGCGTCAGGCAATTCCCAATCGCTTCTGCATTTCTTCAAGAGAAATGCCTTTGGTTTCCGGATACAGGAACAAGACAACGAAGAATTGCAGAACCATCATGGCCGCAAAAAAGACAAACGGGTACGCTCCGGAAGATGCCGCCATCAACGGAAATATGCCTGAAATGAGCGCGTTCATGAACCAGTGAGAAAAGCACCCCAGGCTCTGCCCTTTTGCCCTCACGCGGTTGGGAAAAACTTCGCTGATATAAACCCAGATGACGGCTCCCTGGGAGGAGCCGAAGAAGGCGATATATCCCATCAGCAACCACACCAGCATGCCTTCATGATGTGAAGTGGCAAAGATCACCGATACGCCAGCCAGGCAGGCCGCCGTGCCTACTGATCCAATCAGAAGCAGTGTTTTCCGGCCTACGCGGTCGATCACCGCCATAGCGATAATCGTGAAGACGAGATTCGTTGCGCCGACCGCCACGGCCTGCAGGTCGCCGGAGACTTTGCTGAAACCTGCGCGGGCGAAAATATCGTTAAGGTAATAAAGGATGGCGTTGATTCCTGAAAGTTGATTGAACACCGCAATGGAGACTGCCAGAAAGATCGGGATGCGATACTTGCGGGTGAATAGAGCCTCCTGGCCGCCCTCCAGTTTGACCGATTCTACGATCTGTTCGAGTTCCTCTTCGACGTTCAAGCCTTCGGTCATTTGAAGCACTCTTCGGGCGTCTTCTATGCGTTGCTTCTTCACCAGCCAGCGAGGGCTTCGTGGAATGCCAAAAAGCGTTACGAAGAACAAGCCCGCCGGGATGGCCGCAACGCCCAGCATCCACCGCCATTCGACACCACCGAACCCCGCAAGGCCGATCAGATAGTTCGAAAAATAGGCCAGCAGAATGCCGAAAACCACATTGAACTGAAAGAAGCCCACCAGCCGCCCGCGCCACTTTGCCGGAGAAATTTCGGCTATATACATCGGTCCCAACACGGACGAGCCGCCAATGCCGAGCCCGCCAATAAACCGAAACAGAACCAGGGCAGACCAGTCCCAAGCGAAAGCGCAGCCTAGGGCTGAAACCAGGTACAGCACCGCCATCACTCGCAGGCTGTCACGCCGGCCATAGCGGTCGCCCGGAATTCCCGCCAGCATCGCCCCGAAAACAGTGCCCCAAAGCGCACTGGCCACCGTGATTCCCAAAGACGCCGGCGAGAGGTGATAGGTGCGGGTGAGAGCCTGCGTGGTCCCCGCAATCACGGCCGTATCGAACCCAAACAGCAAGCCGCCCAAAGCAGCAACCACCGTGCTCTTGATCAAATATGTGTTGAGCCTCATAACGCTCCCAAATCACTCGGGCGATGAAGAAATACAAAAGCTTCAGTTCCTCGCAAGATGCGCGTTCACCTGAGCGCCGAAGCAATCCAAAAATCAAGATGAATAGTCCCAGTCCACCGGTGCAGCGGCAATCCTCAAGCAGCTTAACCAGCCGCTACATTCCACAAATGCTCTTAAATCTAACACAGGTTAGCAAAAATAATGGCATCTGTTA
>CADDZJ010000156.1 GCA_902812415.1 Acidobacteriota bacterium
GTATTTTCAAAGTCGATGTCCGATAAATGACGCTTGACGAAGCCTCTTATTCAGGTTAGGTAAAGAAGGGGAGAAAGACATCTCCGCACTTGTATAGACATGAAATTCCCGACAGGGCGAGCTTTCAGCGCGCCCCTTGCATTTAACCGGCCTGTCATCTCTGGTTGACTTGCGACTAACAGTCGCGTGAGACGCTCTCTCATCGATGGGGTGTATGGACACTCTGAAGGGAAATGAAGGGGTACACGATCTGAACAAGGAGGGACTATGATTCATAAAATTGCAAAAGGAATCTGTTGTTTTCTGTCCATTTTGCTCTTTGTTATCTTAGGCTTGGCGCAAATCCAAAACGGCACCATCACCGGGACAGTGACCGATCCCAGCGGAGGCGTCTTGCCTCATGTTTTGGTCCGCGCGGCTAACGAGGCTACGGGCACTCAGTACACCGCAATCACCACCTCGGCCGGCCGATACACTTTTCCCAGCCTGCCCATTGGCCTCTACACGCTTTCCGTTCAGGTTCCGGGATTCAAGAAACTGGTTCAGTCGCACGTGCGGCTTGAGGTGGCGCAGCGCGAGGTTGTGAATTTTGCGCTGCAACTGGGGAGCACGGTGCAAACCATTCAGGTGAGTTCCCGTCCGCCGGCGTTGCAGACGGAATCAGCTTCTCCGGGCATGGTGGTGGTGAACCGCTACGTGCAGGACCTGCCTCTCAGCACACGGAACTGGGATGATCTGATGGGGCTTTCCCCGGGCGTCACGGCAGACCGCTACACCAACCAGTCCGGCGCCACCAATTCCGGGCGCTTTGGCGGCATCAACATCCATGGCGTGCGCTCCCTGCAAAACAACTTCATCTTGGATGGCGTGGATAACAACACGGTGTCGGAAAACGTTCAGGAACTCTCAACAGAATCCGTGCGCCCCTCAGTGGATGCGATCTCGGAATTCAAGATGATCACCGATCCTTACGACGCGGAATACGGACGCAGCCCGGGCGGTGCCATTGTGGTTGTGACCAAGAGCGGAACGAATCAGTTTCACGGCGACGTGTGGGAATTTAACCGCACTTCCGCAACCGACGCTGCGGATTTCTTCACCAATCGGGCGGGCGCACGCAAGGCTGCACTGACACAAAATCAATTTGGCGGCGTGATCGGCGGCCCCATCATTAAGAACAAGCTTTTCTTCATGTTTAACTATGAGGGAACCCGCATCGGGCAAGGCGTCACGCGGCTCACCAGCGTGCCGCTCGCCAACGAACGGGCGGGCGATTTCTCCCCGGCGGCTGGAGCGGCAAACGATGTGAAATACGCCACCATCATCGATCCCACCACCGGACTGCCGTTTCCGGGAAATATCATCCCTCCAAACCGGATCGATCCCGAAGCCACCCGTCTGTTGAATCTGGTTCCGGCGCCCAACATCACGCCCCCGCCAGGCCCGCAAAACACGGACAACTGGCTGATCAACCCCAGGCTCACGGATAACACCAACGACTACCTGGGCCGCGTGGACTACCAGTTGAGCCCGCGCAATACGTTCTTCGATCGTTATGAGAACACCCACCGCACGCGTGTGACGCCCGGTTATTTTGGGAATGCGCTGGTCGACGGCACCAGCACTTCCGCCTGGGGCAACCTGGGCATGAATTCCGAAGGCGATGCGCTAGGATGGACTTCCACCGTGAGGCCCACGCTGGTGAACGAGTTCCGCCTGGGATGGTTCAGAGATTATTCCCTCGGGCGGCAGATTCCATGGGGCAAAAATGCCCTGGCCGACGTCGGCATCCTTGGCATTCCTTCGAATCCTTATTACAACGGCGGAATCTCCGGACTGAACTTTTCAGGCGGCGGTGGAGTGAACATGCCTTACCTCGGGTCTCCCGACTATCTGCCGAAGTCTCAGTTCACCAATTCCTTCTACCTGTCCGAGTCGCTCAACAAAATGGTGGGAAGCCATCAGATCAAATTTGGCCTGCAAGGGGAGTACTTCCGGAACATCTACGTCGATAATCAGGCCATCCGTGGCTCCATGACGTTCACCGGGCAATTCACCGGCAATCCGCTGGCGGACTTTCTGCTCGGGTATGTGGCTCAGGCGGATGAAACCGTCCTGCACCGTGTGGATCAGAGGGACCGGATGCTATCGCCCTGGATTGAGGATGACTGGAAGGCCACGCGCCGCCTGACGCTCAACCTGGGCTTGCGCTATGACAACGCCACGTGGCCCTATGAAGGCGGCAATCTGATGGCTAATTTTGATCCGGCAACCGGCCAACTTGTGGATGCAAAATCCGGTTCAGGTTTCGCCAGACAGTTAATCCAGCCGGACAACAAAGATATCGCTCCGCGCATTGGCCTGGCCTATCAACTGACCCCCAACACCGTTCTGCGCGCAGGCTACGGACGGTTTTATGAACTGTTTGATCGCTTTGGAAGCGAGAACCAACTGGCGCTGAACCCGCCATTCCTGCTGCAAACCAACCCGCAAACCACAAGCAAAACAACGCCTATCTTCTTCCTGCAAAACGGGTTTCCGCCCGCCTGGCGTGACCCTGCAACCTTCAATCTGGCCACGGCTCACCTTCGCGCCGAGAATATGGACGCCGTCCATTCCAGCGTTGACCAGTGGAACTTCGGCTTCCAACGCCTGCTGCCGTTTGAAGCCACGCTGACGGTGGATTATGTGGGCACGAAAGCCACCCATTTGACTTATCTCTCGAATTTGAACCAATACCTCCCGATTGGCACGAATCTGGTGCCTTATCCGTCGGTAGGCTACATCGAGTACACCAACGATGGAGGAAACTCCAATTATCATGGGCTCGAAGTCTCGCTGAACAAAAGGTTGAGCGCCGGACTTTCCATCGACGCGGCTTATACCTGGTCGAAAACTCTCAGCGATATTGCTGGTGATCCGCTGGCGGGCGGCGGCGGGATGGGCGTTCAGGATTCGCGCAACATCGAAGCCCTGTATGGCCCCGCGAATTTTTCTGTCACCCACCGTCTGACGCTGGCCTACGATTACTACCTTCCCTTCGGTCGGAACCAGAAATTGCTGGCGCACGAAGGGCCGCTTTCCTATATCGTGGCTGACTGGCAGGCGAGCGGCATCTTCACTTATCACTCCGGGCTGCCCTTTACCGTGGCCGCCAGCAAAAACAATCCGTTTGTCGGTCAGCAGGCTTCGGCTTATCCTAACCGCATCTGCAACGGCGCCTTGCCGGCGGGTCAGCGCACTGTGAGCCGTTGGTTTAATGCCGCCTGCTTCGTGGTTCCCACGCCCTTTGCGCTGGGCAACGAAGGGAGCAACATCCTTATCGGGCCTACATTAACCACGTGGGACTTTGGCTTGCTGCGAAGCTTCCCCTTCGGTGAGCAGCGACGGCTGGAGTTCCGCTGGGAAGCGTTTAACATCGCCAATACGCCCCTGTTTGGCTTGCCATCCAGGGACGCGTCAAACCAAAACAGCATCGGACGCATCACAACCCTGGCTGCCGACCCTCGGGTAATGCAATTTGCCTTGAAGCTTTATTTTTAATGATTTTCACTTAACGGGGCGGGTGTATTCCCACTTGTCTCATTTGTCTCCTTTGTCTCAAGGCGCTCTGTTACACTTCGGGTAGGTTGCTAAAAACCTTTAGTCGTGGTGCGATGGTAAGTCCTTCATCTGTCAATCTGACGCCGAGTGCAAGCGAAGCGAAAGAATCCCTGCGTTTCGGGAAGCTCATCTCTGTGGTTGCAAGAATCGGACAAATACGGGGATTCTTCGCTACACTGCGCTCGCCCAGTCTGCCATGTCGTTTGCGACACCCCGAAGAATGAAAATTACGCCGAGGCTGGCGGGTGTCTGGGTTGCGTGCCGAAATATCGGCGTATTTTTCAGCGTCGGAATGAAAGGCGAAAAGCTCAGCGTGACAGGATCAGTTTTTCAGCAATCTGCAAAAGTGATAAGAGAAAAGTCGTTGGAGGGACAATCAAACACAAAATTTACGGAACGAACCCTAACTATATAAAATTTACATTAATGAATTTTATAATAAGAAAATGAATTTCGAATAATGAATTACATTGGAGGCAATCCTATGGCTGTCAAACCGATTCCCGATGGATTCCATACTGTCACGCCTTACCTGACTGTTCCAGGAGTAGCAAGGCTGATCGATTTTCTGAAGCAGGCGTTCGATGCCAAGGAGGTGGCGCCGCGCTTCGCGCAGCCGGATGGGCGCATAATGCACGCCGAGGTCAAAATCGGCGACTCTATTGTGATGATGGGCGAACCGCAGGCTCCGTGGCCAACGATGCCCGCATCGATGTATCTCTACGTGAAGGATACGGATGCCGCCTACAAGCGCGCGCTTCAGGCAGGCGCAACCTCCCTGATGGAGCCTGCCGACCAGTTCTATGGAGACCGCAATGCCGGCGTCAAGGACCGTTCCGGCAACGTCTGGTGGATCGCGACCCACATTGAGGATGTGAAGCCGGAAGAAATGGGGAAGCGCGCGGAAGCGGTCATGAAGCAACGAGGCTGACTTCATCCGCTTTCGCTGCCTCCTCGTCATAGCCAATTGCAGAGCGAATTCAGAGGTGATTCTAAGCAGCCGTTGAAGCCTGTTCGTTGCGGTGTTATAGTCCTGAGTGGAAGGAGAACCTGCCATGAGCGAAGATCGCGTGCAAGCCGCGTCCTCCGGACCATTGAAGAGCCTTGATGAATGGGACGATTTTGTGAAGGATCGATATGCGGAAGCCGCGCCGGAAAGCGGGGCCAAGCCCTTCGTCACCGTCAATCCCAACAAGAAAAAGGAAGAGTTTCGCAATTATGAGGCGGAAGCCCGAGCCTGTGTGAAGGAATTCTACCGGCTGAATCACACTTACCAAACGCGCGATTTCGTGCTCCGCAAGAAGAAAGAGTATCTTTCTAGGCAGCGGATGAAGATGGGCATCTGGGAAGCGATGCAATATCTCAACACGCTGGTGGATGACAGCGACCCCGACACCGATCTCTCCCAGATTGAGCATTTGCTTCAGACCTCCGAGGCCGCGCGCGCCGACGGGCATCCGCGGTGGTTCGTCCTGACCGCGCTGATCCACGATTTGGGAAAGATTCTCTGCCTCTGGGGCGAGCCGCAGTGGGCCGTGGTGGGCGATACTTTTCCCGTGGGTTGCGCCTGGTCTGACAGGATTGTCTTTCACGAGTTCTTCGCCGCCAACCCTGACGCGAAGATTCCTCAATATCAGACTCGAACGGGCGTTTACGAGGAGCATTGCGGGCTGGACAAGGTGGATATGTCCTGGGGACACGACGAATACATTTATCACGTCGCCAAGGACTATCTCCCCGAAGAAGCGCATTACATGCTGCGCTACCACTCGTTTTATCCCGCTCACCGCGAGGGTGAATACCAACACCTGATGAGCGATCACGATCAGGAGATGTTCTACTGGGTGCGCGAATTCAACCAGTATGATCTCTACTCGAAAAGCAGCGAACGCCCGAACGTGGAAGCCCTGCGGCCTTATTACGAAGATTTGATCTCCGAATACTTCCCCGCCAAGATCGATTGGTAAGCGTGCAGGAGCGGACGGTGTCCCCTCAAGTTGTCATCCCCGCGCACGGGCCTGCTGCAAGTCCTGAGCGCCGCAACCTGTGATGCGGCCAATGAACTAACGCAATGGGGCGCCGCGAACCTCAGCTATGATCTCAACGGCAATCTCACCAGCGATGGCGTGAATACCTATACGTGGGACGCGCGCAACCAGTTGGCTTCAATCAAAGCCGGAGGAGCGAATTTCAATTTTCAATATGACGCTTTTGGCCGGCGCATCCAGAACGCAGTTGGAAATCAGCTTCTCTACGATGGCGCCAACGCCGTCCAGGAATTGGCCGCGACGGCGGCAGTTGCGAACCGGCTCACGGACGATATCGATGAATTCTTTAACCACTCGAATTCGACGGGAGCATTTAGCCCTCTCACAGACGCCTTAGGCAGCACGATAGCTTTAACCGACTCCACCGGCGCACTCCAAACCCAATACACCTATGAGCCGTTTGGGGACACTACCGTCTCCGGCCCGACGAATGCGAATCCCTTCCAATTCACTGGGCGCGAGAACGACGGCGCGAGGCTATACTACTATCGTACGCGGTACTACAGCCTTGTTTACCAGCGGCCCATCTCGGAAGACCCGCTACGGTTTGCGGGTGGCGTCAACTTTTACGCTTATGCAGGGAACGATCCGGTTGATTTTGTTGATCCCTTCGGCCTCAAGCTGATGCATCTGCCGCTTCCGGGCCTTCCCGGGAATCCACCCGGTATGCCGAATTGGCCGCCGGGAGCAATGCTTTCCTCGCCAGGCAGGAAGTCCTAAAACGTACTTGTGAGACCTCCATCCACCACAATGGTCTGGCCGGTGATATAGGAGCAATCCTCGGAGGCAAGGAAAACCGCCACCCGCGCCACTTCCCAGGGTTCACCGGGCCTTGCCAGAGGGATCTTTCGTCGTTTCACATACCATTCTTTGAAGAGTTCGGTTTGAGTTTCGTCGACACCGTCAATAATCGACATGGGAGTGTGAATGCAGCCGGGAGCGATGGCGTTGGCCAGAATCCCATGGGGCGCCAATTCCACCGCCAGGGATTTAGTGAAACTTATGATGCCTCCTTTCGCGGCCGCATAGGCTCCGACCCTCCCTTCCGTAGCAATCGCCTGCGTCGAACTGATGCTGACAATTCGTCCCCAATGCCGTTTCGCCATATAGGGAGCCGCCAGCTTGCAGCCCCAATAGATGGCTTCGAGATTAACCTGATGGGTTTCGCGCCATTGCTCCACGGAATCCTCAAAGATGTCGCCGTAGAAAGAAATGGCTGCGTTGTTCACCAGAACGTCGATCTTGCCATGTTGCTTCGCAACTTCCTCCACACACCGCGCATACGCTTCATGGTCCGTGATATCGAAGACATAAGGGATGGCCTTCCCGGAGTTTCCTGAAATGTTCCGGCAGATCTGTTCTATGTCGTTTTTTCGGTCAATCGCCGCAACGCATGCCCCTTCGCGGACAAACTCGGCCACGATAGCTGCTCCGATGCCCTGGGCGGCCCCGGTAACCAGCGCCGCACGGTCATTGAGTCGCATCGGTTAACTTCCTTTCTCTCCGCGCGCTGACCTTATGCGGAAGATGGTTCCAGAGTTGTGATCAAAATAGTGCCTGCCAATGTGACCAAGCCTCCGACGATCATGGGAGCGGTGATCTTTTCGTGCAAGGTGACCGCAGAGATCAGAACGCCCAGAAAGGGCAACAGATAGATGGAAACCGACGCCTGACTCACGTCCAGACGCTTGAGCAGGAACATCCATAAAACCATCGCCAAGCCCCAACTCAGCGCGCTTAACACGATCAATGCCAGCCAAGTCGCTGACTGATAGCTGCGGGAAGCCT
>CADDZJ010000157.1 GCA_902812415.1 Acidobacteriota bacterium
CTCGGCCTGCCCCGCCTAGCGACTTGGCTGCTGAATAAGCCTCCGAACCGCCGTGTACGGACCCGTACGCACGGTGGTGTGGCAGGGGTGGGCGGGTGACCGCTCCCCCTATGCCGCTTGTGCCCCTCGGGGCTGCAGGGAGCCGCAACGCTTGGCTCTCCTGCTGTCGGCTGGGTTTTGATTTCCTCGGTCACGGTTTTTCTCCTTTTCTGCCCCGTTTCTCGCGGGGCAGCCGAGGTAGGGCGCCCCGTGCTCCTGCGGCGGCTTTTCCGGGGGAACCGAAAAAATCTCGCGTGGCGATGCAGGTTCGCCTGATTTTTTTGGAGGGACCGGAACCCGGAGGGACGGCGAAGCCGGAAGCCGAGCTTGCGTCCGCAAGGCGCACGGGTGATTGCGCCCTACCGTGCCCGCGAGAACAGGGCGTCAGAAAAGGGAAGTGATCGAGAGAATCACAGCCGAGAGCAGGGAAGGGAAGAGGCGGTTCCCGAAACCGCAGGGGCTAGAAAGGCCGTATTTTGGCTGGCACGCATAGTCTACATAGACGCTTATTCGATGCTTGAAATATGGTACGGCGTACTATAGACTGGCGTGTGGATTTCGAAATGGGCAAACCGAGGATCTTCAAAACGAAGTGGTTCCAGCGGTTCGCCCGTAAAGAGGGGGTTAAGGATGAGGCTTTAGTGGAGGCCGTGGCACGGGCCGAAAGAGGGCAGGTCGATGCCAATCTCGGTTGCGGCGTCATTAAGCAGCGGATCGCGAGGCCGGGGCAGGGAAGACCGGGAGGACATCGGACGATCATTGTATTCAGGCAGAGAGATCGTGCGGTCTTCATGTACGGCTTCGCAAAGAGCACGAGGGCGAACATCGGTACCGATGTTCACGCATGGAGCCTGACTCCCAAAGCTCCTTTCCTTGGTCTTTGCTGCTCTCGAAAAACTAGCTGACCCCCTCCTCGCTTTAATAGACTCGAATTTACGTCACCTCAGCGCGTCAGGGCGTTTGCGTTTCTCAGGGGTTCGGTGAAAATAACGTGGATGCCCGTCTCCAGACCGAAAAGATCTCTGCAAGGTCGTCGAATCACACGCAGGAAGTTCCTCGAGGCCGGTTCAGGGGCGCTGAGTTTCATCGTGCCTCTGCTTCCCGGAGGGTATACCGGGCAACCCGTTATTACAACGAGCCCTTGGTTCGCAGACCTCGCTCGCCGGGCCGGCCTGGATGCCTTCCGCGACACGTGCGGTTCACTAGCCAAGAATTACCTCGTGGAAACGGTGGGCAGCGGCGCGGCCGTATTCGATTACAACGGTGATGGCCTGCTCGATGTCTTCTTCGTCAACGGCTCGACGTTCCAAATACTGGATAATCCAGGCTTGCCTCGCACCTGCGGCCGGCTCTTTCGCAACAACGGAGATGGAACCTTTACCGACGTCACCCGGGACAGCGGGCTGGTCAATGATGGCTGGGGCATGGGAGTGGCCGTGGCGGATTACGATAACGACGGCCATGCTGATGTGTTCATCACAAATTTTGGCACGAATCGACTTTTCCACAATAACGGCAACGGAACATTTACCGACGTGACGCAAGAATCCGGCCTGCAAGGAGGTAATTGGAGCACGGGGTGCGCGTGGGGAGATTACGACGGCGATGGCCGTCTCGACCTTTACGTCGCGCGTTACGTTGATTTCCACCGCACGCAAATTCCTGCTCCAGGAGCTAACGGCTATTGCCTCTACCGCGGCGTTCCCGTGGCGTGCGGGCCGCGCGGGCTGCCGGGACTAACCGATTTCCTTTACCATAACGAAGGCGGCGGAAAATTTCGCGAAGTGAGCCGCGAGGCCGGTATCCGCGGCACGGATAATGCTTACGGTTTTAGCGTCGTCTGGTGCGATTTCGACAACGACGGATGGCCTGACATTTACGTCGCGAACGACTCCACGCCGAACTTTCTCTTCCACAACAACGGCAACGGAACGTTCACGGAAATCGGCATGGCGTCAGGATGTGCGGTGAGTGGAGACGGACGCCCGCAGTCTTCTATGGGCATCGCGGTAGGTGATTATGACAACGACGGGTGGCTGGACCTACTGGTCACCAATTTTGCGGAGGATTACAACACGCTTTACCACAACGTGGGCGGCCAGTTTGACGACGTCACGTATCAAGCGGGGCTCGGCACCGCAAGTTACAGCCAGTTGGGTTGGGGCACAGGCTTCATCGATTTTGATCGCGACGGCTGGCTTGACCTCTTCGTGGCCAACGGTCATATCTATCCTCAGGCGAATCAAGCCGGCAACCACTATTTGCAGAACAATCAGCTTTTCCGCAACCTGCGCAACGGCCGGTTTGCCCTGATCCCGGATGCTGAGAGCGGTTTTACCCGCGCGCTCAGCAGCCGCGGCGCCGCCTGGGGCGATTTGAATAACGACGGCGCGGTCGAAATCATCGTCAACAATATCGGTCAATCGCCCTTTTATTACGTTCCGGCGAGAAGCGGGTCGAACTGGATTCGCCTTAAGCTCACGGGCGCCCAGGCAAACCGCGACGCCGTCGGAGCTCGCGTGAGCGTGACCGCCGGTGGAGTGACCCAGACGAATGAAATCCGAAGCGGTGAGAGTTACATCTCCACGTGCGATTTGCGCCTTCATTTTGGATTGGGCCAGGCTCAGATCGAGGATCGGCTGGAAATTCGTTGGCCGCGTGGCAGCGTAGAAGTTCACGAGCGGCTCGCGGTGAACCGGGAACACTCATTCTCGCAACCGGCGGATTCAACGTAGCAGCCAGCGACGAGCTTCCCGCGCAAACGCTGTTACAGAGGATTACACATTGCAGTGACGCCATTGTCTGTGCAATGGCCTCTGGCGGCTGTCCGTTACTGAAAATTCCGGCGCTCAGAGAACGCCGCGAAGGTTGCCATTGTGTTACGCAAACTTCGGCAGTTCCTCCCGATGATCAGATTTTCGAATGCGCGCATCTGGGTTCTCACCCCGCTCCTTGCAGCGGCCAGCGCTGCGGCACGGCCGCCTCAGGTTTCGGTCCAGGTGAAACCGGGCGAGGTTCTTCATGCGCCTGCTTCAAGTTCGCCGGAGCAAATCGTGCAAGAGGTTGCCTCTGCGCGAGAAGCCGTTGCCCAGAATCCCAAATCTGCCGCATCGTACGTATCTCTGGCTCGGGCGCTCCGTCTCGCCGGCGATTTCGAATCCGCCCGGATTGCCTCCGATCGCGCTATCGCCCTGAACCCGAAACTTGGCGAGGCCTGGATTGAGAAAGGCCTCCTCGAAACGCAGCACGGCACGGTCAGTGGGGCGACCAGCGCATTCCGCAAAGCAGTTGCGGCAAGTCCTCGGAATTTGGAAGCCCGGCTGGGCCTCGCCGATCTTTTGCTGCGCAGCGGCCGGTTCTCCGCGGCTCAGAATCAACTTGAGGCGGCGCTGCGGATCAATCCCGCGAGCGCCGGCGCGTACGACGGCATGGGGTTGGTTTACATGAGCGAGGGAAATCCCCGCGCGGCAGCGGACGCGTTCCGGAAGGCTTTGAGTCAGGGCAGCCGCTATCCGGAGGCGCGAGAAAATCTGGGCCAGGCGCTGCTGCAGCTCCACGACTGGAACGGCGCTCGCGCCGCCTTCGCCGCGGCCCTCGCCGGACTTCCCGGTGACTCCATGGCCACTTACGGGCTTGCGACCGCGCTCAAGCGCCTGGGAGACAAGGCTCAGGCCGCGCAGGAGTACACCAAAGCCGCGGACCTCATGCGCCGCCAAGCGGCCACAGATCGCGCGCAAACGGAGAACGATCGAGGTATCACGCTGTGGCGTGAGGGAGATTTAGCGGGCGCGGCCGCCGCGTTTCGTGCCGCGCTGGCCGCCGATCCGAATCACGCGGAAGCTCTCAACAACCTGGGAGGCGTGTTGTGGCAGATGAAAGATACCCAGGGCGCGCTCAGTGCGTTTGCCGCCGCCACACGCGCCGATCCAAAGTTCGCCAAGGCACTCAATAATTACGGCAACGCGCTGATGGCTACAGGCAAACCCGATGAAGCTCTGGATCAGTTCCGCAAAGCCGTGCAGGCCCAGCCCGGCCTGGCGCAAGCGCATTTGAATTTAGCTATCGTGCTTCTTCAGAAAGGGGAAAAGGCGCAGGCGCAAGCGGAATTGAGCCAAGCGCTCGAGCTCGCACCCGAGCTCGCAGGCGCGCACATCGAAAAGGGCTTGATACTGGCTTCGGAAGCCGGCCGCCTCACGCCCGGGGCGCGCCGCGAGCTTGAGGAAGGTCTTCATCTCGATCCGAGACTCCGTTTTCGGATACCTCTTCCCGTCTACGAAGCGCTTATTTTGGGAAAGTAAACCGTCACGCGCGCCGGTCAAATTACGATGACCCGAATCCGCTCAATCGTGTTGTCCGCGTAATTATCGAGCCGGTTGGGCGGGCGCGCAGCCGGTTGCTCGTGACCGGCTTGGTCGAGCGCTTTGCACGAGAGCTCGACGACGCCCGTATCAGTTAGTTCCAGGCTGGCCCGCCAAAAGCGCCACTCATACTTGCTCGGGGGTTCCATTTCAGCCAGCCGCCAGCTTTTCCCCCCGTCGGCCGAGATTTCCACGGCCATGATTGGCGCGCCTCCCGACCAAGCGACGCCACGCGCGTTCACAGTGCCGCGGCGCAAAACGGCGCCAACGGCCGGATAAATGAACGCGGATTTCAGTTGAATCGCGGGCAGCGGTTGGCGCTCCACCTTGCCCGACTTGCTCTTGATTATCGCCCAGTATTCGTCGGGCACTGGCGCAATCGGCGAGCTCGCCACTTCGATGCGGCTCAGCCACTTGACCGAATCCATGCCGTAATAGCCGGGGAAAAGTGCGCGCCAAGGCGCTCCGTGGTTCGGAAGCAGCGGCGCCTGATTCATACGCGTGGCGAGCATCGCGCTTTGTTCGAGACGCCGGATGGGAACGCTGCGCACGAATCCGTCGGCGCCATACAAATGAAGGTATGCCGCGCCCGGCTTGGGTGCAGCATATTCCAACAGGTCGCGCAGCGACCAGCCTTGCCACAACGCATTGCCAGCCAGCGAGTACGGGCTGGTTCCGTCTCCCGAACACTCAAGGACCGCGCCAAGCTGGCGGAGCCTGAGGCGCGCTAAGTCGGCCTCTGTAACGACCGCGTTTCTTTCCACTTCCCCTGTGATCTGAATTGAGCTTACGCTCGAGCTCGCCGGTACTTCAAAATGGTTGCGCACGTAGAACTCGGCCGCCGGTGTGTAACGGCTGTTCACCGATTCGAGATTGTATTGCGCGATGAGAGGCTTTTCAGAGACAACGCTGTAATCTGCGAGCAATGCTCGCGCCGCGCCGAAACTCGCGCCAAGCGTCCAGATGAATTCCCGTCTCCGCATGGAATTCCAATTTACACTAAGCCCGCGGCGACGCCAAAGTGTCCAGCGGCGGATTGACTTCGCATCACACGTTGAAAAACAATGAGGGCGTCATGCGAACCTGTGCGGCCGCCAAGCCTAATTTGAATCTCGCCGTGCTCACGGCCGCCGTGCTTGCTTTAGTGTCCCTCCCTGCCTTCCCGGTCGAGCGCTGCGCCCAATGCCACCCCAGCGAAGTTGCAGGATTCCGGGCAACGCCCATGGCGCATTCCGTGAGCCTCCCCGGACCGGAGCCCGCCGGAAAATTCTTTCATTCGATCTCACAAACGGAATTTTCGATTAAGGATCATGGCTCGACGCTCGACCAGCAGATCACACGCGGCGGGCTATCCGCCAGCTACCCAATGGCTTACGCGGTAGGCTCGGGAGCTCACGCGATCTCATACCTGATCGACGTAAGCGGACACCTCTTTCAGTCCCCGCTCTGCTATTACCCGCGTCGGCGGCAGTGGGGCATGGCGCCTGGATATGAGAACTCGCCCGCTCCGGATTTTTATCGCCCAATCGTTCCACACTGTTTGTTCTGCCACGCAGGCCGAGTTCTTCCCGTCGCAGAAACCGTGAATGGATACCAAAACCCTCCGTTCGCTGGCGAACACATCGGCATCACGTGCGAGCGCTGCCACGGTCCGGCTGAAGCTCACTTGCGCCATCCCGCGCCCGGATCGATTGTGAATCCCGCCAAACTGCCTCCGCCAGCTCGCGACAGCGTCTGCGGGCAGTGCCACTTGAGCGGTGAAGCGTTCATTCTCAACCCGGGCAAAAAGTTCAGCGACTTTCGCCCCAGCGAAGCTCTCGAAGCCGTGTTCAGCGTTTATGTTTACAAATCATCGCGGGATCCGAAGCATCCCGAAGCGCTCACCGTCATCAGCCAGTCGCAGCAGCTTGCTCTCAGCGAGTGCGCGCGCATGAGCGGCGGCAAGCTTTGGTGCGGAACCTGCCACAATCCCCACCACCTGGCCGTGCACCCTGAAGCCTATTACCGCGCGCGCTGCCTTTCGTGCCACGGCGCGGAGTTGCTCAAGACGCACCCGAAGCCTGATAAAAATTGCATCGATTGCCATATGCCGCGGCTACCCGTGACGAACGGCGGCCACACGATTTTCACTGATCATCGCATCGCCATTTACACGCCGCAACAAATCGCGGCCGGCAAGAACTTCGCGGCTGCGCCGGCGCCACAACTGAACAAGGGGCCAGGCGCGGGGCAGCTTGTTCCGTGGAGAGAACCGCCGCACGAGTTTTCCCAGCGCAATCTTGGTTTGGCGGACGTCGAAGTGGGCGAGCGCGTGAAATCACTCGCGATGATTCAGCGCGGCTACCGGCTCCTCGTCAGATGTCTGCCCCGCTTTCCGAACGATCCGGCCGTGCTTACCGCACTGGGCCAAGTCCTGCTCGGCTCCCATCACGACTCGAGCGCGGAAGCCATGTTCGAGCGCGTGATTCAGGTCCAGCCGGATAACGCCTCGAATTATCTTCACGCTGCGCTCGCTTCGAAGGCGGCCGGTGATGATGCGAAAGCAATCGACGATCTCAATCGTGCTTTGGAGCTTGACCCGATCATGCGGCAATCGTACCTGGAGCTTGCCAGAATCTACGAAGAGGAAGGCAACGCCGCCATGCTTCGGCAGACCGATGAACGCTACGCGGCGGCGTTTCCCAAAATGCTGGACGCCCGGCGCCAGCTTGGGCTGAAGCGCCCCTGATCATTGCGTATTTTTTTCGTAATCCCTCAGTTTCGGTGGCGAAGCCCGCAGGAATTGGGTGGCTTCCCCAAGTCCCGATAACTTTTTGCTGGACAAATCCAGCTCTCCTCGCTACCTTAAGGTCAGGAGCAGCGAAGAGAGA
>CADDZJ010000158.1 GCA_902812415.1 Acidobacteriota bacterium
GTGACCCGAGAACCGATAGCACTACGGTTCGACTTTGTTCCGACGAGTAAAACCTTAAGCCAATTCCGTCTGCCGCTTAGATCATTCCGTAAAAGCGAAGGTGGTTCGTTGAGGTTAATGATAATGATATCGACGTCGCCGTCGTTATCGAAATCTCCGAAGGCGCAGCCCCGGCTGCAATGAGGGGTTGTGATTCCTGGGCCGGCTTCGTGGATGAGCTCCTCAAATTTTCCATTACCGAGGTTTCGGAACACCAGGCGCGGTGTCTTCATGGGGTATTGAGGAATCCTCCGGGCAACTTCAGGATAAAGGGAGCCCGTGCAGACAAACACGTCCGGATAACCGTCATTATCCAGATCAAAGATGCCGGTTCCCCAGCAGGTATACCGCGTTTCAACACCAAAGCCATCCGCGAACGTGTCATCGGAGAAGTATCCGTTGCCATCGTTGTGATAGAGAGTAACGGTGTCGTCAGCGAAATTAGTCTTAATCAAATCCAGGCGCCCATCGAGGTCAATGTCGCCGATGCCGACCCCCATTCCTGCTTGTTCCATACCGTCATCCGTAAGGGCGGCGCCGCGTTC
Organism: Acidobacteriota bacterium; assembly: GCA_902812415.1. Lineage (GTDB taxonomy): Bacteria > Acidobacteriota > Terriglobia > UBA7540 > UBA7540 > RH2-MAG17b. Next base: position 585 of record CADDZJ010000158.1, read on the forward strand.
GATGCCTTCTTCTTTGAACGTGCCGTCATGTTGGTTGCGGAAAAACAGGCTTGGAGTCGAATCGCAGGCTACATAAATATCCGTCCACCCATCATCATCAAGATCGGCAGCAACCGCGGTCAGGGCATATCTATTCCCGGCCCGGGAGATGCCTGTAGCGTCGCTAACGTCCGTGAAGGTGCCATCACCATTATTCCGGAATAGATAATTGTGAGGAGTCTTCAGGCCGCGGGGACCGCAGCACACCGGAACGCCTTTCCAGCGGCAATACGTCGATCCGCCCGGCTTCGGCACCGTTTTTAAGTCTATATCGACGTAGTTCGCAATAAAGAGATCGAGATGGCCGTCTCGATCGTAGTCAATAAACGTGCATCCGGACCCCCAAAGCTTGCCATCCTGGATCAGGCCCGCTTGCTTCGTGACATCCGTAAACGTGCCGTCACCGTTGTTGCGGTATAGCACATTCTCGCCATAGTAAGTCACAAACAAATCCTCGAAACCATCGTTGTTGTAATCTCCAACGGTGACCGCATTGGCCCAGCCCGTTCTGATCAGGCCTGCTGTGACGGTGACATCTGTAAACGTGCCATCGCGGTTGTTCTTGTACAGGTGGTTCGTGGTGCCAGGCGGGGCGGACTCCAAGCGCGTGCCGCAAAGAACAAAGATGTCGAGCCAGCCGTCGTTGTCATAGTCAAAGAAAGCAATTCCGCATCCAATGGTTTCCAGGAGGTAGTCTTTCTTGTTGACAGGGCCGTAGATGGTCGGAGCGGTAAGGCCCGCGCGCTTCGCAATATCCGTAAATTGAGCGAGAAACGGTATTCCTGAAGGCTTTCCACGCGGCGCGGCACTAACTCCGCGGGAAGACATCCCCTGCCCTCGCAGCGCCAGCGGCGTGGCAAGAAGGAAGAGGGCCTCGCGCCTCGTCAGTCTGCATGCGCTCTGGAATTTACGACTGGCACTTGTACCCCCCATGGGCATCACATTTGAATCTATGGATCGTCTCCAATCATTGGCTGTTGCCAAGTTTGAGCCGCTGGCTTTCCTCTAATTGCCTGTCCAGCTCCTTCGAGAGCTTGCCATAGAGCTCATGGGCCTTCGCCGTGTCTCCGTGCGCAGCATAAAGCCGCGCCAGCCGGTAATAGGCGGGATTGAATGAACTATTTTTCTCGATTGCAACCTCAAAGGCATCTTTTGATTTCTCAAAATTGCCGAGCTTCGCCTCACACCGCCCTAAATAATACCAAGGCAAGGGATCTTTGGCGAACCTCTCAACCGACTTTTCAAACGCACCTCGAGCTTTTTCGTATTCTCCGAGCTTGAACAGCGTCAGGCCGTAATCGTAGTAGTACACGTTGAGTGCCTTGTTGCTATCGGTCTGCCCATATTTAATTGCGATCTCGTAATAGGGCAAGGCGTCTCTATACCTGGTAGCTGTTGAATAACAGTTGGCAAGGAAAAAGTTGGCAGGAGCTCGCATCTCTTTGTTTCCCAAAAGCTGCTTGAAAAGTGGTTCAGCCAGGCCAATCTCCTCCAGGCGATAGAGACTGAAGCCACGCGAAAACAGCCAAAGCGCCGTGCGAGGCCCTGCGGGGGGAACGGTTCCCAGGGTCCGAAGTGCGTCCGCGTCATCATTGACCTTTTGATAGGCTTGCGCCAGGGCCATCCGGGCGTCCCAGTCTATCGGCGCCAGACGCAGAGATTTTTGCAGGACGGGGATGGCCCTCTGCGGTTTTCCCAGGGCTAAATATAGGTCCCCCAGTGCGAATGCATAATTGGGATTGCCGGGCGCTAGGCGGACGGCTTTTTCGAGTAAGGTCTGGGCCTTATTCAGGTGCTGTTGTTGGATGGCGTGTAAGGCCTCGTTTGCAGCATCCGCCGCAGCGGCGGCAGGTGTCTGGCCGAAGCAACCCGCTGAGGATGCCAGCAAAAGGATCAAGATCATTAAACAACATACTTGATCCTTTCTTGCGCTACGAAACATGGTCGAATACCGCTAAAAAGTGAGGCGCAAGCTGAACTCAATTTGCCGCGGAGTGGTCGTCGTCAAAATGTGCCCAAATGCAGGCGACGTCTCCGTCGCGTTTGGTGCTCCCAGATTCGCATGATTGAATATGTTGTAGAATGAAGCCCTGAATTCAAGGCGATATCCCTCCCGGGGAGTGAAGCTCCGCAGCGCCGCAGCATCCCAGTTCCAATAGCCGGGTCTGCGAAGAGAATTTCTGCCCACCGTGCCGAACGTCCCGACTGCATTCGCGACAAATGCCTTAGGATTGAACCACTCCTGGATTTCCTGACCCTTGCTTCTCCCTCCGGGAAGCTGCCAATTTCCAACTTGGTCTGGAGTATCACTACCGATATTGGTGAATGAATTGTCTATACCGGAGGCGAGATTAAGCGGCAGCCCGCTCTGTACCGTCCAGATACCGGTGAGACCCCACCCGTTCAGCAGGGCCCCAGCGAGACGGCTTGAAAACTTTTGACTTTCCGCAGGCTGCCACAGGAACGAAGTCACCCAGTTGTGCGTAAGGTCGAAAGACTCCGGAGCATAATCGAGCTTATAGTCAAAAGGATCGCGAGGGCCATTGCTGCCCTCCGTCTCCGCACCAACAACGCCCAACGCCTTTGAGTAGGTGTAGTAGCTGTTTATACTCAGGCCATGAGAATAAGTCTGTCGAAAACTAATTTGCAAGGAATTGTAATTGGAATTCAGGATGTCACCAATGGTGTTGATCGGACCAATCAGCGGGTCAAGGCGTCGCGATTGAGTGTTCGCGACGCTGGAGGCTCCAGGAATATAGACCGCGGGATTGATGTTCACGGAAGTCGTCAGGTGTGATGCGGAGGAGCCTACATAATCCACCTCTAAAACCGCGCTTCGCCATAACTGCTGCTGCACGGAAAAACTCCATTGGTTATCTGCTTCTGTCTTAAACGGCAAAGCCAGGCTGCTCTCACCCGCTAGGGGAACAAAAGGCAGCTTCTTGAGACCTTCCAGGTCGCTCGCGGTGGGTCTCGGAAACGGATTGACGCCATTATAGGGCGGAGCAGCCCAGATGTCGCTGGCGCTCCCGCCATGAACGGTAAGGTCCACCACAAACGGTTGGATCAGGGTGAAGCGATTGAAGGTGATTCCGCGTGTCAGTGGAACGTAAAAAATCCCGCCGCCCGCGCGGACTGAAGTTTTTCCATTTCCAAACACATCCCAGGCAATTCCAAGGCGAGGGGCAACGTTGTCGTAACGGGTACCTACGATGTTAAAAGGAAGGCCCTGGTCGCCAGGGTACAACAAGCCTGTCGTTGCCAGCGGGAAAAGCGTTGATTGCTTACCTGCTTCGAAGGTACTCAGTTGCCTATCCTCGGAGGAGTAGCCCGTCACGGGGTCCCAGCGCAATCCAGCATTCAGCGTAACCCGGCGCGTTAATTTGATATTGTCTTGCACATAAAATGAAGGCAGCGTCTGATGGAGCCGGGAGGTTAAAGCTTCGATCTGCTCGTAGCTGCTCATATCACCCAGCAAGAAGTCGGCAGCACCGTTGCCCGTAAATTGACCGCTGAAGGAGAGGGATCCCCCCGTGAAAAAGTTTTGGAGCTCATTGACTCGATTACGGTATAGCTCCATGCCAACATTGATCGAATGAATGCCGTGTACCCAAGACAGACTGTCTGAGAGGTACCACGTCGGCATAATATCCCTTGTTGGTGCGCCGGGATATACGCTGAAATAGCCCCCTACGGATAAAAGCGAATCAGGTGTCAGTCCGTATGAGCTAAACGCATTTCCTATGTTGATTGGATATCCCAGGGCAGCCAGGGAGAAATTTACCAAATTGTTGGCGGCGAACGCGCTTCGGTTATAAGTCAGGTTTGCGTCGTTCAGCAGAGTGGGGGAAAACGTGTGTGTCCAATCTGCAGAGGCATCTTGATAGCGTGTCGGCAAAGAGGCTTTCCAGGTCGCGTCGAGGCCTGCGCCGTCGCCCAAAATGCTAATCTGGGGGATGTTGTCAAACAAATATCGCACCATCAGGTGATCATTCTGCGTAAGCGTATAGTCAACCTTGCCAATGACCTGGTTCTGGCTCAGGCTATTCGTTGGCGTGTAGTTGTAAGTGTTCGCACCGAGGTTCGCGGGCGGCAGCCACTGCTTGATGAAGTTGAGCGCCTGTGGCTCAATCCTGTTTGTAGGAATGACATTTCCCGGAAACGGCTGTCCGGTGGTTGGGTCAATAATAGGTTTACTCAGCGCGGAAAAATCCCCTTGCCGTTCCGCCGTCGTGAGAGTGGTATAGGCCGCGGAGCCAGGAGCGCCCCTCACTTGTGTTCCCTGATAACCCACAAAGAAGAAGAGCTTGTTCCTGCGGATGGGCCCGCCAAATGTGCCGCCGTATTGGTTGCGCTTGTAACCGGGACGGTTGGCGGAGAAGAAAGGTCTGGCGTCCAGCGCGTCGTTGCGTAAGAATTCAAAAGCGCTGCCGTGGAAACTGTTTGTGCCGGAGCGCGTAACGGCAGTAACTGTTGTCGACCCACGCCCGTACTTCGCATCGTAGTTGCGTGAGGACACCGCAAATTCCTGCAGCGCGTCCGGATTGGGTGAGTCGAGAGGCTCCGCATAAAAGGGATTGAGGAAACTTCCGCCATCCAGAAAGTAATTGAAATCAATGTCGCGGCCTCCCGAGGCTGAGAAAGACGACTGAACGGCTCCAAATTGTCCCGTAGTCCCTGTTGAAATGACCCCCGGTGCAAGCTCAATTAATTGCAGTGAGTTTCGGCCGTTAAGCGGAAGCTCCGTGATTTGGCGCGTACCCACCAGCGTGGAGACTGAACTGGAAGAAGTTGTGACGAGAGGTGAGCCTCCCCTTACCTGAACAGTCTGGCTAACCACGCCGACCTGTAGTATTGGCCGGAGGGTCGCATGCTGGGCAACTGTCAGTATGATATTCTGCTGCTGCCAATTTTTGAAACCGGCCATGGAAACCTTCAACGTGTATCGGCCAGGACTCAAATCCGGAAATGTGAAGTAGCCATGAGGTGAGCTGGATGTCGTCCGGGTCTGCCCGGTGTCCGCTTCGGTCAAGGTGACGTGCGCCCCGGGAACAGCGGCTTGCGAAGTATCGACCACCGTCCCGTCAATGGACGCCGTACCTTGCGCATGCAACAATCCCGCCAGCAGGAAGAGAGCGAGCACCAACAAGATGAAACGATGCTTCATAATATCATCCTCCTCTTATGATGTTTGTCTACTCCGTCGTTAAACAAGGTCTTGTTTAGGTTGAGGATTCTTCCAAGACGAAGTTTGGGAAGTCCTGGAAGACCCAGTTGTTTTTCAGCGTGCGATAGATGATGCCGAGGAATTTCCGGGCCAGGGCGATAATGGCTCGGCCCGTTCCGCGCCGGCTGCGAATGCCTTCGTAGTACCTAGCCAGGTAGGGGCTGTAGCGTTTGGCGATCAGCGCGCATTGCACCAGAGCCGTTCTCCCCAGCTTGCTGCCGCGTTTGGTAATTCGTCCGTAGCGCTCCGTTTCGTTCGAGTTGTGCACGCGAGGCACAATCCCAAAGTAGGAAGCCAACTTCCCCTCTTCCTGGAAATCTTTGACGTCGCCGATGACCGACAGCAGGATGCTGGCGCCCAGCGAGCCGATTCCCTTGATGCTGGTCAGATTCTGATGCCCCTTCAGTTTCTTGCCCTCGCGCTCGATCACCTTCTCCAAGTCCGCGATGCTGCGGTTCAAGCTGCGAATCTGATCCACAATGACCCCCAGCTCGAAGCGGGTGAGTTCCTCCACCTGGAAACTCAGCGCCCGGGCCAGCCCTTTTTCGCTGGAGAGTTCTTCCTTCTCCAGCTCCATCCCGCGCGCCGAAAGCAGGTTGTTGACCTTGTTCTTCAGCGCCGTGCGCAGCTTCACCAGCCGGTCGCGGGTCTGCGTCAAGCTCGCCACCTGGGCGTGTTGGGCGTCCTTCATGCGCACCTCCGGCAAAAGGTCTTTCGCCAGGTACAGCGCCAGGTTCCGGGCATCGTTCGGATCGGTCTTCTTCACCGACTGGCTGATCACCCCAAACTGGTTCGGATCCACCACCACCACGCGGGCCACGTGCGGCGAGACCGCTTCATGGAGCAGCCGCGTGTTGCCCGTCACTTCCACCGCCACTTCATCCGTCGGTCGCAGCTTCTTCACAAACTTCGGAAGTTGCTCCAACCGCCATTCGCTCAGAAACTGCCTGCCGCTCTCCAACCGCACGCAGCAGGTGAACCTCCTTCGGTGCAAATCCACTCCTACGTAACGTTTTTCTCTCATCTCTCCTCCTGTGATCTCTTCTTCGCCAGGCGGAGTAGACGTGTTCTGCGGCGGCCCCATTCTCCTATCCAAGGTCTCTGGTCGAGCCTTACGGTGGCATCCGGCTACAGGTCTGACCAATCTCCTTTACGAGGTCTTTGCCTCAAACCAACGATACAGCCTGTAACCTGTCTACTCCGAAAGCCGTTCCCGGCTCCCGAAAGTCTACCGCCTCAGAATCTCAACATTCGTACCATCTCCTTTCATCATCGGTCTGTCCTCCTTTTAGTTTGGCGTGTCCACG
>CADDZJ010000159.1 GCA_902812415.1 Acidobacteriota bacterium
GTTTTTTTCTTCCGCGTTTTTTTCTTCCTTGACTTGACCGACACATGTGATACTTTTGTTTGAGCGCTCAAATGGTATCCACCGTTGAATCCCGGGTATTCGTCAAGGAGCACTTGGCCGCACAGATAAAAGAAGAGATCATCCACGGGCGGCTGCATCCAGGGCAGCGAGTAGTAGAGGGGAGATGGGCACGCAAGTTCGGGGTTGCGCAAGCCTCCGTTCGAGAAGCCATCAACCTCCTGGTCGCCGACGGCTTCCTGCTCAAGAGCGTCGGGCGCAGCGCCCGGGTGCCTCAGTATACCCATCAGGACCTCGCTCGGATCTTCCAGGTGCGCGGGGCACTCGAGGGCTTGGCGGCCCAACTGACTGCGGCGGGGCGCGCTGATCTGACGCCGCTTGAGACAGCCTTAGCGCGAATGGAAACGGCCTTGACGCAGTGTAATGTGAAGGAGTTGATCGATGGGGACCTGCAATTCCACCTTGCGCTGGGTGAGGCCTCCGGCAACCCCGTACTGGCGGAGATGCTCGAACGCTTGCTTCGACCACTGTTCGCCTTTGTGTTGGTGCGCATGATCCAAGAGCACGGCGACGCTGGACCTTGGGCTCCTGACCTCCCGCGCCATCGGGAGATGATTTATCTGATGCGGGAAAGCGATCCTTGCTTGGCGGGGCAGTTCGTACAGAACTGCATAGGACGCTTCGTGGCGTCGGCACAAGCCGTCTGGTGGCCTGAGCCAAAGGCAAGGCGCAGGAAGAGGAACTCGGTAAATGCATAGAGAACTGCGCATCGCCCTCATCGCAGGCGGAATGTACGACCACTTGTATGACCGTCTCCCGCAGTTTGAGCATGCCACCGGAGTCGCTGTAACGATCGGCTTTCGCGGCACGCATCCGGAATTGAACGCGCACCTTGCAGCCGCCGCCCCGGACCAGGACGACCTCGTGTCTACACATTCCAAGTACGCTCCCTCGCAGCAGCACTTACTCGCTCCCTTGGAGGGATTCGATACATCGGACTTCTTTCCCGTTCTTCTGGATCTCGCCACCATCGGTGGAGTACTTTACGGAATTCCCCGGAACATCGATTTGCGGTTGCTGCACTATCGCACGGATCTGATCGACGCTCCACCCGCCACCTGGGATGAACTGGTCTCGCTAGCTTTGCGCCTCTCTTGCGCGCCCGGGCTCTACGGGTTCGTGTTCCCCGGCAAGGACTCGGGCTTATTCGGCACCTTCCTTGAATTGGCCGAGGCGGGAGGCGCGCGTGTATTCCCGGATTCGCTGGTACCAGAGGTGAATAACCACGGCGGCAGGTGGGCACTGGGAGTGATTCGCGAAATGTATCAGAAAGGCGCCGTACCTGAAGCCATTTCCGCCTGGCACTACGATGAGGTGCATCGTTTCTTTCGCCAGGGGCGCGCGGCCATGGTCGCGGACTTGCCGGGTTATTACGGGTCCTACTGCGATTCTGACTCCCCCGTGCGCGGGAAGTTCCGTATAGCCCGAATGCCCGCGGGTCCGAGCGGTCGTACTTGCTGTTATGCGGGGTCCCACACGTTTGCTTTGACGCGTCGGGGGGCGGACAAAGACGAGGCGCGCGCGCTGCTTCAGTTCCTGACGGCGCCCGAGCAGCAGGCGATGGAGGCGCGGCAAGGGTCAGTTCCGGTGCGGCGCTCCGTAATGGAAATGCAGCGGCAGACTGCCTCGGGCGACGATGCGGAACGACTGCTGTTGCTCGTGCACTCGATTGAGTCAGACCTTTTCGTTGTGCCCAAGATGCCCGGCTACCCCGAAATCGAGAATATCCTCTGGCGCACGGTGCGGAGAGCCATGCTGGGCGCCTTGGATATCGAGGAGGCGCTCGCGCAGATCGAAGCGCGGGTTGCGGAGTATGTCGCTCATGTTGCTTGAGGGCAAGGTAGTCTTCGTGACCGGGGCAGCCAGCGGGATCGGACGCGAATGCGTCTTGGCGTGCGCGCGTGAAGGAGCCCGCGTCGCGGTGGTCGATGTTGACGGAGCGAAGGCCGAGGTGACCGCAGCCGAGATGCCGCAGTCCGCTCTCGGGATCACCTGTGATGTTTCCGATGCGGCGGCCGTGGAACGAGCCGTGGCCACGACGCTCGATCGCTTCGGCCGGATCGATGCCGTACACAACAACGCCGGTGTTGGGGCACCCTCAACAACGCTTGACGAGACCTCGGAAGCCGAGTGGGACCGGCTCCTCGCGGTCAACCTGAAGAGCGTCTTTTGGACCACGCGCGCGGCGCTGCCTGCGCTCAAGCAAAGCCGTGGCACCATCCTGAACACGGCCAACCTCGTTGGATTGATTGGGCAGGCTAACCACGCGGCGTATTGCGCAACCAAAGGCGCCATGATTTCGCTCACGAAGGCCATGGCGCTGGACTATGCGCCGTTCGGCATCCGCGTCAATGCCATCTGCCCCGCTGGCGTGTGGACTCCTATGCTGGCCGAGCGGGCCGCACAGCAGTCGGATCCGGCCGGAATTCATAGCTACCTTGATCGCATTCACGGGCTCGGGTATTGCCCGCAAGGCGACGTCATCGCCGACGCTGCGGTGTTTCTCTTGTCGGATCGCGCCCGATTCATTACCGGCTGCATTCTGCCGGTGAGTGGAGGCGCGGAACTGGGGTATCGACGATGAGAGCTGTAAGGATCACGGAGGTGCGGCCGCAAGACTGCCGATTCCCACTGCACGGAGGTGCTGGCTCCGATGCTGTTCACAGAACCGCTGAGTATGCGTTCGCCGTCACACGCCTGCGCACGGACCAGGGCATTGAGGGGACGGGGATCGCGCTGACGCTGGGCCGTGGCAATCGCATCGTTTGCAAGGCCATCGAATACCTGGGCGGCAGCCTCGCCGGCCGCGAAATCGAGGAACTCATGGCGGACTTCGGCGCTGCGTCGCGGTGCCTGGCCGACGACCCCGAGCTGCGTTGGCTAGGTCCGCACAAAGGTGTAATCCACTTGGCGCTGGCATCTATTGTGAACGCGTGCTTCGACCTATGGGCTAAGGCACGTGGGGTTCCGCTCTGGCACCTGTTGCTCGACCTCACGCCCGAACAATTGGTAGCTCTTCTCGACCTCAGCTATATGGAGGACTGTCTCAGTCACGAGGACGCTATCGCTATCCTTCACGATCATGCCGCGACGCGCGGGCAAAGGGAGGATGTTTTGCGCACGGGGTACCCCGGTTACGACACATCCGTAGGGTGGTTTCAGTACGAAGACGAGCAATTGCAGGAGAACGCTAAGCGCGCGCTTGCGGCCGGATTCCGCGCCCTCAAGTTGAAAGTGGGATCGAAGGATGGCGGCCGCGACGTGCGCCGCGCGGAGTTGTTGCGCCGCATCGCTGGACCGGACTGCCGGATCATGGTCGATGTGAACCAGCAGTGGAGCCTGTGCGAGGCGCGGCGGATGTGCGCCGCTTTGCGTCCTGTAGACCCTTATTGGGTCGAGGAGCCGACACATCCGGACGATATCGCAGCGCATCGCACGCTGGCAGGCGAGATTGCGCCGCTGCGGATTGCGCTGGGCGAGCACGTACCCAACCGCGTGGTGTTCAAGAATTTTGTCCAGGCTGGTGCGGTCCACTTCTTACAGCCAGACTGCACGCGTCTGGCCGGTGTGTCCGAGTTCATTGTGGTAAGTCTGCTGGCGCGCAAGTATGCCTTGCCGGTGGTGCCGCACGTCGGCGATATGGGACAAATCCACCAGCACTTGGTCCTGTTCAATCACGTCGCACTCGGGAATGAGGTGGTCTTCCTCGAGAATATTCCGCATATGCGGGATTATTTTGTCCACCCCACATGCGTCTGTGGCGGAGTTTACAAGACGCCGCAGGAACCCGGGCTGTCTTGCGATCTGAGAGAAAACGCGGCGAGTTGATGAATCGGGTCCAGATTGGCTTATCCAAACCGTTGCGGCCAGATGGTCTTTGGCATCGTGAGTGAGCCTCTGACGGATAATGAGATCACCGTCTCGAAGGCCGGTCGCTTGGCACAACCGGAGCGCCGTAAATACCTGAATGAGGGCGGCGTACCGGGCTGGCCTGAGCAAACTTGATATTCATCTTGATTTGAACGTGGGCCCCATGTCGAACGGGAGAATCCAGCCGCAAGTAGTCGAGAGACTCGATCAAATTGGCGACTGGCTGCGCAGAAACGGCGAAGCCATTTACGGAACACGGGGCGGTCCCGTGCCGCCACAAAGCTGGGCCGTCATGACACAAGAAGCGAACAAGCTCTATGTTCACATTGTCCCTCGCCAAAATCCAATCCGCTCCGAAAGTAACCTGTCTTGGGCCGGTAGATTTTGGGGCGTGAGTCATGAATTGAATCAGAAGCCCTGTGCCGGTGGTCATTTTCTCCGCGTCGCAGCCTTTGAGCCAACTCCCGAGTCACTCGGAGGCGCGACACTTCGGGTCGACGTATTCACCCGCCGCCGGCGTATATATGGATGCGCGGAACTCTTGACGAGAATCAGGCTGCCCGATCGTAACGATGATGAAGGCCCCCGAGACGCTTCTGCGAGACTATGTGACCCGAGCCTATGGTGCGGCTTCTATAATTGGGTGTTCCCTTCCCCAACCCGAGATGTGTACGGTCTTCATGGTAATAGCGAACATAATCAGAGAGCAGACGCCTCAGATGCTGCTCGTTCAGGGGGATAACCCGGTCCAGAAATTCGTGCCGACAGCTTTCGATCCAGCGCTCCGCAACCCCGTTGGCCAAAGCTGTCAACTACACCATATAGCGACCATGCCGAGACGAGCTTTGAGGTTATCCATCCTCACCACCCTCTCCGCGGCCAGAAGTTCAAGCTGATCACTTATCGCCATAACTGGGGCGAGGATCGCGTCTACTTCCACGACGCCACCGGGCGCCTGCGCTCAATTCCTGCGGGCTGGACGACGGTGGTGGCTCCCGATCCGTTTGTGGCCGTATCGGCCGGACGGTGCTGGTTTCGCTACGAGGACTTGCTGAAGCTGGCCGACCTGCTGGAGAAGAATCGATGAAGGGACGACCCTTGGAGTGTAAAGGTAATTACGCTGAGAATGTAAAAACAAATATGCCGGGAGGAATCTCGACGGCTAGGTTTCATCTGCGAATTATGGCCTATATATGCAAATAAACACGGGATTTCAATGGCAAAAGGGCTTGACATTAGGTTGAATATGGACATAATTATATTTACGTATTTGTGCCCCGTTTGGCGAGGTGCCGATGCCCAACCCCGATGCCAAGCTCCAGACGCTCCAACAACAGGGAACCTTGAACCCGCGGCCCAAGGACGTCCGCGACGAGCTATTTCTCCAGAACGGATTCTTCGATCCGCGCGACCTGGTCCAGGTCAAGTACGAGATGCTGCGCCGAGTCGAGACCGATGGCAAGCCGGTGACGGAGGCAGCGGGCAGTTTCGGTTTTTCGCGGCCGTCCTTCTATCAGGCCTGGTCAGCTTTCGAGCAAGACGGCCTCGCCGGTTTGGTACCCCGCAAGCGCGGCCCCAAGCAGGCGCACAAGCTCACCGACGAGGTCATGGCCTTCATTGGGGAGAAGCTCCAGGAAGAACCTTCGGTCCGGCCGGCGGAACTGGTAGGACTCATCCGGGAACACTTCGGTACGACGGTGCATCCGCGCAGTATCGAGCGCCGTTTACGGCGCCATCAAAAGAAACGCCGCTGAGCGATCGCATGCAACCACCATTCAACCGCGACGACCTGGTCGTCCACTACGAGCGATTACGCCGCGATGCCCTGGGTTCGCGGTCTCCCGGCGACGAAGGTTTCGGCATGGCGCTTTTTCTCCGGCGCGGGATGACTGCCTGGATGGAGGCTTGGTCGGAATGCAGCAGCCGGATCGAACCCGGTCCCCGTTCCGAACCCTGGGTCGATAAAACGATTCCCGCCGACACGCGGTTACAGATCACCGCGCTGCTGGCCAGCATGATCCTCTGCCTACAACAGGAGGCCACTTCATGACAGGTGATGCCCATCAAAAGGTCAGCGCCGGACATCTCAAAACGGAACGCCTATCTTTATGTCCGTCAATCGACCCTCCGCCAGGTCTTTGAAAACACCGAGAGCACCCAGCGACAGTATGGTCTCCGGCAGCACGCCATCGCCTTGGGCTGGCCCGTGGAGCGAATCATCGTCATTGATAGTGACCTCGGGCAGTCCGGGGCTTCGGCAGTGGATCGAGAAGGGTTTCAGAAGCTGGTCACGGAAGTGGGCTTGGGTAAGGCGGGCATCGTGCTCGGTCTGGAAGTTTCCCGCCTGGCCCGAAACTCCACCGACTGGCATCGCCTGCTGGAGATCTGCGCGCTGACCGACACGCTGATTCTGAATGAAGATGGCGTCTATGATCCTTCGCACTTCAATGACCGTCTCCTGCTGGGCTTGAAGGGAACCATGAGCGAAGCCGAACTACACGTGCTGCGGGCCCGGCTCCAGGGCGGGATCTTAAACAAGGCCCGACGCGGCGAGCTCGAATGCCCCTTACCGGTCGGCTTTGTCTACAATGTCCAACACCAGCCGGCTCTCGATCCGGACCAGCAGGTGCAAGAAAGCCTCCGATTCTTTTTTGATACCTTCCGGCGCACGGGATCGGCCTGCGCCGTGGTCAAGGCCTTTCGGCGAAAGGGGCTTCTGTTTCCACGCCGTTTGAAGAAGGGACCTCACAAAGGTGATCTGGTGTGGCGAGAACTCCCGCACAGCCGGGCGCTCCATCTTCTGCACAATCCTCGTTATGCCGGCGCATTCGCGTACGGCCGGAGCCGCACGCGTCCGAACCCGGATGGAAGGACTTCCTACACCAAGCTGCCCCGCGAGCAGTGGACGCTATTGAGGAATGCCCACCCCGGTTACATCTCCTGGGAGCGGTATGAAGAAAACCTGCTGCGCCTTCGGGAGAACGCTCAAGCCATCGGCGCCGACCGTCGCAAGAGCCCGCCCCGTGAGGGACCGGCGCTTTTGCAGGGGCTGGTGGTGTGCGGCGTCTGCGGATGTTGGCGGCGGTGTAAAAGAGCAGCACTTTTGGCGGTCTGGCGGGCAGCAGTTGATGCAGTTTTTGGAGAGTGGGCACACGAAGACTGGGCTGCAGCACCAGGTGCGCAGTCTGACTGACGAAT
>CADDZJ010000160.1 GCA_902812415.1 Acidobacteriota bacterium
CGCGTCCGAAACTCTGGGGCGTTGCTGCTATTGTTGCCAGCCCCCTCCGAGCGCTTTGTAAAGCTGAACCAGGCTCTGATATTCGTTGTTTCGCGCCTGCGCCAGAGTCAATTCGGCGCTGAAGAGCGATCGCTGGCTGTCGAGGACATCTAGATAGGTAGCGGTGCCTCCCCGGTAGCGCATCATGGAGACGCGTACCGATTCCTGCAAATCCTTTACGGACTGCTCCTGGCGCACACGAGCTTGGTGATATTTCTGATAACCAATCAGGGCGTCGGAGACATCACCGAAGGCTTGCTGGATCGTCTGCTTATAGCTGATCAAAGCCTGACGATATTGTGACTTAGCATAGCGCAGGTTGTTGCGCAGGTAGCCGCCTTCAAAGAGGGGCTGAGCCAGGCTTGCCCCATAGCTCCAAATCCCCGTATTCGCCGGCACGGAAGCGCCAAAGAAGACCGTGTGCCCGAACGCTCCGCCACCGCTGCCTGTCAGAGAAACCTGCGGAAAGAACGCGGCCTTGGCCACGCCGATATCAGCATTAGCGGCGATCAGGTTCTGTTCGGCCTCGTGGATGTCCGGTCTGCGCTCGAGGAGGGCCGAGGGCAGGCCGGGCGGCAATTGCGGAGGCAGCGTTTCGGTCCAAACCCAGCCTTGCGGCGTCTCGGTTCCGAGGGGCCGTCCCCGAGGCACGCCTTGCGGGTAATTTCCCAGAAGAATGTTGATCGCGTCCTCGGTCTGCCCGATTTGCCGCTCGAGGTCCGGGACCTGCGCATTTGCAGCATCGAGCACTTGCCTGGCCTGAAGCACGTCGAGCTGCGTGGCCACACCGTGTTTGAGCCGCAACTCGGTGAGCTCGACAGACTTTTCCTGTGTTTTGACTGTATCTTCAGTAATGCGGAGTTGCAGGTCGAGATCACGAAGCTCGAAATAATCGCTGGCCACATCGCTTACAAGCGTCAGAATGACGGTCTTCTGCGCATCCTCAGCGCCCAGGAGTTGGGCTCGGGCCGCTTCAGTGGCGCGGCGAAAGCGGCCGAAGAAGTCCAGTTGAAAGCTGGCATCGGCAGCAAGTGAGAAAATGTTGGACTTGATGGTCTCCTCATTTTTCCCGCCGCTGAAATTGGGATTTGCCAAAACCTGCGGGAACTGATTCGAACGCGTAATGCCAAGCTGGGCCCGGGCAGCATTGATGCGCTCGGCGGCCAAAAGCAGGTTGTAATTGTTCTTCAGAGAGGTTCGGACGAGCTCTTGCAGTTGCGGATCTCGAAATACCTTCCACCAGGGAAGATCGGCAAACGACGCCGCTTGCGCTTCGACTTGCTGAGCTCCACCCGAAGCCCGGAAGGTTGTCGGAACTTGCACTTTGGGACGATGGTAATTCGGTCCGACCTCGCATCCGGTGATGAGAATTGCGCTGAAGATCACAAGGATCCAAGCCGATTTTGTAACCAACTCGTGCGCAAATGTTCTCGGGCGCAGTTCTTTAAGAGTCAATCTCTTGCCAGAGCGCGAAGAAAATAATTCACCATAGAGCTCACAGAGGCCACAGAGAAACGCATTTGCTCGCGCAAGAGAGTGTTGAAGAAGACGGTTCCCTATGGATTGAACCGCCATCTTGTCTGCCTCTTTTCTCCGCGCGCTCTGTGGTGAAATCACTTGTGGGTTGCGCATTTCAGTCACCCTCCATGGGTTCGGGCATTTGGGAAAGATGGGTCAGGGTGCGCTCCTTGGCGGCGTTGGACCATTTCTCCACCCAATAGAAAATTGCCGGCACGAAGAAGATGCCGATCGCGCTCGCAGCCGCCATCCCCCCGATCACAGTCGTGCCCATGATCTGGCGCGCCACAGAGCCAGCGCCGGATGCCGTCCACAACGGCACGCAACCCAGGATGAAGGCGAAGGAGGTCATCAGGATCGGCCGCAGACGAAGCCGGGCTCCTTCCAGCGCGGAGTCGAATAGCGGCTTCCCTTGCTCATATTGCTCCTTGGCGAATTCGACGATCAGAATCGCGTTTTTAGCCGCCAGACCAATAAGCATCACCAGGCCGATTTGCGAGTACACGTCGCTCTCGATCTGGACCATGTAGGCTGGAAGAAAGGCGCCGAGCAAGACGCGCCTTAACCACAAAACTCCGAAGGCGCCGAAGACCGCGACAGGCGTTGAGAGCAGCACGCTGAAGGGCAGCGTCCAGCTTTCATAGAGCGCCGCAAGAATCAGGAACACAAACAGCAGCGAGAATCCAAAGATGACAGAAGGCGGAACCCCTTGCTCTGCCTTCACCTCCTGATAGGACATGCCCATCCAGTCATAGCCCATTTCGCGCGGCATGGTTTGTTTGAAAACGTCTTCCAGCGCAGCTCTTGCCTGGTCGGAGCTATAGCCGGGTGCGGCGCTGCCGACGATTTCCGCTGAGCGATATTCGTTGAAGCGCATCGTGAACTCTGGGCCGGAGCGCGACTCAAACTTCGTCAGTGCGGAGAGCGGCACCATCTCGCCATGATTGTTGCGCACATAGAACTGACCCACGTTCTCCACATTCGCACGGTAGGGCGCTTCCGCTTCAACGTACACCTGCCATTGCCGCCCGAAATCGTTGAAGTAGTTGATGAACAGCCCTCCCATGAAAGCCTGAATGGTCCTGTAAACATCATTGATGGCAACACCTTGCTTCAGCACTTTATCCCGATCCACGTCCACAAATTTTTGAGGCACGTCCGGCAGAAATGTGGTTGCGATCATGCCGATTTCAGGACGCTTGCGAGCGGCGGCCAGGAACTTTTCCAGGTTTGAGGCGAGGAATTGGATGTCTTTGCCGGCGCGATCTTCCAGTACGAAGGTAAAGCCGCCCGACGTGCCGACTCCCGGAATCGGCGGCGGCGAGAAGCTGAAGGCGATCCCTTCCGGAAGTCTGCCGAGTTGCTGATTCAAACGCGCCGTGATCTCTCGATACTGCTCCGCCCTCGTCTTGCGGTCCTCCCAGGGCTTCAAGGTGACAAAGAAGAAGGCGTTGTAACTGGTCTGCACGAAACTGAGCAGGCTGAAGCCTACGACGCTGGTGGTGTATTGGACGCCCGGCGTGCTGGCGAGGATTTTCTCAACCTCCTTTGCCGCCGCGTTCGTGCGTTCCAGCGAAGCGGCGTTGGAAAGCTGCATATTGACGAAAATGTAGCCCTGGTCTTCATCGGGCAGGAAGCTTGAAGGCAATCTGCTGCCAAAAAAGCCTGCGGCAATGCCGAATCCGACCAGCGCCAGCAGCGCGATGACGCCTTTCCGAATCAGCCCGCCGGACCAGCGGACATAGCCCTCCGTGGCGCGCCCGAAAACGCGATTGAACCCATCGAAGAACTTTCGAAGCGGCCCGCGGCTTTCCTTCTTGGGTCGCAGCAACAGCGCCGCTAGCGCAGGGCTGAGGGTGAGGGCGTTAAAGGCCGAAAGAACCACCGAAATCGCGATCGTCACGGCGAATTGCTGATAGAGCCTTCCAGTGATGCCCGGGATGAATGCCGTGGGCACAAAAACCGACGAGAGAACCAGCGCGATGCCGATCACCGGGCCGGAGAGTTCTTCCATGGCCTTGGCGGCTGCTTCCTTGGGAGCCAGGCCTTCCTGAATGTGGCGTTGCACCCCTTCGACGACGACAATGGCGTCGTCCACCACCAGGCCGATGGCGAGCACCAGTCCGAAGAGCGAGAGTGTATTGATGGAAAAGCCGAACAACGGGAAGAAAACAAACGTTCCCACTAACGAAACCGGTACAGCCAACAAGGGAATCAGGGTGGCGCGCCAATCCTGGAGGAAAAGATAGACCACAAGGATCACCAGGGCGATGGCAATGAGGAGGGTTTTGATGATTTCTTTCATGCCTTCGGTGACCGCGCTTGTCTGGTCGAGCGACACCACGTAATCCATGTCTTGCGGAAAGCGTTGCTTCATATCGGACATCAGCTTCCGGACGGAGGCGGCGGCCTGAACGGCGTTCGACCCGGGCAACTGATAGATGGCGACAATGGCGCTCGGCTTGCCATTTAAGCGACTAACCAGGTTGTAGTATTGCGCGCCAAGCTCGACGCGGGCCACGTCCCGAACTCGAACCGTCCCACCATTCGGGGTTTCACGTACGACGATATTTCCGAATTGTTCCGGCGAGGTCAGGCGGCCCTGAGCGCGGACGGAATAAGTGAACTGCTGGTTCGTGGGCGCCGGCTCGCCGCCAATCTGCCCAGCCGGGTTTACCGTGTTCTGCGACTGGATGGCGTTGACGATATCCGTGACGGTGATGCCCAGCTTCGCCAACTGGTCAGGCTTTACCCAGAGCCTCATCGCATATTGCCCTGCGCCGAAAATCTGCACCTGGCCGATGCCGGGCAAACGCGTGATGGGATCGTTGAGATTGATGTAGGCGTAGTTAGCCAGAAATTTTGCGTCGTAAGTGCCGCGCGGCGAATACAAGCCCACCAGCATCAGAGGGGCGGTCACGGACTTTCGGATAGTGATCCCGTAGTTGGTCACGTCGGCTGGAAGCTGAGAGGCGGCTTGAGTCTCGCGCGACTGGGTGAGAATCAGATCGGTGTTGGGGTCTGTTTTGGCGTCAAAATCCACCACCAGGGTGGTCTGCGAGTTCGCCGTAGCGTTTAAGGAATACATGTAGTTCATGTTGTCCACACCGGTGATTTGCTGTTCGATGGGCGTGGCGACAGATTGCTCCAGGGTCTGCGCGTCCGCGCCGACGTAGGTAGCCAGCAACTGAATTTCGGGCGGGACAATGTTAGGAAACTGCGCCACGGGCAGGGTCGTGATGCTGACCGCGCCCACGATCACCGTCAGGATCGCAATCACCATCGCCACGATGGGCCGTCTTATAAAAAACTTGGACATGGTTTTTAATTCCTTTCAATCAAACCATTGCAGCATTGCTGAAAACGTCCACCTCGGTCATCCTGAGGAGCCAAAGGCGACGAAGGATCTCGGTATTTGCTTGACTTCATAAATGCGACGACGCTTCGCCTCGCTCAGCATGACCCGACCGAAGAGTTTTTTTGCAGCCACTACAAGGACAATCCTGAAACCACGGCTTGGCTTGGTGTTGTCCAGTCCTGTACCGCCGGGTATGTTTCGCGCCGCCAGCGATAGGGAAGCTCAATCACAAGGCCCGGGCGTGGAGCGTGGGCTGCCATCGAAAGCATGTCATGCAGCACCGTTCTCTGCTGGGCAATGTTGCCTGGCTCGCCGAGGGCGTGGCCGAAGGGCCAGTGCAGATACAAGAATCGAGGCGCATTTGCCGCAATCGCTACCTCTTTCACAAGCGCCAAACCCACTGTCGTCACGCCTTGGGCTTCAATTTCCCGGGCAAGCAGTCCCACGGACCGCGTGCAGATTGGTCAAGCGGGCACTAGCAGAGCCAGATCGGCGCCTGACTTGCGGATGCGCCGCGCAACTTCTTTGATCGCTGGCATGAGGTGCTTCGCGCTGCCCATCAAGCCGAAACCGTAGTGCTCCTCCGCCAAACGCCCGATGACGCGCTCCACCTCCAGTTCGCGCAGGCGCTCAATTGGAAACACCAGGTTGATATCCCGGAGCGCATCAGTTTTGTCGTAGGCCTGGTGAGAAATAGCGAGATCGGTCTGCAGCGCATCTTTCGGGATCACGCGAAAGGTTGGATCACTATTGAGATTGAAAGGTCGATCGCTTCGCAGATGAACGCCCCCGGTCGAGAGCAGAACCACCGTGCTTTCGGAAACGGGTTTTCGTAGTGGCGACCACGGAACTTCGCCGGTGGCAAGTTTCCTGAGCTGCGGCAATGCAATGATCTTGCTGATCCAGCGGCCCAAGGAGGTGCCGATGGGAATGACGCCGAAAAGGACGGCGCTATTCGAAAACCGGCGTCCAAAAAATTCTTTCAGCCGCCCAGTGTGCGTTCGTACCGGGTCCTCATCGCCGCTTGCGGCCTGGCCAAGAGTCCCGTGTTCAATTGGATCGATCTGCTGGTTGAGCGTGTTCATTAGCGTCCTTCCTATCCAGAATTGGCGCGGCTCGATTTTCGCCCGGTCCATCATTAACAAGTGGCGGCATTGAGCTTTGAAGCAGGGACGGCTCCCTGGTAGTAGACAACGTCGGCGTGCCCGAAAAGCACGGTCTGGTGCCCGGCGACCCTCGGCTCATGGAAGTTGGCCTGTCTCATGAGGGCGAGAATCCGGTCCTCCGCGTTATCTTTCAAGTGCTGGCTCGAGTGCACAAAGCGGGCTAAGAAACCCTTCGCGCCGGACTTTGGCCCTCCAAAATCAAGCAAGTGAAGCGAGCCGCCAGGCTGGAGGACGCGCCAGACCTCACGCAGCGTCTTTTGCTTCTCGCCGGGTTGGAGGTGATGGAGCATGAAGGACGAGAACACTCGATCGAACGACGCCTCGGCATAAGGGAGTTCATCCGAAAAGCCTTGATCGAACCGGACAGAGAGGGCTGCACGTTTCGCCTTGCGTCTTGCTCGGGCCAGCGCCCTGGGGTCAGGATCGAGCCCAACGACGGTCACGCTGGGATAGAGGCGCTTGATCAGCACGGCGAGGGTGCCAGTGCCACAACCCGCGTCGAGAACGCGCTGGCCGGGCCTTAAGTTGGCTTGACCGAGTAAGACTTTCCGAGCCTGATCGCCGCCCATCAGCTTGGTCAATAGATCGTAGAAAGGCAGAAATAAGTCGTGGCCTGCCGCCGGGAGGTACGTTCTTTGAGACTGCTCCATCATTATTTCTTTCATATAAACTCCGCTGAGTCGTGGCCTAATGCTGCGGCTCTAACCCTAAGTTCTGATTTTGTTCATCGTACCGTTTGTTCAGACTTCCCATAGCTTGCGCTCTTCATAACGGGTCTTCTTCTTTTGTCACATCGCAAAGCCGCGCTAACCTTGGCCTCGGCTTCGTCGCTCACCACCGCTCCGCAGTCGGCGCTGGTTCTCGTTCAGGCCTCCTTGATGTGCTTATTAACAAGCCCAGGGCGGCTGACAAACCCATGATGGCGAGTGATCCGCCCAGACCCGGCTTCGCGGTCATCAGGAAGACAATGCCTAG
>CADDZJ010000161.1 GCA_902812415.1 Acidobacteriota bacterium
TTTTTTCCGCACCGATAATGAGCTGTTTCGCAACGATCAGTTCATCGTCAGGTTTGACCAAAAAGTCGGCAGTAAGGCCTTCATGTACGGACGCTACGCATTTAATAATGCGAATCTGACGAATCCAAACTTAAACCCGAACTGGCACTACATTCAGCAAAACAGGGCGCAGTCTGCCGCCTATCACGTGGCGACACCCTTTAAACCGAATCTGTTATTTGAGTTTACTTTCGGCTGGTCCCGATTTCACCAGAATGAATACTACACCACGGCCTTCAAGAACAATATTGTCAAGGAACTGGGAATTCAGGGGCTGTCCACGCTCCCGGACGCCTGGGGGGCTCCCAGTTGGGGAGTTTCGGGCTACAGCGGCTTTGGAGAAGTTGGATCGGCGCCACGCAGATGGGAACCCGATAGCATTGAATTTCATCCCGCGTTCAGTTGGATTAAGGGCAGGCATACCCTGAGATTCGGGTCGGACATCTATCGGGTCTTTCACACCTTCCCGGAGGTGCTTGTTCCCGACGGATCTTTTGGGTTTAACGGTCAATTCAGCGGCTATCCTCTGGCGGACTTCCTCTTGGGTCTTCCTCAGTCAGTCAATGTATCGACCACACCCTTCGACGCCCAGTTACGATATACCATCTTCGACGGATATTTCGAGGACGATTGGAACGTAACTCCGCGCCTGGCGCTGAATCTTGGGGTGCGCTACGAGTTGGATGGGGTGCCTTTTTCAAATAACCGAAGCATGTCAAATCTCTATCTGGGGCCCAACGGCGCTCTACCCCAGGTGTACGTTTCTCCGGGATACGGGCCGATCACCTTTGAAGGGCAAAAGCAGACGCTTCTACCCAACATGCCGGTCGTCCTGGCTAACAGCATTAATCTGCCCAATTCTTTGGTTCGGAAAAGCGATACAGATTTTGCGCCCCGATTCGGCTTTGCTTACACTCTCCCTCGAGTTTCAAACACGGTGCTTCGGGGAGGATTCGGACTCTTCTACGAGCGCGACACGGACAACGCCTTTGGTGACTTAGCGCTGAATCCGCCGTTTATATACAGCGTGATCTACACTTTGAATCAGTCGAACATCGGTCAGTTTAACTGGTTCAATCCGGGCGTCCTTGGAAGCGCGAGCCCATTCGGATATTTCACCATGAGTGACGTTTACAGGCTGCCGCGCACCTACCAGTACAATCTGACGCTAGAGCACACGCATTGGGGGGCGCTCTTTTCGCTGGCCTATGTGGGCAGCGTCTCAGATCATCTTGCCGACATGGAATTTCCCAATCAAGCCTTGCCCGGTCCTGGGTCCATCACGGCGCGGCAGCCTTGGCCGACGGGACCGTTTTTCTTCTATCAAAACTGGGACGGGATCGGCAATTACAATGCCCTCCAGGTAAAGTTCCAAAAGCCTTTTGCTCACGGGTTCACTTTGATCTCCGGATATACGTGGAGCAAAGCCATGGACAACACGGGCGGAAACTTTGTGGGCGAAGGCGAGCGAAGCGGTTCAGTTCAGAATGCGTTTGACCGCGCAGCCGATTACGGCCTGGCCTCGCAGGACGCGCCGCAGCGGTTTACAGCAGGATACGTTTACGAGTTGCCTGTTGGGAGCGGCAAGCGGTTCTTGAATCGGGGCGGCGCTGTCAGCGAGTTGCTGGGAGGATGGCAGATTAATGGGGTTACGACGCTTCAATCAGGAAACCCCGTTTTTATCGGCCAGGCATGTAACCGCGCCAACACCAATGCGGGAGTCATGAGGCCAACCCTGTTGCACAATCCCAACGATTTGCCAGGGGGCCGGTCCACCGGCCAGAAAGTTGCTGAATGGTTCGATACTTCCGCATTTCTGAATTATTGTCCGGGACCCAATGGCCCGTTCAATTTCGGAAATGCCGGTCGCAACATCGTCCTTGGGCCTGGGATCAATGACTGGGATTTTGGCTTGTACAAGAGGATCCCGATCCAGGGCGAATCGAAATATTTTGAGTTCAGGACCGAGGCTTTCAATATTTTCAACCATCCGATCTTCGCCCAGCCGGGACACACCGCTGGAACGCCCCAGTTTGGCAAGATCGCAGGAATACCCATTGACCCCCGGGAAATCCAGTTTGCCTTGAAGTCCTATTTCTAATGAATTGTTTGAAAACTCTCGCAGCCAGTCATTTCCGCAAAAGCGGGAATGACTGGCATGGATGATTTTCGAGGAACCGCACGCGGCGAAAAGTCTCAACAGCAGTGATGAGTGAAAAGTGAGAAAGTGTGAAAATATCGAATCTGTCATGCTGAACGCACTGAAGCATCTCGGTATTTTGCTAAAAACAAAATGCGGAGATCCTTCATTATCGTTCAGGATGACAGCCTCCCCTATTTTTTCACACATTCTGACAAGTGACGAGCAAAAGCGATCAAAAACTCGGATTGATTTTTGCTCATCACTAATCACTCGTCACGGATCGCTGTTGCTTGAATCCTTGGAATAACCGGTCGCAAGAGTCTTTCAGCCATCTGTTAATGTCTCAGCGCTCATTAACACTGCATGGTTCCTCGACAGCCAAGCGGCTCCTGAGCTTTACAGTCAAAAGAAAGGTTCCCGATGACAATCCGAATATTTCTTCTGATCCTGCTTGTTTGCAGCCTCGCCGGTCATTTTCCCGCATTGGGCCAGACCAATATGGAGCCTTGGAAATTTGGCCCTGACGCCGAGCGCGCAATGGTTTCTAACACGGACGTTCTCGGGCAGGAGGTGCTGACCGAAGGGGAACCCTCCTTCAATCGTGTGGCCTGTTATTTCCCTGCGATGAAGCGGCCAAGGGCGATTGTCGGAGTGAAGGAGCATCCTGATGTTGTCGGGATCGAATGGGACGGAACTCTGGAGTTGGGAAGATACCGCATTTCATTTCATATCGGGAATCCCCCCTCACCCTATAGCATTGAGGGTCCTGTCACTCACTCTCTACTCAGAGGTTATCTGCCCATCGTTCAGACACGGTGGCAATTCGGCGGACTGCTGTACGAAGAGACGGTTCTGGCTTACTCTCAAAATCTGAGTCCGGATGAACCGCTCTCGGCCTACGCGCGGCTCCGAGTGACGAACCCGCGAGAGACTGAGTTGCCGACCCATATTACGGTTTATTCCGCGCCAGCGCTGGGCGGGCCTGTTCCGTCATTTTCGGCTCAGGTTCCTGCGGGGGCGCATTATGATTTTTACTTCAAGATTCCTTACAAGCTCGATCCCCAGCATCTCGTATTCCCGATTCAAGCAACGGATTTCGACCGGGTGATTGCTGAAACGCAGGCGTTCTGGAACAAGCTGCTGAACCAGATGATGCAAATTGAAACTCCCGAAACGAGAGTCAACGACGCCTACCGGGCCTGGTTGATGTACAACTTTCTGAACGTCCACAAGCTGAATGGAGTCTATAAGATTCATGACGGGAGCGGATTTTACGACGAGGTTTATGGCTATAGCGCCGCCCTCTATTGCGATGCGCTTTCGCGTTACGGTTACTGGAAGGAAGCCGAAAAATATCTGAATGATATGCTCAAGCGCCAGCGGGCGGATGGGCTGTATCTCACGGTATTTGGCCTGCCAGACAATGGCGCGCTGCTGTTTGCCTTGGCCCAGCAATATGAGTTCAGCCACGATCTTGCATGGTTCAAAACCGTGGCGCCCCGTATGATCCGATCATGCGAGTGGATTCGTCGCACTCGGCGAACCACCGAGGCGCTTCAAAGTGGAAACCGGCCGTTGACTTACGGCCTCCTGCCGCCGGGCCCCTCTTACAACGACTACCAGAAACCTGTTTATTCGTACTACACAGACTCTTACAACTGGCTGGGAATGCATGAGGCGGCTCTGGCTTTTCAAGAAGCCGGGATGCAGAAAGCAGGGGATGAGTGGCTGAAGGAAGCGCGCGATTACCGGCAGGACATTCTGGCCTCGATGCAAAGAGCAGTTGTGGACGTGGATGGAATCAAGGCATTGCCGATCGAGCCCCTTACGCAGAGACTCCTTAAGCAAGGAGGAGGAAACTATTATGGGTTGACGGCGCCCGAGATACTGGAAACCCGAATCTTCGGCCCCAATGACCAGCGAACAGGATGGATGACGAAATACATGGATGAAAGGGGTGGCTTGCTGCTCGGCCTCGATCGGTTCGCCGACGGCGTCGACCATGCTTATACCTATGGATATGCCTTGACCCAGCTTCGCAATGGAAACCCCGATAAGTTCCTGCTGACTTTTTACTCTATGCTGGCCTATGGGATGTCGCGGGGAACGTATGCATCGGTAGAAGTTACTCATCTGCCGTATGGCATTAATGAGATGACATTGCCGCACACCTATTCGGATACGCAGCAACTCCGTCTGCTGCGATTGATGCTGGTCCGCCAGGAAGGCGCTGAACTTCTTCTGGCTTCCGGCACGCCGCGAGCCTGGTTGCGAGTAGGTAAGAGTTTTTCCGTGCGCCAGGCCCCTACTTTCTATGGTTTGTTGAGCTACGCGGTGGCTGCAAATCCCTCAGGTCGCCGGATTCGAGCTTCGATAGAACCGCTCGCTTCGGCAACCGGTCGGTATCCGACGTATGTGAAAGTATGGCTGCGGGTCCCGAAGGAGATGGGCGAACCCAAATCATTAAGCGTAAACAGCAAGCCCTGGAGCTCCTTTCAGAATGATGTTGTCGAACTGCCGGGTTCGATGTTACACGAAAAAGTGGAGATTGACGCCCAGTATTGAATCCAGACGGGCCTGCGAAGTGTTTAAAGATTCGCGCTTTAGAGTTCAAAGGATCGCATCCAAGCGATGACCTCTCGTTTCAAGGCCGGAATCTCTGAAGTTGATATTACGCCGCCCGTGGGCCTGCCGATGTGGGGCTACGCGGCCCGCGCAGGTTTGTCTCAGGGTGTTCTTGATTCGCTTTATGCTCGCGTTCTGGTATTGGAAGCCGGAGAAAACCGGCTGGCGGTTGTAGCCGTTGATTTGGGACGGCCATTTGGCCGCGCGTCGCTTGACCGGCTGCGCACCATTGTGAAAAACTCCAGTGGCATATCGTGTGCCCTTGTCTCCGCCTCGCATACACACTCTGGTCCGGTTATCAGAGACGAATACCCTTCTGACGACGTGCCGGAATGGGAACGCAGGACGGTAAAAAAGATTGCCGATGCTATCGGCCGGGCGTATGGAAGCAGGGTTGAGGCGTGGGTCGGCATGGGCTACGGCGTGGCGTCAATCGGGCACAATCGGCGGCGAGTGAATCCAGATGGAACGGTCACATGGCTTGAGCGCAATGTCACCCGAATTCCAACTTCTCCGGTCGATTCAACCGTTTCAGTACTTCGCGTGGACTCTGCTGACAGATCGCCGCTTGCCATCCTGATCAATTTCGCATGCCATCCGGTCATATTCGGCGCCGACAACTTGGAATACTCCGCCGATTTTCCGGGAGCTGTTGCAAGAACAATTCGCGAGTCTTTCGATAGCAAACCCTTGTGCTTGTTTCTTCAGGGCGCGGCAGGAGACATCAATCCCTACCATGCTGTGACGCCGCTTAAGGAAGACGCCAGGAGATCGTGTGATCAAGCGGGAACAGAGTTGGGGCAGGAGGCTGTGCGTGTTGCTCGGAACATTCACACGGATACGAGCGAAGAGGGTAGGCTTGATTCTGTGGAGGATTCACTGACGTTCGATTTGCGCTGGGATCCCGGCAAGTTCCGGGCAGCTCTTGAAACTTTTGGCAAGCAATTTCTTGAAAACTCCGCGCCTCGGATTCGGTCGAAATGGGAGCTGCCAGTCTCCACCGTTCTGATCAACCGACGCATCGCCCTGATGGCGATGCCCGGCGAGCCTTTTGTTGAGTTTCAGATCAGCTGGCGCGACCGCTGCCCACTCCGCGACTGCATGCTGCTGGGCTACACAAACGGATACTTCGGATATTTCCCAACCATCCGAGCCGCTACAGAAGGCGGTTACGGAGCAGTAGGCGCCACGACATGGGTTGAGGTCGGAGCGGGAGAGCGCATAATCGATCACGCGCTGATAAGAACTTATGAAATGTTAGGCCGGCTTGGAGATGAACCCAGGGTGACCGAGTGGTGAAGGGAGCGGCGCCGCGACAGGCAGTTTCTCGATGCTCAGCAATCCACGCCCGAGAAAACGTCTGAATCTGAAGAAGGTAGTTTCTTATGACTGGAGTTCCTATGACGCGTCGCAAATTTCTGGGAGCCGCCGTTTCGGCAGGCTCACTGATGGCCAGCCCATTTCAATCTCTGGCTGAAATGCGATCATCCTATGCAATCCTGCGGCGCTCTGAGTTTGCTATTCGCGCGGGTGAGGCCGATGGAGGGACTAGCGCCTCTATTCCAACCCTTCCAGAGTTCAGAGTAAAGCTCCCACAAAGAATCCTGCCCTTGCCCGAAGGAGTCATGCAGTACAAGACTGCTCCCGGCTTCAAGCTGCGCGGAATCAAAGGCTGGGCGTGGGTTCCGGAGCAGTATCTGAATACAATTCCTGTCATGGCGAAGTACAGGATGAATTTCCTGATGAATTGTTACAGCTCTCTCTGGGATCTGGAAGTTCACGATGGGTGGGCGCACATTCCTGACCGTCCGGTGAATTACTGGTATAAACCGCTGTCGCAAGCGAAAAAGGCTGCTTACGAGCGGGTCGTTCAAGCGTGCCGGCGACGAGGAATCGAGTTCTGTTTCAGCGTGAATCCTATCCTCTCTTCCGACCAGCCGTTTGATTATGCAAGGCCCTCGGATTTCGAAAGGCTCTGGCGGCATTATGCTTGGATGCAGGGCTTGGGCGTCCGATGGTTTAACCTTTCGCTTGATGATATCCGTCAGGGTATCGACGCTGGCGTCCATGTCAAAACGGTGAACGAAATTTTCAGACGGTTGCGAGCGCAAGACCCGCAAGCGCAGTTCATCTTCACGCCGACCTGGTACGCCGGAACGGGTCGGTCGGGAACTGAGACGCCGGCCCGGCTCGGAACGGGCGACACGG
>CADDZJ010000162.1 GCA_902812415.1 Acidobacteriota bacterium
TACCATGGCTCCCTCCGCTGGCTGCTGGTGGGTGTCCAGGTGGCTCTCGCCGTAACCCTATTGGACGGGGCTGGGCTCCTCGTGCGCAGCTTCCAGGCGCTTGGCCAGGTATCTCCAGGATTCAATCCCGATCACATCCTGACTTTTCGGATAAGCGCAGGCTGGGGAGAAACTGCAAACCTAAAGGCGCTGGCGCAGCGGATTGACCGGACTCTTGATGCCTTGCGAGCATTACCGGGCGTCGAAGCGGCCGCGACTTCAAGCGCGTTCCTGCCGGGCGTACCTGCGAGTTACCCAACCGACATTACGCTCACGCCGCCTCCTGCGGAGTCTATGCGGAAGATTGTAGCCCAGAGCCGATTTGTATCGGCCGGCTACTTTGCGACGATGCGAATTCCGCTGCTGGCAGGCGAGCCCTGCCGAGAGTCGGCTGGGCAGATGGATGCGGTTGTTAATCGGAGCTTTGCTGAAACCTATCTTTCGGGCGCCCCGTCGATTGGCCGAACGGTGCGACTTCCCGGAAGCACGTTTGGCCTCTCGGGTGATGTTATCGGCATGGTCGGAGATGCCAGGGAAATGGGCATCAACCATGCTGCGGTTCCAACGGTCTATTGGTGCATTAGCGCGGGTGGCCCGACCCCGTATTTCCTTGTTCGCACGAGAGGGAAGCCAATGGCGACGGCGCAAACCATCCGCCGCAAGATTCATGAAATCGAACCGGCCCGCTCCGTCTATGACATCATGCCGCTCAAAGAGCACCTGGGCGATGCCTTCGCGGATGCTCGCCTGCGCACAATTCTTTTGGCGCTTTTCGGACTGACTGCGGTCTCGCTCGCGTGCCTCGGCCTGTACGGAACGCTGAGCTATTTTGTGAACGTGAGGCGGCGCGAGATTGGTTTGCGCCTTGCGCTGGGTGCTATGCCGGGTCAGATCAGGCAGCGATTCCTCGTTGATGGACTACGCGTTTCAGTCTTGGGCTGTGCGGCCGGGTTGATCCTTTCTGCGGCAACATCGCGTCTGTTGTCGGGCATGCTTTACGGTGTGTCGCCCTTGGACCCCATAACGCTGGCGGCCGTCGTTCTGCTCGTCTCGGCCGTCGCGGCCGCCTCTTCATTGCTTCCGGCGATCCGGGCATCACACGTCGAGCCGATGGACGTGCTGCGCAGTGAATGATGAGGCAACCGCTGACGACCCGATCAGTAATGAGGGGTTACTTCCACTCTCGGCGCGATCGTGTCAGATGAACGCTACAGCCATGACACGTGAACGGCTAACCAACACGTCAGCGTGCGCACCCGAACCGCCCATCTCGACGACAGCGCACAGATTGCCGACCTTGCTGCCCAACTTGGCTACCCGGTGGCTGCCGGCGAAATGCGATCCCGGCTTAATGCCGCCCTCGATGACCACGATCATCTCGTCCTCGTTGGCGAAAGCCACGACGGACAGATCATTGCCTGGCTACATGCCACGGTGAGCCGGCCGCTGGTTGACGAGCCGACATGTCAGATCGCTGGTCTGGTGGTCGACGAGCGCTCACGGCGTACCGGACTAGGCCGCGCCTTGATGCAGCAGGCCGAAGCATGGGCCGTTCACCGCGGCTTGAACTCAGTGTCACTACGCAGCAGCGTCGTTCGCCACGGTGCTCACGCGTTCTACGAACGACTTGGCTACGCGCGCATCAAGACACAGCACGCATACTGCAAGCGCCTGGCTCCGTAAGGCACAACACACGCCTGCGCTCTGCATCTCTACCCTCGCGGGCAACCTCAGCAAAGCCGTGGACACCGGGCGCGTGTCAGCATCACCGTACGACGAATCCAATGGAGCACTAACGTCAAAAACCAGGCGCAAGCCGAGCCCGACATCGCAACACGGCAACGCACGCAGACGCACGCCGAAGGACTTCGCCACCGAACGCGGCGACCGTACAACCTGCTCGCCATCGCTTAGTCGGCGGGCGTCTCCCATGATCACAGTCACGACCGTCAAGTCGGCGATGCAGATGGCACGCATCCTAACCAACGGTAGCGGAACAGAACGTCGGCAGAACAGCCACGTGCTGGACACCGCCACCAGCCGCAACGGTCCCCGAACCTCGGCAGCACGGCCACGGACTGGACAAAGCGACTCCCGACAGCAATCAATGCACGCTCCAGGTCACAACGCCGCAAGCTCACGCGCAGCAATCACGCGTCATGCACATCGCCCGCGCAAAACGCTACGCGCACACGAATGTCGCTTAGTGACTTCCCGAACGGGTAAACAGGAGGTAGTCAGAAGGCAAGTCCTGTTTAATCAAAGGGATGTGAGCAATCCGGAAAGGTTGTGAGAACGTGGTGAGAAAGTCGTGGGAAGGGCAAAGCGGCTTCTTGCGAGGATTTGAACATCCCGGAGACCATTTCGAATCGAACGCAATGTGGCATCATCCCGCCTCCGCCCGGGCGCCCAGAGCTTGCTTCAGGCTGGCATAAGCGACCTGGGGACCCTGTACCGACGTGAGCAGCAGATGTTGCCTGAACTCACAGGCGACACCAAAGTAGATTGCCCGCCTGCTGTACCGAAAGAAGTGCCGCACGAACGAGAGAACGTGATAATCGGGAAACAGATAGAGAAACAGACAGACTTGGCGCTCCCCTTGGATCATGCCCACAATCTCCTGGTAGCGTGCCTCGCTCTTGACCTGCCGCTCGTACTCCAGCGCGATTTCAATCAACGCTCCGGTCAGTTCAAGTGTCACCACGGCGTCGTAGTCCTTGGCATAGCCATAGTCGGTGAACTCATTCTGCGACCGCACCTCAAGGTCTGACTTCCATTTCCTCAGCACGCCCGAACGGATCAATGCCAGATGAATATCATTCAAGTCGAGCGCGTGGACCACGCTGTCCCCATCCGAATTCCGTTTATAAGATCCGCTCGCCCCAGCATGGCATTGCTCCAGGTTAATCAACTCCCGAGCCCCTTCGGAGGTCAGCGAATACACGAACGACTGGCGAATGTTTGGCAACACATGGCGCTTAAGAAACCCATGGTCCACCAATCTTTTGATCCGCCAGTTCAGAGCATGCCGGCTCCGCTCGCACCCCGTTTGCACCATGAAATCCCATAATTGCTCCTGACTCACGAAGCCACTGTAGAGCACCTGCTTCAGCAGCGCATGGTCGCGATCAAGGCTCAGTTTGATGCTGCCCTTAAAGTACCTCACTGGCATCTCCGTGGAGTGTGAGTCTTGCCGACCACGGCCGTACGGCGTCGGGCGACAGCACGATTCGCCCAAGGTCCGTGCGAACCCAACCGGCAGGCGGCAAGAGCATTAACAGCTCCTGTTGATCGCGCCACTCGCTGAACGAAATCAGCCAAGCATCCTCGGACTTCCAGCCCTTCGTCCCTACACCGACCAATCCGAACTCGGCCGACCGCACCGCGAGCAGGAAGTAATCCGGACGCTCATGGCGGTCAAGCCGGCGACCGAAGAACACCTTGTTCTGTCCGTTCCAAATGCACGGCTCGTCACATTCGAACACCCAGCCGATCATGCGCTGGGGATAATACGGATTGAAACGGCCGACACCATTGAACCGGACATGGCCGGCAATCTTCCGATGACGCACCAGACGTCCGTCCGCCGAGACTCCCGTAGTATTGAAGTACGCCGCGCGACGGAAGCGTTCGGGATCATCCGCCTCCGCGCGGAACCTGCGCCGCCATACACTAGCGAAGCTTATGATTGCGACATGCACCGCCTACAGTCCCTTCAATTGCTTATTGCGCTCCCGCTCACGATAAAGTTGCTCGCGCAGCTCGTTGACTTGTTTCACTAAGTCGCCTTGTGCCAGGCCAGGCGCCGGTGAACCATTACCGCCGCCCGACATACCGTTGACCCTCACGGTGAGTTCACCGACCATCGATTTCTTGCTATCGAGTTCGGCCCGCAACTGCTCCCGCTCACGTTTCAATTGCGCGTTCTCGGCAACAGCCTGGTCTAGGGTCATCCCTCCTTGGCCTGGTGAGCATGGTGCTGCAACACCGGAGCGGCCGGCCATCTCTGCTTCGACGACGCGATTGCACTTCTCCATGTGGGCATTGTATTTGCGGATGGCTTCGTGCGCCGTCCTGCGGGAATACTTGTCTTGCGCGAGCAGGTCATCGTGCCGCTCCTCCGCCAGCCACTTAATCCGGCTCTTGTCGATCTCGGACTTCGCAAGCGCGATGCTCAAGAGGATGAGTAGTGTTGTGGTCACCAGGCTGTACTTGAAGTACGGATTGGCTGCCGTCTGCTCAAGGAACGCTTCCCGCCGCTGCTCAAGCCAGTGCCCCCAGTCCAGGTTGTCAGGATTGAATTGCCGGAGCAGTGCGTCGTACCAAGTCTGTTGGTAAGGCCGTGTGACGATCACTGGATGCTGGTACGGAGGGGCCACCATCTGCCGGGGCCGCTCGGCGCTCGGCGTCTTGCCGAACACGGGCGCAGCCGCAGTAAGAGCGAGCCACGCGACACATATCATCCTTCTTCTCATTGCACCAATCCTCCTATCCCAACCTGGGCACGACGCCGGTGCCGGTTCGCAAACTCCAGGTTCTTGAACCGCAAGTGGGCGCCGCCTTTCGAGTCCGCACGCGACGCCGTCAGTCTCGGGAACACTTCCGGCTCAAAGCCGGGGACGCAGATGTCAGCCGGCGGCCGCACGCTCAAAGTCGTATGCAGCGTGCCCTGGGTTTCGTCGGTCATCAGCAACTCCACCTGGGCCTTGGGCAGGTTCTTGATGTGGTAGTCCATCGCCCGCGTCTCCAAGTCCTCGCGCTCGGTGGCGAGGCCCGTTGCCTGATACTTCTCATAACCAAAAAACTTCAACCGCCGCACCGAGCGCGTCCGCTTCGTGACCGGATGCAAGGCTGATGCCTGGAGGAAGAAGTCTGCCGTGGTCTCGTCGTGGGTCTTAAAGGTAATGATGGTGTTCGCCGCAGACGTCACGTCTTCCTTAAATCCGCGCCCTACGCGCAGCAGTTGCGGCACGCTTTGCATCGAGAACAAGAAGGCTGTGTTCGTTCCTCGGGCCGTCTGGAGAATGTGCGCGAAGTTCTGATACCCGAACGGCGCGAACTCGTCGAGGATGATGCTGGTCATCGGGCGGCTGGCGCCGCTTGGGTCATCCGCTTCGTAACGCTTGCCCACCACGAGCTGCACGTTCTGGAGCAGCATCTTGCCGAGGGCCTTCACCGGCTCGGTGTTCTTATTGACGTTGAGGCTGAGAAAGAGGATCAGTCCCTTCTCGATCACTTCGTCGAGCGAGAGCAGGTCGTCGTACGGTCCGGTGATGATCGACAGCTCGTCATCCAGGAACGTCATGCACTCGTTGAGCATCCCCTGGATCTTCTCCACCCGCTCCCGGTCCTGGAACGACTGGTACAGGTTCTTCACGCTCATCTCGAAGTTCAGCCGCCGCTGCAAGGTGATGTCTGGCATCCGCTCGATTTCGTGCATTGCCTTCTGCACCTGCTCCTGCAACACCTCGGAATCGATCGCCATCACCAGCACGTCATAGAAGTTGAACTTGCAGCCGGTGTAGACCAGCACGCGCACGATATCGCCGAGATAGACAAGCTGGTGCTTGGAGAAAAACTCATCGTGCAAATTGAACGAGCCGAAGACCATGTTGACGACCGGCATATAGTCATCCGTGGCGCAGGAGAACGGGTTATACCGACACGAAATATCAGGACGGGAAGGGTTGATGACCCGAAGATCCCGGAGCCTGCCGGCATGATGGATGTACGGCAGGAGGTCCTCGAAGAACTTCCGCTCGCCTTTGCCGTCTAGGATCAGAATGGGCATGCGCTTAGGACCATTGGGTGTCTCGATCACCCGCATCAAGTCCTGGGTGATGATGTTCCTAAGTAGAGTAGTTTTGCCCATGCCGGTCAGCCCGAGGACCAAGCCCTGCATCACCCGGATGCGGTCGGGCCAGAGCCACGGCTGGCCGTGGACGTCGTAGCCGAGCACAACCGAATTCTTCTGCCAGGCCTCGCGTGTATACCGCTCATCCTTTTTCGGAGAGATTACCTGGAAGGGATGCGGCCAGTTATTCTCGCGTCGGGACCGCGCGGTCAACAGTAGCCAGAGCCAGCAGCCGAGACCGGTGGCCGGAATGACCAGATACCCAAGGCCTTCGATGACTTGGCTGTCGGAAAGATGGTAGCGGTGAGTGGCGACGAACCACACCGCGAAGAAGATGACAATTCCCAGTGCCGCGAGAATGAATGCGGCATCGTAAATATCGGGATCATTTCGGGACTCGCGTGCTCTCATAAAACAGAATTCTCCGTGTTGAGTGTCCTTACCGAATTAGGTTGAACCACACAAACCAAGCCGCGAACGCGGCCGAAAACAAGACGGCAATCACAAAACCCTTGCGAAACGTTCGGGGCGCGTCTGGTTTGAACGGGCCCTGCGGCTCAAGAGCGAGGTCGGCGACCATCTTGGTCAAGCCGATCCCGGATCTCGCATTGAGGTAGCGGATGAGACTCGACTCGCCGACGTTCGCCGCCTGTTCCTCACGTTCAAGTCCGCCGCTTTCCAATTCCTCGGGTTTCATAATGCCCTCCTAGCCGCCAGAGTATTTGTGACGCGGTGATCACGCCGATCACTAGCCCACATGCAACGATCAAAAGGATAAGAGCCGCAAAATCGCCGGAACGCCTTCATAATACCCCTCGACCAACGAGCGCGACGACCAATTCCACCAAAAGCAGGGCTACGGCCGCTGCAAGCTACCTGCTCGATGGCCGCCCGCGGAGACCATCTGCTACCAAACCCACGACTGCCCACATGAAACAGCCCACCGCGGCCTCCGGTCCTATCGCTGGGATAGGGCAAGTCAGATCGTCTGGCCGGCACGGAAGACTGACAAAGAGGCCTGAACGGTCCCAGACGAACAAACTGACCCCCGCCGCAACGAGCAGCGCCGCGAGAA
>CADDZJ010000163.1 GCA_902812415.1 Acidobacteriota bacterium
ACAGGTCAAGACCCATGTCATGGGCTCACGCTTGTCGGAACGGGGCGAAGATCCAGAACAACAACCGCGCGCCGTTGTCGCGGCGAACTATGTTCGCCGAGGTTTTTGAAAACCCAAATCCAGCAATCGCGGGCGTCGGCGATCGCAGGTCGCCACTACAGATCGTCACAACCACGTTGTTGCGGCGAACTATGTTCGCCGAAGTTTTTGAAAACCCAAATTCAGCAATCGCGGGCGTCGGCGATCATAGATCGCCGCTACAGATTAAGGCGGCGCGCTCGTGGGCGCGGCCTGGCTTGAGACGTAGAAGCCCGTCAGGTCCGCATGTCCGTCTAACGTGTCCACTTCCCGGCCCTGAATCAGAAATTTCACACGCTTCACGCCGGGAATGTTGGCGATGATCGACTCGACGACGGAATAAATGGCCAGCGTTTCGCTCTCAATTCCTACGGGGAAATTCTGCGTGACCTCGTTGGGAAAATCGAGATATGCCGTTCCATCCGGCGTGAGGAAAACAGCGCGCAGCGCCGCCGAAGCGGGCAGCCCCCGCGCGTGGCCCTGCTTCGATCCCTCGATCAGCGCCAGCACAATCTGGCGGATTCGATCATTATTATTTGCCGCCAAGGTCAGTTGCCGGGCTTCCGCAACCAGCGTTCCGGCTTCAAAATTCGGAAAGTAGAGCGTCACCGTCTGCTGCTCGGCGCCGGATTCCGATTGCAGCGCCTGCTGGCTGAGCTGGGTGCGCATCTCATCTTCGGGGCGCGGACGGTTCTCAAAGAACATGTGCCGTACCAGCGCGCGAAGATAGAATCCGCTCACCACCAGGATCGGGATCACGATCAGCGCCAGAATCAGATTTCGCCGCGTCATGGCTTGGCGCCTCCGGGCGAGAATTGTTGCACGGCGCGGACGACGGCTTCCGCGAACTGCTGCTGGAATGCGGGCTGGGCGATCGCGCCGGCTTTTTCCTCGGGCGAAAGGGTTCCCACCTCAATCGCCACCGCCGGAGCGGCGACGCTGCGCAACTGGCGCACCGGCGCTTCCATCGGCTGAGGGGCGTTCGCTCCCGAAATCTGCGCAAACTGCTGCTCAAGGTCCTGAGCCAACTGCTGGCTTCGTGAGGCTTCGGGTTGCTGCGCCAGATCCCAGCGGATAAAGGGAAGCGGCTTGTCATTCGCCGGGGGCGGCGAAGAGGCTCGATAAGTGTAGACTGCAATCACCGGCGAACGGTCGCCCATTTCTCCCGCATGGAACGTGAGGAAAAGCACAGGACGAGCGGTGTTGGCGGTCAGGGTCCGCTCCTCGAACGTGGGATCGGAATCGCCATTGCGCGTCAGAACCACGCGGTAAGCTTTGGTCGCCGTAAGCGCCCCTTCCACCTTCTGCACGATCTGCGCCGCCAGGTTTTTTTCAAGAACTCCGTCCTGGCTTCGCGCTCCAGAATCCTGCCCGCCGTGCCCGGCATCAAGGACGACCACCGGCAGCGGCGGCGCAGGGGCGAGAGCAGCGGCGGCAGGCGCCGCCCCGGGCTTTACGGGTAAGACAGCAGGCGGCGCGCCCGGCGGCGGGGAAGCGGCGGCAGCGGGCGCTTTTTGCGCCACAACGGGTTGCTGCGGGCTGGGCGGTTTCACCAGATCCGTGGTCAATACCCTCCCGTCAGCCGAAATCTGCGGATAAAAATTCAGCGCGCTCGAGGTGGGCGTAATGATCAGCTTCGGCCGGCCATCCTGGTCGTCAAAATCCAATTTGCTGACGTAGGGGTTCTGAAATTGAATTTCCTGTTCCAGCGGCGCCACTGGCGCGCCCTGAAGAAAAATGATCCACTTGCCGTTGGTCGCGGCGGTCTCGATGGAAACTTTCCCCGTGAAATGAATCAGCAGCTTCACTCCTGAAGGCTGATTCTGAAGCTCGACGGAGTAGGAGACGGGATGAACATTGCCGATGAAAGCTCGCGTGGTCCCGTGCTGGTATAACACCGGCTGGCCGGTGATTCGAGGCAGCACTGCCGGAATGAAACCTGTGGGCACCATCCATTGGCCGTTCGATCGGCGCACGGGATGGGTCAGAGAGACGGAGGTCTTGTTCACCTGAATCTTGTTTTTGTTTTCGCGGAACTCCAGTTGATGATCCCCAAACCACACTTTCAAGGAGTTGCGCTTTTCCTGGAGCCCGCTAACCTGCCCCGCGAGATTGAGCAACGGGATCAGCGGTAGGTAAATGGCGTTATCCATCATTTCCGTCGGAAGCGATTTGTGCTGGTTGGGAAAATAGAAGATGAAGTTCTCGCTCCGCAGGCGGCGAGCAGGCCACACGAGCAGCAAAAAACCGCAGGCTACTGCCAGAAACAGCGCGGAGCGGGATGAGAGGTGTTGTGGGAATCGTTTGGTCAAGAAGATCTGTGTTCCTTGAATTTCCTCTGCCCCTCATCCCTGGCCCCTCTCCCCAGTGGGGAGCGGGCGCCCCGGCTCGTCAGGACGGGTGAGGGGACATATCGTTCGTGGCTCGAATGCGAAGATGTGCGGGCCATCTTCTGATTATACGGAAGCTGCCTGTCATTTTTAAGTAGGGGCGCATGACACGCACCCTCTTGCAGTCAGGTCCAGCCTGTTTTAGGCTACTTTTATAGCCTAATGTTGATGCCCCTCTCTTTCCAGGTGGTTTCGGACGGTCCGGGAAAAAGGCGGCGGCGAGAGGCTGGAATGGAATCAGAAGCGAAGAGACGCGCAGGCGGTCACCGGTTCCCCTTCCCCTGCAAGGCAGAGCGGGGATGCCGTCGGGCCGAGCCGGTGAAGGCGTTCTGGGCAGAAAAAGAGAATGTTTAGGTTTGGTGGATGCGCAGAAAAAGTCACCCTATTGAAAACACGGATGTTACTGGCTTATTGTTTGACAGCCATTGACCAACAATTTCTAAAATTCTATGTATCTTGAAGAATCTAAAGGGCTTTTTGATTTGTTCGTTTCTCGCAATGCACAGAAAAGAAATGGCTTAATTGAAAAGTCGGGAAATTGTTCGTCATTCGATGACATGGAATTGACGCATAAGGGCGTTACGGCATCCGCAGAGGCGCATCATGGCCATGCGCCACGGAGGGGGCGAAGGGCAGTCAGAATAACAAGCTGGATAGCTCTTGCAGCCATTTGCCGAAAAGGAATGCTCCAAACCATTTATTATAATATTGATATAGCTTGGCAATTAAATAGTCTATAAAATCGGCGATAGGTTTAGCTGCGGAAGTCTTGCAGTCGTTGACTGCAGCATGGTCGCGCAGTCACGGCTAACTCGCGGTTTAAGCATACACGCGCGGTGAGGAAAAGGCTGCCGAATTCGGATTGGAGCGCGAGCCGCGGGCGAAGGAATCGCGAAACATCCAGGCCAGAAGGAGTTGATTTCGGCGGCGGTGGGGGTGGACGCGGCCATCCTCATCTTTATTGGCGTCACCTCCTATCGAGACACCGAAAAGCTCATTCAGGCGATGCAATCGCGCCGCCAGGCGTACCAGACGATGTTGGACCTCGAGTCTCTGTTTTCAACCCTGAAGGATGCCGAGACCGGGCAACGGGGTTACCTGCTCACGGGAAGGGATCGATATCTTGATCCCTACAACGTCGCAGTGGGTAACATCCGGCAAAAAATGGAGCAACTCCGTATCGCGGTGCGCGGCGACCGCGCGCAGCAGAGCCTCTTTGACCGCCTGCAAGGGCTGACCGCTGCCAAGCTGTCGGAACTTGACGAAACGATTCGTTTGAGAAAAGAGCAGGGATTTGAAGCGGCGCAGAAAGTCGTGCTTACCGATCAGGGCAACCAGGAAATGAACGACATCCGGAAAACCATCCGCCAGATGGAAACTTTGCAGCAGGGGAGGGTGGCGGCGTTTGATGCTGAAACCGAGACCAGGAGCGCGCATGCCAAAACCGTTCTGGTGCTGGGAAGCCTGATTGCCGTTCTCCTTTTCACCCTTGCGGGTTCCATGAGTCATCGCGGGGTGGTTGAGCGCCGGCGCGCGGAAGAGGCCCTGCGAGAGAGAGGAACGCCTCCGCGCAATCTACGAAAATTCGACCATCGGCATCGCCCTGAACGATTTGACAGGGCGTTATTTCCAGACAAACCGTAGCCTGGAACAGATGCTCGGTTACACCGAGGATGAGCTTCGCCAGAAAACTTTCAGAGATCTGACCGTCGACGATGACCTGGAGGCGAGCCAGCGCTTCGCAAAACAACTTCTGGAGGGCGCGCGTCACGACGTCCATATTGAGAAGCGCTATCGCCGCAAAGACGGGGGCATCATCTGGGCGCGCATCACCGCCTCCATGATTCGGGATGACGACGGCAAGCCTTTGTTTACGGCTGCTCTGGTGGAAGACATCACCGCGCGGAAGTAGGCGGAAGAAGCCTTGGCTCGCTTGAGCTGGCAGTACGAATCCATTCTGAACTCAGCGGGCGGAGGGATTTACGGCGTAGATCTGGAAGCCAAAATAACCTTCATCAATCCAGCCGCGCAGAAAATGCTGGGATGGAAGGCGGAAGAGATCATTGGCCGCGTATCCCATGCTCTAACGCATCACACCAGGGCGAATGGAACGCCTTATCCCATTGATGAATGCTCCATTGATGCTTCCTATCACGACCTCGAAATTCATCAGGCCGATAACGAAGTTTTCTGGAAAAAGGATGGGACTTCATTTCCGGTGGAATACATCAGCACCCCCATCCGCGACGCCCAGGGCGTGGTGGTGGGAGCCGTGATTCTCTTCAAAGATATTACCCTGCGCAAACAGGTGGAAGAAGAACTGAATCTTGCGCTCCAGATGGAGACCGACTTCGTGAGCTTTGCCACGCATCAACTGCGCACGCCGCTTGCCGGCATCAAATGGCTGCTGGAACTGGCCTTGAAGCAGGAAGGATTGCCTGAGGATGCGGTTTCGCTCATTCAGGACGCGCGAAGTTCCGCCCAGCGCCTGGTGGAAATGGTGAATGACATGCTCGGTATCACCCGCCTGGAAAGCGGCAAAGTAAAACTCGAACCGAAGCCTACGAATCTGGCTGAGCTGACGCAGGAAGTGTTGAAGGATGTCGGGTCTCAGGTCGAGCAGAAGGCTCAGCGCCTTTCCATCCGCGAAGAAAGCGGCCTTCCTTCGGTGTACGTGGATCCTCAAATGTTCCGGCAGGTCATTCTGAATCTCTTATCGAATGCTATGAAATACACTCCCTCGGGGGGAAAAATCGATATTCAGATGGGCCAGGAAAACGGCTGGGTGCGCTGACAGGTTCGGGATACCGGAATCGGAATTCCGGAAAAGAATCAGAGCCGGCTCTTTGAGAAATTCTTCCGCGCCGATAATGTCTACAAGGCGGAGACCGAAGGCACAGGGCTGGGGCTTTACCTAGCGCGCTTCATTGTTGAGCGATCGGGCGGGCAGTTGAAATTCAAATCCGAGGAAGGCCGGGGCAGCACGTTTTATTTCACGATTCCGGTTTAAGGAGGAGGCTGAAAAACCCCGTGATGAGTGAAAAGTGCCGAGTGACGAGCCAAGGCAAGCTCTAGCGGCGATCTGTGATCGCCGGCTTTTTTCTAAAAACTTCGGCGAACATCGTTCGCCGCGACAATGGCGCGGATGAATTGATTCACAACGCGGCAGGGCTGCAACCCCAGGTGGCGCGGCCATCTCGGTCGTGTGCCCAGGCGAGACGCCCGTGCCCACGCAAGTAAAATTCGCGCAAGCCGCAAACATTTTGACCAATAGTCGTACACCTTTTCGCTCGTCACTGCCTTTTTGATTCTGCGCTGGGCTCGGAATGACGGGGGGAAGGCTGACGGTACGAATGATTTTTCGGCAACCTGATGGATCAAAGGGGGAAGCCAATGGGCAAAGGGCAGAAGAGAATTCTTCTGGTGGAAGATGATCGATACTTGCGCCGGGCGTGTGAAGAGAGTTTGAAGAAGCATGGCTTTAAAGTCGTGGCGGCGGCGGATGGCGAGGAAGCCATTCGGAAAGCCGCTGCCGAGCCTTTTGATGCGATTCTGCTCGACGTCCTGATTCCCAAGTTTTCGGGCCTTGAAGTGCTCCGCGATCTGAATTCGAAAGAAAGCACCCGAAAGACGCCCGTGATTGTTCTGACAAACTCCTCGCGTGACGACGATATTCGGGAGATGAGAAAACTGGGCATCGATGGTTATCACGTGAAGGCGGAGTTATCCCTGGATGAATTGGCCCGGCAGATGGACCAGTTGTTTGAAAAGATGAATAGCAGGCGCGAAGCGGAGTAGCTCACCCCGCCTGTTATTCTTCGCTTCGCTCAGAATGACAATGTGGAGAGGCTGCGCTCAGAACAACGGTGCGAAAAGTGAAACCTGGGTGGAAGAAATCGTTATGACGGACTCAAATTTTGGCTTAGTCATGTTTACCCCCCCCCCGGGCGCTGGGGATAAGGGGCGAATGCAGGTTCATAGCGCAATCCTGGAGGAATCCTATGCAGTCTCAGCCCCAGATGAACCAATCACGGTCCTGGAAAATCCTGATCGCGGAGGACGATCGCTTCCTGCGAAGAGCGGCCGAAGCGATGCTCCGCCAGCATGGCTACATTGTGGTCACGGCGGCGGACGGCGAAGAAGCGCTGCGCGTGGCGCGCGCCGAGAAACATGATCTGATTCTCTTAGACTTGATCATGCCCAAGATGCAGGGCTTTGAAGTGTTGAAGGAACTCAAGGCCGACCCTTCCACCTCGCCAGTCCCCGTCGTGGTGATGACCAATCTGGGCCAGGAAAGCGACAAGCAGGAAGCGGCTGAAGCGGGCGCCGCCGACTACGTGGTGAAGACGAATCTTGACCTGGAAGACCTCGCCAGGTGAGTCGAACAGGTGCTTGCTGGATTTGAGTCATGAAGCAACTGGAGGTCAGCGAAGACGAACTGCGCGCGCTGTTAGTGGACCGGCTGGCCGTTGTGAGCAGCGGCG
>CADDZJ010000164.1 GCA_902812415.1 Acidobacteriota bacterium
TTAAGTCTCGGCTCTTTACGACCCAGGTGGAGCAGATGCCGGAACCGAGAACAGAAAGTTCTTCAAGCCCAAGTCCGGACGCGGCGGAGCTTGATCGGCTGTTACCGTTCTCGTTTGCTGCTTAATGCGCAAGACTTCCTTCAGTTCCGCGATGGATTTATCCTTTTCGCCCATGGCCCGATACGTACCGCTCAAAGTCTGGTGCGCCTCCACCATCTCGGGCCACAGCTTTAGAGCCTCCTCCAGATGCCGCAACGCGCGGGGATAATCCTTTCGCGCGTAAGCGATCTTTCCAGCCAGCGACTGCGCGTAAGGGTCGTTCGGGTTGAGTTGAAGTGACTTCTGGATGGCTTGTTCCGCATCCTCCGTGTCCTGCGGTGGGGGACTCTCCATATCCGCGAGAGCAACAATGAAGTAGGCTAACGCGCTCTGGTTGCCGAGGGCGATAGCAGTCTCCGCCAGTGGCTTCGCCTGAGGTCTCTTAGCTTCTCCAACCAGGATGATTGCGTGGATAAGATACGGGTGAGGCCACTCCGGCCAGCGTTCTTCGATCTGGTCGAGGATCTTCTTAGCTTTCCACTCTTGGTGGACGATGCCGAAGGCAATGGCCTGTGTTAGCAAGAGCTGACGAGAGTTAGGGAATTGCTGCACCGCCTGTCGCAGGAATTCAAGTACTTCACTGAGCTGGTTGTGCTTGATCAGGAACAAAGCCGCTTGGTAATAGAGGTCCTCCCGGGTGGCTGAATTCCCGAGCCCTAAGGTCAAATCGCGCGCTGCCTCCTGGGCCTTGCCTTCGGCGTCCAAGATCTGGGCGCGGAGGAGATAGTAGTCGCCACGGCGCATTTCGGCGGGCGTGCCGTCAAGCTCCGCCAAAGCCGCCTGCGGCCCGAGACTATGAAAGAGGGCGACCGACAAATCCAAGCGGACATCGCTCCTGGAGGGCTCGCGGGCCAACACCTTCTCTAGAAACGGTCGCGCCTCGGCGTAGTGACCGTACTTAAGCAGGATCTGCCCGCATTGGCTGAGAATCCGGGTGCTGGGATCGGCAGCCAGGATCTGCTCAAAGGTCTGGAGCGCCTCGGCGGATTTGCCTATGCGAAGCTGCGCCTCAGCCCAACGAGCCTTTAATTCGAGGTTCTGCGGATTCATCGTGATGTCGGTCTGCAAATGCTCGAGGTAGCGTGCTTGTTGCCGCCCGACCGGCAGGCTCAAGTAATCCAGCAGCCCACTACGAATTTTGGGCGGAGTAGGGGGTAACAGTTCCAGTTGCCGCAGCACTGCCTCAGCTTGGGAAAACTCACGGACCCGTCGCAGCGCCTGGCTGTAATGGAGCAGGATTTTGCGGTTTCTAGGAGCAAGCTCGGCAGCTTGGGCCAGAACCCGAACGGCTTCCTGCATCTTTCCCAACCCGATTTCGACTTGTCCCAACGTGTCCAACGCATCGCTGTTGTGCGGGTCGCCGCGAACGATGAAGCTCAGGTCATCCTCCGCCGCACGAAGGTCACCCTTCCGGTAACGAAGCACGCCACGCGCATAGCGGGCCGGCATAAAGCTGGGTTCGAGGGCGACCGCGCGGTTCAAGTGCCGAATCGCCTCCTGAGGCTGAAGAACGACTTCAGCCACGCCAAGTTCGTACAGGCCACGAGGGTCATTGGGGTGGCGGGTTACGTAGGCGCGAAGTTCCTCTAACCCCTCGCGATGCTTGTCCGTTCGCGCCAGCGCAAAAGCAGCCTCACGCCGAACAAGATCGTCATCCGGCCTGGTCTTCAAATATTCGTTAAAGGCTTTTGCCTCATCGTCGTAAAAACCCAACTGGTCGAACACATTCGCCATGGCAAGAAGGATGCCCCCGTGTTGGGGGGCAAGCTGGTGGGCCCTCACGAGAAGGACAATGGCTTGATCGATGTGGCCGAGCTGAGACTCTGCTCGAGCCAGATTGTAGAGCGCGTCAGGGTCATCCGGCTTTTGTTTC
This sequence comes from Acidobacteriota bacterium, assembly GCA_902812415.1. Lineage (GTDB taxonomy): Bacteria > Acidobacteriota > Terriglobia > UBA7540 > UBA7540 > RH2-MAG17b. The sequence goes on from CADDZJ010000164.1 coordinate 1,973, forward strand.
GAAGCAGTTTGGAATACTTCGCGAGCGCGCGGAAAATGGCCGGCATAATACGCGGCGAGTCCGAGGTTGGACAGGATTTCGAAATTCGTCGGGTCAGCGCTCAGTGCCCGGCTGAGAGCTTGCTCGGCTCGATCATATGCCTTCCATTCGACGTAGATCATCCCCACGGAGAAAGCCACGCGCGGGTCGGAGGCAGCCTCATCCTCAACCACCGAGAGCAAACTCCGGGCATTTTTATGGTCCCCGGCCAGATAAAGCGCCTTGGCTTGCAGCAGCCGGACGGCCGGCTCGCGGCGATAGCTACCCGGAAGCGCCTCAAGATAGTGAAGAGCTTCGTGGCCCTGCCGCGAGGCTACACTCATCGTCGCCAGTTGAAGGTTGGCATTGGGATGGTGAGGATCGAGAGCTAAGACCTTGAGGTAACTACCGCGAGCTTGGCCGAGCTCTCCTCGGGCCAAATAGTGATTGCCGAGGTTGTTCAGCAAGATGCTCGATCGAGGGTCAAGAGCGAGCGCCCGCTGGTAACAAAGCTCAGCATCACCATACCGCTTTTCACTGTCTAGAACGACAGCCAGCAGGCCAAGTGCCTCAGGATCGCGGGGTTGTGCCTGGAGATGTGATCGCAGCAACTGCTCGGCTGCCTGGAGCTTGCCCTGCCGGATATCCGCCGAGGCCTGCTCGTAAACGTTGTTCTCGGGAGCCGCCCCCAGCCAGACAGCAGCCAAGAAAAGAGGACCAATGAGTGTCGCACAAGAGCAAAGGCTCTCTTGCAGGTTCCTCATACGTTCACACAGCGCCTAGAAGTACAACTTCAAGGCTAGTTGCACTTCGCGAGGCAAATTGGCCTGGCAGCTTACCAGGCCGAACGATCTACTGTTCACCGTGGTGTTGGGCCCACAGAATTGCACGTGGTTTAGAGCGTTAAAGCTTTCTGCCCGCACCTCCAGTTTTCCCGCCTTGCCAAGCTGCTCAATAGAGATTTGCTTAAACACGGACAGGTTGGCGCTCTGGGTTCCCGGGGCACGCACGCTGCCGATCGTTCGTGGGGCGGTACCAATCGCGTATGGAGCGGGTTTGACGGCAACTTCCGGGTTGGCGAAATACTGGCTCACCATACACGTCTCGTCGCAGTTGTTCTTCTTGAGAGTCCCCACCAGGTTTGGTCGCTGGACGCCGTAAGTGGGCAGCGATTGGCCCCCGGAGAGACTGAGGGCGAGCGGTTGGCCAGCATCGAACCTCCAGAACCCCTGGGTCTGCCACCCGCCAAGGACCGCGTTCACAGCTTTCCCCCAGTTGTTGCCCCAGTGTTTCCCATGGCCAAAGGGAAGTTGGTAAATGTACGCGAACGAAAGCACGTGCGGGATATCGTACTCTGATAGCGAGCGCTCCAGACTCAGCTTGTTGGGGTCCTGTAGCGATTGGAAGCCCCCAAGATAGGTGACACCGCCTACAGGAATAGAAGCATCATCAATTGACTTGGCCCAAGTGTAATTGCCCAGGAACTCTAGGCCATTTGAGAATTTCTTTTCCGCTCTCACCTGCAGGGCGTTGTAAATGGAGTTAGCCCAAGGCTGCTCAGCCAAGTTCACTGAGGAGAATTGTGGAAAGGGCAGCTGAAGGCGGTACTTTTGGATGGTGGGGCCGCATATGCCGCACCCCGGAGTGTTAATGATTCCGAAGAACGGATTGGGCACAAAGCTCACAAGATCCGCGATCTGAGCTGATGTAAAGTTTTCGACAGACGGAGGCAGGATATTTCGCTCCCCAGCACCCGCGAAGTTCAGGTGAGTACCTTTAGTGCCGACGTATGTTGCATCGACCAAGACCGAGCCGAACTGGCGCTGAACTCCGAAGCTCCAAGTCTGCATGTAAGGAATTGGGCCCCAGTTCCGCAACGGGGCGGTCAACCCCAGCCCCAAATTCGTTAGCAGCCCGTTGGAACTTCCAGGAGGAAGGAGAATGCCATTTGGGAAGGGGTCGCTGAGGCGGCCGAATGGAGTGAATCCGTTGCCTTGGAAAGTTGTCAGCCAGCTCGTGACCTGATTAAAGCCATCCCAACCTACTTCCACAGCTCCAGCGGCCGTCGATATCGGGGTAATGGAGAAGATGCCGTAGCCGGCGCGCAGGACGGTATCCTCGCGAAGGCGATAGGCAAGGCCGAGACGGGGTTCAAAGTTTGTCCAAATGGTGGGAAAATTGTGCCGATTGCTTGCGGTAGTGAACTCCAAGCCTCCTTTGAGGGGGGGCATTCCCGGGACGGAGAGAGGAGAGACTGCATCCGGATTAAACCAACTCTGCCGGTTGAAGCGCTCCGTCCGTGGGATGTAGAGTTCATACCGAATGCCCGGGTTCAGCGTCAGCTTGTTGGTGACGCGCCAGTTGTCCTGGGCGTAGCCTCCATACTGGAAGTTCTGGGTGGCGCTCTGCATGTCAATTGAGTACCTCCCCCAGGAGCCGGGCCCCCCCACGCCAGTCAGGAAGCTGGCCATTGCATCGCCGCCGCCCCACCAAGGAAACTTGGAGGTTCCGGTAAAGAAATAATCGAAAAGCCCATTCGGTGTTCCCGGCAAACTGAAGTTATCCCTGAACACGCGCATCTCGCCACCGAATTTGAATTCGTGCCGGCCCGACAGTTTATCGAGGCTGGCCATGAGGTCATACGACTCGAGCGCGAAGTGGAATACCTGCCAGGCCCCCGCCCCGATATTGTTGGCCCCGGCTTGGTTGTAATCAGTGATGTAAACGGCCGGCGACATGAATTGCCCGGAAGTGGCCATGTACGAAGGCAGCCCAAGCTCCTTAATGGCGTTGAAGCCCGGGAAGTCGCTATTGACGCCCAACACGCGCTGAGTCCACCTTGTATAGCCGGCGGAAACGGTGAAAAGAGTGGTGGAGCTAATGTTACGGGTGAAATTGATAACACCAGACCAGACGTCGCTTTTGTTTGGGCCTTGAGTGCCCGGAAACAGCGGGTTGTTCCACACATTGGGTAGCCTAAATAACCCCCCGGGTTGCATCGAAAACCGACCGCTCAACATCGTCCGGTCGTTTATCTGAGCGTCTATCTTGATATCGAAATGGTTGTCGCTTGAGATGGTGGCTCCTGTCCCGGCCCAGTTGTTGAAAGGATTGTAGCCGGGGGACGCCGGAGTAATAACGTCGCCCGTCGCGCTGACGACAGCAGGACTACCGACATTAATCGCGGGATAGAAGGACATCATTTTCTGGGCGACGGGATCGATGAGGTTGCCTGGCCTCTGTGGAAGGGGAGCAAGAGAGCTACCCGGGCTCGTATACGTGGCCATGTTGTTGAAGGGAATAAAGGCCGACCGGACCGGACCACCGACACCCGCGTCAAAGACGCTAGTATAGGGGTCCCAGAGCTGCCCATCGGGGTTGGAACACATCCCTGTGGCGTCAAATGTCCCCCCTTTATACGCGCACAATTCACCGAAGTTACCCTCCCGTTCTGCCGGGCTGGGATTACCCGAAGTATAAGTTTGGAGGCCACGTTGCCGGACCCCTTCGTAATCTGCGAAAAAGAAAAGCTTGTTCTTCTTGATAGGTCCCCCAAAGGTGAAACCGAAGTCGTTACGCCGAAGCGGGGGAAGTTTAAGACCGGCGCGGTTGTTAAACCAGCTGTTGGCATCCAGCTTGTCGTTGCGGAGGAATTCATAGACACTGCCGTGGAACTGGTTGGTGCCGGAGCGGATGATGACGTTCACCACAGTGTTACCGCTGAATCCTTTGTCGGCACTAAAATTATTCTGCTCGACCTTAAATTCCTGAACGGCATCTACCGACGGTACGTAAAGCGGCGTCAGAGCCGTCGTATTTGCGTTGGGGGCTGAGGTGGTGACGCCATCCAACAGAACATCCGCTGTGGAACCGCGCCCGCCATTGGAAGTAAAGTTGTTGGCGTCGCCAGGCCCGAACGCGCGCCCCGCCGCTGGGTTAACCCCAGGCGAAAGATATGCCAAGTCGTATACGGAGCGGCTGATTAAAGGCAAATCGTTGATCAGCGTTCGGGTTACTGATTGCCCGGTGGTAGCATTCCGGGTCGCAAGAAGTGGTGCCGCCCCCGTGACCGTAACGGTTTGCGCGCTCGCGCCGACTTCCAGCTTCACATCGACGGTGGCGTGCTCAGTAACCGCCAGGGTGATCCCAGACTGGACAAATGTCCGAAAGCCTTTTGCAGTCACGGTGAGCTCGTAAGCGCCGGGAGGGACACTACGAATGGTATAGGTGCCCTCGGTGTTCGTTGTTGCTGAGTAGGAATATCCCTTCGTAACATCAGTCAGGACCACCCTAGCATCCGGCACGACTGCGCCGGAAGGGTCTGTAACGACCCCCGTGATTGAGCCACTGTAAACTTGACTCGACGCGGGTTGCACAAACACCAGTCCCAAGGCGATCAACACAGCAGCTAGCCGAAGCTTGATATTGCAACGGAGTCCGACGCGCGATTCCTCTCCCACATGCCTAGCCACGGTCAGGGGACCCAGAAAATTGCCTGGCTGGTCTGTCGTTTGAAGCGGCATGACCTCCTCCTCTTAGTTTGAACATACCCAACACCCAACGTCTCCAAGTCTTGGCGCCCCAAACCCGCAGACTGCTTGCATGCCTTGGGGCACGGCAGCCAATGTACTTCAGTAGAACGTAACCACATCCCAACACCCGACACAGTGCTGCAAACCCGCCCGTCTCTCCGAAGACTTCTGGGGATACCGTTCGCGACAGAGTTGGCGTCTTGCCCGCTGACTTCTGTCTCGCTGGTCCCCGCCCGCAATGCAGGAGTGTGCAAACCTCTGTCGCGGTATCGTTACGAGACGCAAGACTCAAGGGACTGAACATTGAGACCATTTTGCGCGCTCATCTTGGAATATTCTCGATGATATTTGAACAGTTAGACGTAAATAAGCGCTCGACAGCAGCGAACCTAGCATAAGACAATGTTTCTGTCAAGCGTTTTTTTCTT
>CADDZJ010000165.1 GCA_902812415.1 Acidobacteriota bacterium
GATTCGGTGGAGGCGGTGGTGGATTTGGCGGATTTGGCGGGGGCGCCTCCGGCGGGGGAGGCGCAAGCGGAGGCTGGTGAAAAGAACAGTGGGTAGTGACGAGTGAGAAGGTGTGAAAAAATTAGGGGGCGGTTGTCATCCTGAGCGATAGCGAAGGATCTCCGCATTTTGTTTTCAGTACAATACCGGGATGCTTCACTGCGTTCAGCATGACAGATTCAATATTTTCACACCTTCTGATGGGTGATGAGTGGAAAGCCACCGCAGTCCGTTTCCCTTACCCCAGGCCCTCTCCTTCCAGGGAGAGAGACCCCGACGAGTCGGGTGGGCGAGAGCCCTTTTGACACCCTCTGCGGCGCAGGTGAATTTGGTATGGAAAAGTTGCTCAGCGAACTGGTGGAAAAATTGAAAGCGGCCGCGGGAGCGAATCTGCAAGCGGTGGCGCTTTACGGCTCGGCAGCAGGTGGCGATTATCACCCGCAACATTCTGACTTAAACGTTCTCTGCCTGCTCCGTCAGACGAGTGCCTCGGAACTTCGCAAGCTGCACGGCGCGGTGAAGTGGTGGGAGCGCAAAAGGCATCCCGCGCCGCTCATCTTCACGCTGGAAGAGATTCGCCGCGCTGCTGACGTTTACGCGATCGAGCTGCTTGAAATCAAGCGCCATCGTCGCATGCTTTACGGCGAAGACCTTTTTGCCAACCTGGAAGCGCCGCTCAAGCACCACCGGCTCCAGGTGGAACGCGAACTGCGTGATAATCTGATCCGGCTCCGGCAGGCGTATATCTCAGTGGCGGAGCGCCGGAAAGAACTGCTGGCGCTCATGCTGCGGTCTGCCTCAACATTTGGCTTGCTCTTCCGCCATGCTTTGATGGCGCTGAGCAAGGAGCCTCCGGCTGCCAAGCACGAAGCGGTCGAGAAACTCGCCGCACTGTTGGGCTTCGACGCAACGAGTTTCAGACAGATTCATGAAGTCCGCACCGACCAGCGAAAGTCTCAGGATCTGGACCTTGCAGCCACTTTTGCAAGTTATCTTGAAGCCGTGACGCAAGCCGTGAACGAACTGGATAAGAGGTTTGAAACATTGAATCAGGGAAACACGAACTGAAAGACTGGGGAGAGGCCATTATGAAGAAATGGCAAATTATCGTCGTTGTTCTGATCGTGATTGCGGTGATTCTCGGCGGCTCCTACGCCGGCATCCGCAATAACATGGTACGCAAAAAGGAACAGGTGAACTCCGCGTGGTCGCAGGTGGACGTGGTGATCCAGCGCCGCGCGGATTTGATTCCAAATCTGGTGGCGACTGTCAAGGGTTACGCCGCGCATGAAGAGGCCGTATTTGACGCCGTCACCCGCGCGCGGGAGGACTTGCTGGCCGCTCACACCCCGGCAGACCGCATTCGGGCGAATGGACAACTGGATGGAGCGTTGGGGCGGCTGCTGGCGGTGGTGGAAAACTATCCGCAATTGAAAGCGAACGAAAATTTCCTGGAATTACAAAATGAGTTGGAGGGCACTGAGAACCGCATCGCCGTCGAGCGGCGGCGCTATAACCAGGCAGTGCAGGACTATAACACCTACATCGGCTTGTTCCCCAACAATATCGTTGCCGGTATGTCAGGCTTTACGCGCGACAATGACTACTTCAAGGCGTCCCCCGGCGCTCAACAAGCGCCCAAGGTGGAGTTCCCGGGCGCGCCCGCGATGAAGAACTGATGGGCAATAGGCATACGCTCAGCTTTCACATTGGAGCACAACGCAGCCCGACGACACAACCAAAACCAAATTTCAGATCCCAGATTTCAGATAGCAACCTTCACGAAAACAACAGAACATGGCTCGCCTTGTAAAAAATCTTTGCGGCGCGAGAAGAATTGCGGGATGGTAATGCAGTGATCACAAAAGCTTTTTCTCTGTACTACTAATGGTCAAAATGTTTGCGGTTTGCACAAATTTTCCTTGCGTGGCACGGGCGTCTTGCCCGCGCCCACGGCCGGGACGGCCATGCCAAATTGGTTGCGGCTCTGCCGCGCCGTGGTCTCCGTGTCCTCTGTGGTGAGTCCTCTCCTCCAGGCTTATCGGTGCGGCCACAATGAGCCTTGAAACCTCCCCGCAATGTCTGCGCCCCCATCAGGTAATCAGCAATTCCACGGCGGTCTTTCCGGCCAGCAAAGAAGCCGGAAGGATGACCCGATCTTTCTGCAACTGCCCCATAGAAGCGCTTTTGAGCGGCTGGCGATCCGGTGGATGGATGTGAACAACCAGGTCGGCATTAAAGGGCTCCCGGAATTGAATTTTCACCTGCCATTGGGGCCGCCCACCGCCCCTAGAAATCGATTCCGTCGTCCAACTGACCAAGCCAAAGCGCGTGGGGCACTGCCACACTCGAATCTTTTCACCCCGCTTGAACCAGTACTGCGGAGCGGCCTTCTGAAGGTGAACCACGTCCCGATCATGCTCTTCGTAGCAAAGCAGCCAGCGAAGCCCCATCGCGGGCTGAAGCTCGCTATTGACCACCGCCGACCAGCCGTAGGGACTGCCTTCGCCCGGATAATTTCCCGGCAATAACGCATCCTCCGGCGAGTAGCGGTTGCCGCAGTCCATGGTGTAACAACAAAGGCCGTAAAGCGTCAGCAGAAACGGGCGGTAGTCCTCCTGCCGAATGCGGCCAGCAAGCGTTCCATGAGACATGAAGTTGGAGGTGCGAGGATAGTGGCCATCCGTATTCATGCCCATCATCTGCTCTCCGGCAATGAGACGATGCTTGAAGTGGCCTTCATCCAGCGCCGCATCACCCCAATCGCTGGTCCACCAGTCCATCATGTAGCGATGGTTCTCATAGCTGGTGAGTTCTGTCGGTTTCCGCGTAGTGTCGAAAGGAGTAAAGGGCGTAATGCCTGCTTCCTTCATGGCCGGATTCCGCGATTCGAGCGTCTTTTGAAGCGAGCGCTCAATATCTGTCCGCATCTGGTCCGCCAGCGTTCGAATCAGCTGTGACTCGCTACGCAAGGCAGCATTGTGATGGTCGTTCCCTGCCCGCGCGAGGCACCGCGCGTGCTCGCGCAGACCGCGCCACGTCCAGGAAGCATTCTGATAGTAGTAAGGATGCGATTCCGGGAAATCGTTCTGCGGGTCGCCATTGTCGGCTTCCGGCGAACCCCAGATCAGGCCGTGACGCGGATCGTCCGGCGGAAACGTCTGCTTGGAGTATTGATAGCGTTTCACCACAAAGTCGATCATCCGCCGCAACACCGGCAGCCGTCGCTTGAGCGCCTCAAAATCGCGCGTGTAATCGTAGGCGCGCGCCGAATTCTCAAGGAAAACTCCGGCATTCAGGGGGGCTTCTACCTGATCCTGGGTGTTATAGAGAAAGTTGCCGTCGGGGAGGATATAGTTCTCAAGATAGTGCTCAAAATAAGGCTCCGCTTCTTCCGTCAGATTCCACAACTGGTGCGCCCAGACGAATTCGTAGTGCGCAACGGGAAAAAGCGCGTGGCTGCGTTCGGGGATTTTGGTGTAAGCGCCTTCGCCGATCTGGTAAGTGGGATTCAAGCCGCGATAGCTGCACCGGCTCAAAACAATTCCGGCGCGGGCGGCGTCCAGAAGCCACTCATCCGGAATCTCCACCTGCATCCTCTGGTTAAAGAAGTCGCGCCAGTGGTTCCAGACGCCCGCCAGAGCGGAGTAGAAGTCTTCCGGCGAGCCGTTCCAGTAGCGGTCGATAAAAGCAGACTCGGCGGGAGGATCGCCTGCCGTGTTGACGGTTGCCGCCGCCTCAGGCAGGCGCATGGCGCGCACTCGCCCCACCGGCCGCGCGTTCTTGCCGGGCGGCAGAAGCGCCATGACCTCATAGCCCACGTTATAATTCGGATTCCAGACGCCAATATCGGCTACAGGCAGATAGCCGCCCAGCAGCGTCCGTTTGCTGTAACCGTGAACATATTCGTAATGGTACTCGCTCGGAAGAAGCCTGCGCGGATCAAACAGCCGCCCGGTCAGGTCGGGGGCCCAAAGCCCCTGCGGATTATCGGGTAGCTGGCGCGACTTCCCGTCCGCCTCAAGCCATAACGACTTGAGCGGCCCTGCCTGTTCGTTGGCCACCAGCGTCCAGCCAATCAGCTCCTCGCCCAAGGCGGCGACATTTTCATACGACGGGTCTTCATCGGAGTTCAGAATATAATCGCTCAGTCTGTCGGGTCCGGGAATGTATTGCGCCGGCCGTTCAAATTTCAAATCCGGCGGCGCGTTGATGGGCCGTGGCCGGATTTTGGAAAGCTCACCGACCAGCTTGGGAATATGGGCAATTTCGCCTTGGGTCGTCACATAGACGATTGCTCCCCGGTGCGTCACATGCTTCTCGAAAACCGCCGTGGCGATGCCGTTCAGCCATGGCACAATCGCCATCAACTGCCAGCCGGCAATCGTATCGCCCACTTTCATGAGCCGGGTTTCTTGCCCGTGTCGCGCCTTCACCGCATCATCCTGAAAGAAATCGACTCGGGGCGAGTCGCGCAACGCCTCACGCTCGCCGGGCAAAAAGAGCGTGTATTCATTCGGGATGCGGCGAGGCGAGTACCCTCCCGCCTTGGTCGCGTCCTTCTCAGAGGGCGGAGAAGATTTCTTTCGGGGCGCTTCGGGCGCAGGCGCGCCACTCAATCGCGCGGCAACGCCCAACGCTGGAACAGCCACCGTGCGCTTCAGGAATGCTCGTCTTTTCATCATGGATATGGATTACGGGCGCAGCCCGCTCGCCTGTCATTCTGACGCTGAGTGAAATGCAGCGGAAGAATCCCTGTATTTACAGAATCAAACCAATACAGAGATCCTTCGTCGCCTTCGGCTCCTCAGGATGACAGAATGGATGAGCTTTTCAGCAACCTGCTGAACGCTTTCAGCCAGCCCGCCAGCGCGCGTGGGATTACAATGTGGGAACGCATTGTCACGGCTGAGGTTCTACCATAAGAATCCCCGGTGAATGTGTCAAGCTTTTCCCAGGCCATCTCCTCCACTGTCATTCTGAGCGCCGAGTGAAGCGAGGCGGAAGAATCCCTGTATTTCAGTTCGGGGAAGCGCCACGGTGTATACAGAAACAAACAATGCGGGGATTCTTCGCTTCGCTGCGCTACGCTCAGAATGACAGGCTGGTAGGGCTTCTGCCCTCTCGGAAATCGCCCATGCCGGTTATTCCCGCGAAACCTGTTCCCGCGAAAGCGGGGACGATGATCCATGAACTACCGCCCCCCTGCTTGCGGAGGACAGCGTGTCTGAGTTTTTCAGCAACCTTCCAAGAGAAAACCGAACGGTTTTATAGAAAATTTCTCATTGTCCGGCGGCTTCCGCTGCGATAAATTTAAGCAGCATTTTGAACACCCGGAAATCAGAATATCGTTTGTATGCGCCTCGCGGTTTGAGGAACGCGTGTAGTTGTGCGTATGTTTCATTAAGAGAGCAGCAATGGGTTCAACAGCAGTGCAGCCTGGAACCGATTCCGAATCGATGATGAAGTTCACATTTAAGGCAGGGGAGGATATCCATGTCCGCAATCTCCGCTGATCAACTTCGAGCTCGTTTTCGCGGTGATCTGATCCATCCCGGGGGCCCGGGCTACGATGCGGCGCGCAAAGTTTATAACGCCATGATCGACAGGCGGCCGCGCCTGATCGCCCGATGCGTGGATATGGCCGACGTGATGGCCGCCGTCGAATACGGCCGTGAAAATAACCTGCTGACCGCGATTCGGGGCGGGGGGCACAATGGCGCCGGCCTTGGAGTCTGCGATGATGGTCTGGTCATCGACCTGTCGCGCATGAAGGGCATCCATGTTGATCCTGCAGCCCGTACTGTCCGCGTGGACGCAGGCTGTGTTTGGGGAGACGTGGATCATGCCACGCACGCCTTCGGGATGGCCACGCCCAGCGGGTTCGTTTCCACCACCGGCGTGGCTGGCCTGACCCTGGGAGGCGGAATCGGTTATCTCACTCGCCGATACGGGCTAACCATTGACAACCTTCTTTCCGTGGACATGGTGCTGGCTGATGGCCGCTTCGTGACAGCCAACGACCAGGAGAATCCCGATCTCTTCTGGGCGGTGCGCGGCGGCGGCGGCAACTTCGGCGTCGTCACCTCATTCCTCTTCCGCCTGCAGCCGGTCAAGATGGTCCACGCCGGGCCGACCTTCTGGCCGATTGAGCAAATGCCGGAGGTGGCGAAAGCTTTTCAGGAATTCATCACCCATGCCCCGGAAGATGTCAATGGCTTCCTCGCATCTTTAGTCGTGCCGCCCGTGCCCTTGTTTCCCGCTGAACTGCACGGCAAGAAAATGTGCGGCATCGTGTGGTGCTCGACGGCAGCTTCCGACGAGGCGGACCGACTCACCAAACCGGTGCGCAGCGTGGGCAAGCCGGCGCTTGACCACGTGGGTCCCATGCCTTTTCCAGTCATGCAGAGTATCTTTGATCCCCTTCTCCCGCCCGGATTGCAGTGGTACTGGCGGGCGGATTTCGTGAAGGAACTCAGTGACGAAGCCATTGCCAGGCACCTCCAATGGGGCCAGAAACTGCCCACGATGCAATCCACGGCGCATTTCTACCCCGTCAACGGCGCGGCGCACCGTGTCGGCAAGAACGATACCGCGTTCAGTTACCGCGACGCCCTCTGGGCGTTGGTGATCGTGGGTGTGGATCCTGACCCGGCCAACAAGGACAAGATCACGCAATGGTGCAAGGATTACTTTGACGCGGTGCATCCCTATTCGGCCGGCGGCGCCTACGTGAACTTCATGATGGAAGAGGGTCAGGAGCGCGTGAAGGCGTCGTTCCGAGATAACTACGAACGGCTGGCGGTAGTGAAGAAAAAGTACGATCCCACGAACTTCTTCCGGCTCAATCAGAATATT
>CADDZJ010000166.1 GCA_902812415.1 Acidobacteriota bacterium
ATCATGGCCGATAAGGACTTTCGCGCGGGGAAATTTGACACTCACTTCCTGCGCCGCTTCATGGAAAACGCCAAAGTCGAGGCTATGGCGATGAGCGGCGGGAAATAACCGGAAGGCGGCAAACCGCAGGTTGAGCGCAATCTGGCTTTTGAGTTGTTCCCGGGCATCTCGTCGGTATGGACTTTCACATTCCTCGTTTGTACGCTATCCTTGACGCCGCCCAAGTGACTCCTTATTCCCTGACGCAAGTTACGGAAATGCTGCTCGAATCCGGCGTCAGGCTGATCCAATATCGGGATAAGCTGGCCAACGCGCGCCAGCTTTTCACAGCGAGTCAGGAAATAGGGGAGAGGGTTCGAAAGGTTGGGGGGATTTTTATTCTGAACGACCGAGTTGACGTGGCTCGGGCCGCAGGTGCTGACGGCGTCCACCTGGGACAGGATGATTTGCCTGTGAGGATGGCCCGGCGTATACTCCCTTCCGATAAGCTGATTGGAATTTCTACCCATTCTCCCGATCAAGTGAGAAAGGCGGACCAGGAGCCGATAGACTACATTGCCTTTGGACCGATCTTTGCCACCCGCAGCAAAGAGCGGCCTGACCCGGAAGTAGGTCTCGCGGGCCTGCGTGAGGCGCGGAAGATCACTCGCAAACCACTGGTCGCCATCGGAGGAATTACGTTGGAAAATGCGGGCGACGTGATCGCAAACGGCGCGGATTCCGTGGCAGTGATCCACGCGCTGCTCGCGGCGCCTGACCCGGGAGAACGAGCGCGGCAGTTTCTGGGAGTTCTTGGAAAATGAGGCAAAGAAAAATGAGAATAACTCGTCTCGCGGAGACGCTGGTTTAACATGAGTCTGAACTTGTTTGCCAAAAAAGACCTGAATGCCATGCTCCTTGAGACCGAAGGGGAAAAGGGCGGCCTCAGGCGGGCGCTCGGCCCCATAAACCTGGTCACGCTCGGCATTGGCGCCATCATTGGCACAGGCATCTTTGTACTGACCGGACCGGTTGCCGCCACTGCGGCGGGCCCCGCCATTGTGCTCTCCTTCATCATCGCCGGCATCGGCTGCTGCTTTGCCGGTCTCTGTTACGCCGAGTTCGCCGCCCTCATTCCCATCGCCGGTAGTTCCTACAGCTACGCTTACGCTACGCTGGGTGAGATCGTGGCTTGGATCATTGGTTGGGCGCTGGTGCTGGAATATGCCTTTGGCGCCGCCACCGTGGCTGTGGGCTGGAGCGGCTATGTGGGCAGCCTTCTTCAGGACTTCGGCTTACACATTCCTCCTTCGCTTGCTTGCGCTCCAGGCACCAAGATGGTGTTTTACCATGGCCGCTGGGAGATGCTGACCAGTGTGGCAAGCGGACTCCGCGAGAGTCTTGCGACGGCGCCGCACGCCACTGCGCGCTTTGATCTTTTGGCGCTGATTGGCATTCTGGTGATGACTGCAATTCTGGTAAAAGGGATTCGGGAGTCGGCCAACGTCAATACCGTTATCGTGATTGTGAAGGTTTCAGTGCTGCTGATTTTTATTGGCCTTGGCGCCATGTTTCTGGCCGGCCATCTTTCCTTCGGCTCAGCCAACTGGCATCCTTTCATCCCGCCCAATAAGGGTCATTTTGGCGAATTTGGCTGGAGCGGCGTTTTGCGGGGCGCGGGAATCATCTTCTTTGCCTATATTGGCTTTGACGCCGTTTCAACCGCTGCGCAGGAGGCCAGCAATCCGCAGCGTGATATGCCCGTCGGCATTCTTGGATCGCTGGTTATCTGCACCATTTTGTATATTCTGGTAGCCATTGTGCTGACAGGGCTCGTTTCTTATACGCGCCTGAACGTAGCTGACCCTATCGCATTGGGGGTGGATGTGACCGGCGTCCGGTGGGGAAGCTTCCTGGTGAAGATCGGCGCTATTGGCGGTCTCACCTCAACCATGCTGGTGATGTTGCTCGGCCAGAGCCGCATTTTCTTCACTATGGCGCACGACGGTCTGCTCTGGGAGTGGGCTGGCAGAGTGCATCCGAGACTCCGCACACCCTACATCTCAACCATTGTGGTCGGAGTCTGTGTCGCTTTGCTGGCCGGCGTGTTGCCTATCTCAACTTTGGATGAATTAACCAGCATCGGAACCCTTTTTGCTTTCACCATTGTTTGCGCGGGGGTCTGGATTCTGCGCCGGGAGGAGCCCAACCTTGAACGGCCGTTCAGAACTCCCTGGGTGCCGTTTGTGCCTATCATGGGCATGCTAATCTCCCTGCTAATGATGTTCGCGCTGCACCGCCTCACCTGGGATGTTTTCCTGATCTGGCTGGGAGTGGGCCTCGTTGTGTATTCCGTTTACAGCCGCAAGCACAGTAAGGTGCGACAGTTGGTTCAAGTCGGCGCTGAAACCGTCAAGCCTGTACGGGAGCCGCATGTGAGATGACGGCAAGGGGGCAGGGACCAAGTGTCACTAACAAGCCAGTCGTCCGCTGTCTGTAGGCCGTGGTCAGCCCTTGCACGGCGCTGGGATTTCCCCTCTTGTTTTAAGGCTTGCTGGCATCACGGGCGACTGGAAGCGCACCACGGACAACTGACCTTTTTCCCCTGTCACCTGCAACCTGAAACCTATTCCTGATCGCCATGCTCCAACCTCTGCTTCGTGAATACTGCGCGCATCGGATGGCGCGTTTCACCTTCTGGATCATTGTGTGTCTGGTCGCCCTCCGGATTGCCGATCAGCTTCAGGTTCGGGCGCCGGGGGAAATCAGGCTCGTCGTGTGGCTGGGAGTTGTTGTCGCGGGAGTCTACTATCTGATCCGGTTGGGGAAGTTCATACGAAATCGCATGCTATGGCGGCTCTCGCGCCGGCTGATTGTCACCTATCTGTTTATCGGCTTGGTCCCCATTATTCTGATTCTGGCCCTGGTGTGGATCGGCGCCATGATTATCAACGGGCAGTTTGCCGCCTTTCTGGTGAATACCCAACTTCAGACTCACTTTGATGAACTCAAGCAGTTGAACCGCGTGATAGCTCACGAAGCTATTCATACCCGGGCTCGCACGCCGGAAGGGCTCATCCGCGAGTTGCAGGATTTTTACCGTAACGATTTAGGCCGATACGGCGCGAGCTACCCGCAGCTCGAAATTACTCTCCGTGTAGGCTCTTATACTCGGGCCTTTGGGCTCACCGGCGAGGCCGTGGTTCAGCCCGTCAGCTTCCCGCGCTGGTTGCACGAGGAGGAATGGGCCGGCATTGTGATGGACCACAACCAACTTGCCCTGAGGGCTGTGGATCAGGAAGAAACGCCCGCCGGGAAACTGACCTTGATCTTGTCCATGCCAGTGACTCCTACGCTCTTGGATATGGTAGGCCAGGGTATTGGTCCTGTTGAGGTTTACGAACCCAGGCCTTCGGGCCGACAACCTCAGGTTCTGCATTCAAGTTCCCTGCGATTTCCCGCAAGCGTCAGTTGGTTTGATTTCCCCGTGCTGGGATTCTCCGAGATTAACCCCATCGAATGGGGGTCAAGCCAGTTCAAAGAGCGCGATGTCCCGGTGGTGGTGGCGGTTCACTCCCGGATTTTCACGTTAAATGGGCAGCTTTTCCGCACCCTGGGACGGCATTCGAGCGCCCCGTTGGAAGCTTTCGTCGTAATCGGCATCGTTTTTCTGATCATTGAATTGATTGCATTGATCATCGGCGTCAAACTGGCGCGCACGATCACCTCCACGGTGGGCAGGTTGCAAGTCGCCACGGAGCGAGTGAAAGCCGGCGATTTCTCTCATCGTATTGGCTTGCCCGCCCGCGATCAGGTGAGCGCGTTAGGCGAAGCCTTTGATACGATGACAGCTTCCGTCCAGCGCTTAATGCAGGAATCCCAGGAAAAGTTGCGCCTGGAAAGCGAATTGCGAATCGCCCACGAAGTGCAAACTCAGCTTTTCCCCCAACAAGCTCCCGAACTGCCAGGGGTCAAGATGTTTGGAATCTGCCGCCCGGCCCGCGGGGTGAGCGGCGACTATTACGATTTTCTTCGGCTGGGGCAGGGGCGGGTGGGCTTGGCGCTGGGAGACGTGAGCGGCAAAGGCATTTTTGCGGCTTTGCTGATGGCCAGCATCCAGTCAGCCATTCACGCGCAGTTCTACGATGGCCGTAGGCCCGTGGAGGCTTCGGCCCTGGTGCCGATCTCCCCCGCCGAGTTGCTCCTGCGGCTCAACCGGCAGCTTTATGAAAACACGCCGGAGGGAAAATACGCCACCTTTTTCTATGCTGTCTATGACGCCCAGTCGCAGACACTCACCTATACGAACGCGGGTCATCCCCCGCCCTTCCTATTCCGGCGGGATGGTCTCCTGCGGCTGGACACAGGTGGAACCGTGCTGGGGCTGTTTCCCGATGTCAGTTTTCAACAAGGACAGATTGAGCTTCAGATCGGAGACTTGCTGCTGGCGTTTACCGATGGCATGACCGAGCCTGAAAATTCTTACGGGGAGGAATTCGGTGAGGAGCGCCTGGTGGAAGTGGTTCGAGAGGCCATCGATTCGCCGCCAGACTTTCTGGCAGAACAGATTTATCGCGCTGTTACGGATTGGACGGGCAGCAGCGATCTGCAGGACGACATGACGATGCTGTATCTGAAGACCATGACCAGTATGAAGCAAGCGCAATGATGAGATCGCCGATTGGTGGACGACCTGCCTTCACGGCCGCCAACGGTGCGCGTTGAGGTTGCGTGAGAGCATCAGCTTAAGCGTTATTTTGTCAGATCCAGGCGTCAAACCGAACCCAATGCCGGCTTCGACATCGAGGCCGAGGAACCGGCTGCTTGAGTGATCCATAACAGCCCAGATTTCATGAAACTGCTGGCCGGCTCGCACAAAGTGGCGCAGCGGCCCGAAACCGTCGTATTCTTCAACGGCAACGGCCCACCGGTCATTCAGATTGTAAGCGATTCGCCCGGCCGGGTTGTACTGAAGGTTGCCGAATCCCCCTGTATAGTCCGTGTCCACGATCGGGTTGTAAATGAAATCCCACGGATGCAGGTGCACCCCGACGATGGGCCTGATCTCGGAGGTGATGCGCCTGTCTTCCCAGTAGTTGGCGTTGACACTGAACTCAAAATTGACTCCGTAGAAGAATGTGTGGTCATGCGCGTGGGGCTGGACGAACAGTTCGCGAAGCTTAAAGCCGTTGATCTTCGGGCCGTGGTTCGTGGAATAAAGGCTATACACGGGAAGGTAAAGTCCCTGCTCAAACCAGGGGGCGACGCCATAGGCCCACTCGGCCGCTCCATTAACCGAGTGATTAGCGATGATGGCATCAGGGAAGTCGGGGGTCCTCCGCCCATCGGGCGTGAAATTGCTGTGAACCATCAAGTTGAATATTCCCGGCGGCGCGATTTCCGCGTCATAAACCTGGATCTCGTCGGTTTGCGCGCAACTGACCGACGACACGGCTAGTAAACCGGCGAGGATCAGCGCCACGGCGCTCAGAGTCCCCCGCGATCTGCAGATTAACCGTCGAATTTTTTCAGCCCTCAACGACTCCTCAGAGACAGCGGAGATTTCACGGGGATTCTATGGTTTTCCCAGCGGGCCCACATGTTCGAGGGCTGCATAATCCGCGGTCATGTTGAGAGAAACCTGACGATTAGCAGCCTCAACTTCGATGTTCTGAAATGGGTTGGGTTGGTTAGGGTTTGTGGTATGCCAGGCAAGCTGCTGAATCAGCTTAAGTCCTTCGAGCAACTGTCTGACGGAAGAGGCGCCCTGTTCCGACGCGCAGTCCAGCTTCACATGGAGTTGAACGTTGTCACTCGCCTCGATGCGGTAAGAAAGCGCGCTGACGTCCTTGAAAGCGGTGGCCCAGTCCATCTGAAAATTCTTTTCGCCCGGCATCCAGGCTTTGAACCATTTCGCAACGGCCTGGCCGAGGGCCACGCCCCAGATGGGCGCATCGGACTGAGCGGAGTGGACGAGATCCATGAATTGCGTGTTGGAACTGATATTCGGTCCCTGGCCTTGGCGGGCTTGCAGCATGCCTCGCAGAATGGGAAGAGGGCCAAAGATTCCAAGCGAGCTATCCAAAATGACGACGCAGCTTGAGTTGGGATCGGAGCGAAGGCAATAGGCCTTGAAGCCCGCGATGGGATGCGCCGCGATGCCGGCGGCATTTGCATGTTGATCCATGCTCGCGGCATCGAAGCGGCCTGCCGCCAGACCCTCATATTGCATCGTCTTTCCTCCTGCCGCCTCCCAGCCAAGCGTCATCTCGTCGATATCGCTTTCGTGAATTCCAAGCTTGGCGAGAGAGGCTTCGAGAGTTTTCAGATTGTGGCCCAGATAATGAGCGCGCAGGCTTTCGTAATTCGGCAGGCTTCGAAGCGTGGACGGACTGGAGTATTCGAGAGCAATCGTCTGCGGAGGAAACCACGAAAGCGACTCGCTTAGAAGGTCCTGAGCTTTAAGGGGCCGCATCATGCCGACGACTATCAGCATGACGCCCACAGTCAACCCTGTTCGATGTGCAATCCGCATGATTACCCCGCTCTAGCGCAGCCTGTCGTCTATCTCGGCGTACGGCGGCGGCAAAAGCAATTCTGTTCTTCGCTGCTGCTGTGAAGGTCGCGAGATTCGTGGCTTCATTGAGCTTTCCGCAGCCTATTATCGAGTGTACGGAGTTCAACTGAAGGGGTCAACTGACTGGGTGCGGCTTCCCGCTGATGAGACAATAAGGATTTGAGGGAGCCGAACAAATAACCGCGGAGTTAAAAAAACCAACTCTGCATTGCAAGTCCGTAAATACTTGGTTTTTAGCAAGCTTTTTCTGTGGTCTCTGTTTTCAGGAAAGCCTCAACACAGAGGGCACAGAGATGCTCTGTGCCCTCTGTGTTGAGGCTTTAGAAAG
>CADDZJ010000167.1 GCA_902812415.1 Acidobacteriota bacterium
AAGATCCAGAACAACAACCGCGCGCCGTTGTCGCGGCGAACTATGTTCGCCGAGGTTTTGGAAAACCAAAATCCGGCGATCAAAGATCAGGAGCGTCGGCGATCGCAGATCGCCGCTACAGATCGCCACTCATCACAGTTCTCAGGATTCTTCGTTTCGCTGCGCTCCGCCCGGAATGAGAGCCAAAAAGCGCAGCATGACGCGCCCACAGCGTTTTTCAGCAACCGCTAACTTCTCCCTGCCGCCTCAACGCTGGTTGTCGGGTCGGCGCCTTTCCAGGTGACATCGGCCGTAGGGCCATAAGTTGAGGGAACGTTTTTATTCAGCAGACGCAGATAAACCGTGAGCTGCGTCCGATGATGCGCCGTATGCAGTACACGCCGCCAGAAAATCCAAATGCGTTGCCGAATGACATCGAAGAAAGGCACTTCTTCGAGCCACCACCTTTCGTCTTGTTGGGCAAGGAATGAAAGCCTCGCACGGGCCAGACCGTGCATGCGTCGCGCATAATCTTCAGGCTGGCGCGATGCGGGAAGAATCGCTTCAGGCGTGGGTTCTGGCGTTCCGAGGAATTCCCCAAAGAACCGCCGCTCTGAAAGCAACTGGTGTTTCATGATCTCTTCAACCGAGCTTGACCGCGGATGCGGGCGAAAGGGCATCTCGTCGGGCGAGAACTCACGCCATACCGAGATCACCTTATTGGTCTCGCTGGCATACGTATCCAGAAGATGCTGGAACGCGGGCGAGGAAGCGCGCGGAATTTCCTCTTCAGGGATGGCAGTGTAAGCATAATTCATGGGCATCGCGCGTTTCGAGGGTAAATCCCAAGCCTTTTCATCATTCACATTTTTCCACTTGCCAGGTGCTCGATATGTTTCCGCGCGCCTCGCTCGCGCTCGGTGAGATAGACGCCGAACAGGATCAAGGCGCCGCCCCATACGACGGTCATGGAAATCCGTTCCCCAACCAGCCAGATTCCCAGCGCAGCAGCCATGACAGGCTGAAGATAGGAGAACGCCGCCACATTCGAGGCGGAAAGCTCCTGCAGCGCGAATCCGTAGATGAGATAAGCGATCAGCGAGCCGAAGAGCACCATGTATGCCAATCCCCACCACGCCTGAGCGGGCACATGCCGCCAGGGGACTTTGGCAACCGACTCCGCGCAAAAGGGAATCAGCAAGATCGCCCCCAGCCCGAAAACCAGCGCATTCAAGGTGAGGGTATCGTAGAGGTCTGCAACCTCTTTCATCAGGATGGTGTAGTAAGCGAAGAACGCCGCGGCCGCGATCAGGATCACGTCGCCGGTCCAATGCGCTCCGCTGCCCTTGGCCGGCTTTTCAACCAGCAGACCGGCCACGCCGGCAAAGGAAACTGCCATCCCCAGAATTTTGCGCGATGTAAGCGCCTCCTGGCCGAGAGCCGCCGCAAGCAGCAGCACCATGATGGGGCCGATCGCCTGGATCAATCCGGTGTGAGTCACAGAGGTTCGCGCCAGACCCCCGATATAACAAATCTGGTTCAGCGTGATGCCGGTAAGCCCCATCAGCCCGAGTAGCGCCCACTGCCGCTTTTTCAAATGGAGCGACGGGAAACCCCGCCACGCAACATAGAGGGCCCAGTAAAGCAGCGCCGCCGCGCCCATCCGCAACTGCGCCAGAGCCAGCGCGTTGAAGCCCTTCAGCGCCATCTTGCCCGCCACAATGTTGCTCGCCCAGCAAAATGTGGTCACGAGCATCAGGACGCTTGCCACGGCCATGCGGCGCGAATGGCGACCCGAAGACGCGGGCGCTTGATTTCCGGCAGCCATGCTCGCTCTCCTCATTCATAACCTTTCGATGCGACGGGCGCCCTGCAATATTCAAGAATCGCGGTTCATCGCATGTCGAAAGAATCCTTCAGCAGGCGTCTTCAAATGGAAGGAAGCCGTCGAAAGCATTAACCCATCGTTAACACAGCGCGGCAAAGCTGCAACCCATGTGGCACGGCCGTCTCGGCCGTGGTCACGGACGAGACGCCCGTGCCACGCTTGGAAAATTTGTGCAAGCGGCAAAGATTTCGGCCTTTCGTATAGAGGGAACAATTCATGGGTCACAAATCCGCGCTTTCGATGCGCCCGGATTGAGCCGACCGGCAGGCGGCGTCCAACAGCGAGACCACCCGGACGCCAAGGGAAGCGGAAGAACAATTTTCGACTGGCTTTTCCTGAATCAGATCAACAAAGCGATGCACGGGTTCGACACAGGCATACTCGCCGGGCCCCAGTTTCACGGGTATCGATTCATTTCGCCCATCGTTGCGCCGGATTTCGAGCCGTGGTCTCTCAATATCCAGCAGCATCATGCCCTTGCTGCCAAAAAGGCGGATATCCACCTGGAACGGCGAGCGGGGAGGCATGGTTCCAGCCCCGCCAATCACCCCAGTCACGCCACCTTTAAACTCGCAACTGATGGAGTCGTAAAGATCTGCTCCCGTTCTGGAGCTTCTGCAAAACGCGAAGACCTTCTCAGGTTCGATCGGCGCGATATGAAAGAGCAGGCCCAGCGCGTGCGTCAATTGCCCATGCGCGTAGCCGCCGCCTCGCGCTGGATCGCTCCAGGTGCTGGCCGCAGGCTTGAAAAAGGATTCATCGGCTACCCAGGATGGATCGCCGCTAAACAGGTCGCGTAAGGCGCTCGCCATATGGCACAGCACATGTTCAACTTCTCCGATTTCGCCCTGGTCAACCCGTCTTTTGGCTTCCCTGGCCAGTTCGGTGTAATTCCAGCCATAGGGAATCAGGAAGTGAAGCCTGTGATCTTCCGCGAGGCGCGCGAGGCGCTTGGCCTCTGAAGCATTCAGGGTCATCGGCTTTTCGCACAGCACGTGAATTCCACGCTCGAGCGCCGCGGCGGAATGCTCATAATGAAAGTTATGAGGTGAGCTGACAACGACGCCATTCAAGCCGTTCAGGGCCAGCAGTTCGTTGTAATCTTCAGTTCCGAAAGGAATTTTGAACCGTTCCTGAGCTTTGCGAAGCGCGTCCTTCCCCAATCGACAAATGCCTGCAATTTCCACGTCCGGACGGGCTTGCAAAACCGGAATATGGTTTTCAGCCGCCCACCAGCCGGCTCCGATCACGCCCACGCGAACTTTAGACATGGCCGCCGTTATCTCCAAAATGAGAGGGGTCCCACCTCGATGATTTGGGGGAGTTCGCCAAACAAGTTCGAGGCGGGTATTTCTGATTCTCGCAGGTCAGGCGGAGTCTTTCGCGGCTCCGCCCCAAAAAAGCCGATCGAGAGAAAGCACCCCGGCGCCTCGGACGAGAATGGCGAAAACAAGGGCGAGCGCCAGCAGGTGATACTCAAACCCTTCCGCGCGCTTCGTGCCGGTCCAGTTCATAAAGAACCCATTGTGAAGGTGAACCATGAAGAGGGCTACCACCATGTTACAGCCCACGCCAAACGCTGCGATGCGCGTGAGAAAGCCGAGGATTAATCCCAGGCCGCCGAAGAACTCGGCGCAGATGGCCAGGAAAGCAAACGGCGCCGGAATGTGCGCGCCGTGAGTGAAAAAACCCATCGTGCCTCGAAATCCATACCCGCCAAACCAACCCAGCATCTTTTGCGCGCCGTGCGCAAAAAACACGACGCCCAGAATAATCCGCAGCACCGTGGGGACAACATCACACCGGGTGCTCACCACTTTACGCAGCATGGTCATCTCCTTTTCGACGGTTGATAGGCGCAGAAAACCGCCGCACGATCACGTGAGCGCCTGTAACCATCATAGGCTTTTGCTCAAGAATTGGTGCAAAATTTTTCCGCTTGCATTCGGGATTTCGGAGCTAAAATACCACCGAAAGTTAGGAACTTTCCACCCTGAAGTTATCCCATGGTTCACGGAGGGGCGCCCGAGGGCAAGCCCCGGGCCAAGAGGTCAACGATGAGAACCAGCGGTCTCACGGCAGGTTCCGTCCGGTCACTCAGCAAGGGTTCGGGGCCGATCCGCGCCGGGTTCTCTCTTATGGAGGTGTCTATGCGCGTATTTCCCCGTCTGTTCTTGATTTCAGCTCTCTTTGCCTGCGCCGGGAGCCTTCTGGCGCAACAGGTTTGCCGGGGATTCACCGTGGTGATGAACTCCCCGGAAGACAAGCTCACCCTGGCGGTTAACGGCGCAAACGATCCGGCGCAGCAGATTCAGGCGCTGGATGCTTACATGCAAGCGCACCCCAACTCAAATTTCCTGCCTTGTGTGGATGAATACTACGCGATGGCCTATCTGAAGCAAAACAACTATGCCAAGGTCATTGAGTATGGGCAGAAGGCGCTGGCGGCTCACGATCAGAACGAACTGCTGTTACTCAATATGACCAAGGCTTACGTGGGCAGCGCGCAAGCCACGCCTGAGGCGTTTCAGGTGATCATGTTAGAGCCGGGTGAACTCCGAGCCGAAACGCCCAACGCCCGGCCCACAAGCGCCACCGATGCGGAGTGGCAGAAGACGCTGTCCGACTATCAGGGCGAAGCCAAAGATATTACCGCCTATATGGAGTATGCCTTCTTTTTCCTGCTTCCGCGCGTCACCGACGCGAACCAGCGCCTCCAATACCTGGATCAATTCACCAAAGCCTATGCCGACAGCAGCCAGCAGGGCCGCGTGGATTTCCAATATTTCATTGCTTACAAAATGCTGAACAATAGCGCCAAGGCGGACGCCTACGGCGAGAAAGCCGTCACCGAAGACCCCAATAACGTGGACGCGCTCAATCTGCTGGCCTACGATTACGGCGTCGGTCGCACCAACCCCGCCAAAGCGGCAGAATACGCCAAAAAGGTTCTCGACCTCGCGCCGCAGATCAAAAAACCGGCTGAAATGTCAGACGCTCAATATCAGGCGGCGCTGAACAGCAAGCTGGGCCTGGCTCACCTGACTCTGGGCTATGTCGATTTTCTCGAATCGCCTCGCACACACCGCATCGTTCCGGCTATCGATCAATTCAAGACGGCGGCAAATCTGCTCAACGGCAACCCCGACTATCAGGCGCAGGCGCTCTTTTACCTTGGAAACGCTTATGAATTCGCGTACCCGCCCAACCACCGCGCGGCCGCCGAAGCCCTGGAACGCGCGGCCAGCCTGCAAACGCCCTGGCAAGGACGTGCCCGCGAACTGCTCGCCAAAGTCCGCGCGGCAGAAAGGCGGTAGAGGTAACGCTTGATCAGAGATACGCCTTGTCGATGTAGCACCATGTCCAGTTGTGGCCGGGCTCGATCGACCGCATGATGGGATGGCCCGTCTCTTCAAAGTGCTTCGTGGCGTGACGGCCCCATGAGGAATCGCAGCAGCCCACGCGACCGCAAATCAGGCACATCCGCAACTGCACCCAGGATTCGCCCTCTTTCAGGCACTCTTCGCAGCCCTCTGTTTTGGGTCCGACATTCTGCGCCAACTCCAGGTGATTGCATTCGCCAGGCATGCTCTCTCCTTGCAAGTCGATGGGGGTGGAGACAATGAAAGCTTGACCCATCGATGCCACGCTCTCCCAATCCGGCGGGCTAACCTCTCTGTCGGCAAGTGGGGCGCATCAACGGGCCCATTGCGGGGTTATTGCGATGCCGACCCGGAAAGCGTCACCGTAAACGGCTGAGCGGTGGTGAAATCCAGCACGGTTTCGCTGGGGATATTCACCTGCTGCCCATGGGTAATGATCTGCGTGGCCGTACCCGCACCTCCGCCCACAGCCGCTCCAATGGCCGCGCCCTTGCCGCCGCCGGCAATTGCGCCGATAAGCGCTCCAAGGCCCGCGCCAATCCCTGCGCGCGTAGCCGTTTGTTTGCCGCGCGAAGCTCCCGCCGTTTGATAGTCGCTGGTCACAACCGGAACGACTCTTCCATTGATTTCGACGCCGGTCAACTCCAGCCGCAACTCCGATTGACCTTCGATGCGCCCAGCCTGTTGCGCTTGAATCAACCGCCCGTAGGCGTCCGCTCCTTTGGGAGCCAGCACGACGCCATGGACCTCCAGCGGCTCTTCGAGGCTGGCATGGAACTTGTCGCCGACGTGATTGATGGCGGAAGAGACGGTATCAATCATCCGCACTTCAATCTGTGTCCCTGCAGGGACGGTGATGGGTTTTGTTGCGGCTGCCGTCGTCGCTTTTGTCGTCTCGGTTGTGGCAGCGGGGCGCGTGGAGACTGCTGCTTGGGAGGCCGTTGTGGATGCCGCCGTTGAGTTGCTGTTAAATTCGAGCAGCAGGACCTGGGAGACAGGATAGGTTTTGATTTTGCCGTTCACCAGTAAGCTGACGCTATCCGCCGTGCCGCCCAGGTATTTGCCCTGAATCAGCGTGCCGTCTCTCAACTGTAGAGTTGTGGCCCAAAGCGAGGCGACGCTTAGCGTGACACAGAAGACCAGTACCCATAAAAAAATAGAAATCAGCCTTCGCATATTGCAACCCTCGTAAATTCTGATTATTGCCGATTTTCGGAACGTGCATCGGCACTGGCGCCGCTTATCCCTACGTTAAATTAGAATGCCTTTTCCCGCTTTTGGATGCTAAGGAAATGTAACCAGCGCTTCAAGCGACTCCCCGCCTGCGGCCCTCTCGAAAATCACCCATGCCTACAACTCCGGGCGGGCGCTGAGAATCATGCCAATGGCCGCTGCCAGCCGGTTCCAGCCTTCGGTCTCCTCCCGTAGCCGTGGAGAGGCCCTAGCGAAACAGCCTTTAGCCTCGATAATTCACGTTTTTAGAGACAAGAAAAGCCTCCTGTGGTACAAACACGGTGTTGATGCGGGTTTGAACCAGACGAGGAGGCTTTTGCTTGACCGAGAATAGCACCACCCGGTGTTTG
>CADDZJ010000168.1 GCA_902812415.1 Acidobacteriota bacterium
CATCCTTTGGATCATAGGGCACGTCCTCGAAATAACACGACCACTTGCCATAGTCCGGGCTTTGCGTATTCATGGGGTAATTCCGAATCCAGTCCCACGCCAGATTCAAGGCTTTCCGGTAGGCCGCATCGTCTCCTTCGTGAATACGTGTCAGTTCAGCGAACAAACGGACGGGCGCCACGATCATGCCGCCGTATTGTTCCGTGCCGCCGTACATATTGCCGCCGGCAGCCTGGCCGGTGCGAGCGTCCAGCCGGAAAGGCCACGGTGTGTGATCCGCATCTCCGGGCCGGACGTGCTTTGCCAGCGCGTCCGCGCAATGGATCGCTGCCTCGAGATACTTGCGCTCTCCTGTCATCTCATAAAACAGCACATAGCCAATGCCAAGTTCTCCGACCTTGTCGACCTCAATGCCGCCAACATAATCCCGCGGCATGTCGGTCATGCATCCGCCATAGGTCTTCGCGCCGTTGCAGCCGTCCGCAAAAGGAACCTGCGCCCATTCCCAGTCTGCCGGGGTGGTCCCGTGCGCAAGCTGGTAGTCAAGCATGTGGTGGACGAGGGCCACAGCGGCCTGATCTCCCGAGTAGGGATACCAGCCCACTACGGAATCCACGAACTGTCCAAACATGCTCGCAGGATTATTCTGCGCCGAACCGTGGAGCGAGCCTTCAAGCGTCTGCGCGTTAAAAACGGCGTAACTCAGATAGGCTGGCATTCCAGTGCGCCGATCGTTAGGCATATGTTCGAGGAGGTTCCACGCGAGCCGCAGCACATGGTCATAGCCAAGGTTTTCATCGGGATGGAACCATGCCAGAAGTTTCCCTTGATGGTCAACCAGGGGCCTATCCCAGGGAAGTTGAGCGTTTACGCACTCTTGGGTGGGCGCTCGCTGCGCCCCGAGCGGCAGCGTCAAGGCGAGGCCTGCGATCATCAGGATTGTTAAAACCAACCTTTTAAGCATGTTTTGGGCTCCTTGCCTGATGGAACCTATCACAGGTTGCTGAAAAACGATTCTGGATTCTGTCATTCCGAGTCTTTCGTTTGTCATTCTGACGTCGAGCGAGGCGAGGAAGAAAAATCCCCGTATTTCGCTCAGCCTTTGATGCTGATCTCATTTGAATTCACATGATGCACGCGCACGGCATAATCACCCCCGCCCAGAGGCTGTATCGTGTAGCCTTCGCTTTTCAGGTCCTGTCGTTCGTGAAGGGTCGCTCCGCCCGCGGTCACCTGCACAGGCTTAAAGTGAAGACGCAACACTTCCCTCGCCTCCCGGTCAAAAGTCCGGTAAGTCACGCTCCGGTCGCCGTAGCTGACCTTCTGAACCACCGAGCTTGATCCCAGCAAGTGGTTTTGGCCCTTTGGGGCGAACGCCGGAATAGCGGCCATAGCCCACATGAAGTGGCGGATATAATCACCGTATCCGTCGCTGAACCAGTATTGCCCGCCAAATCCCTGGCCACAGCAGGAAATCTTGCCGTCCGAAGCGGCAAAATAGGTGGCGTAGTTGAGCGAGCGGAAGGCGTTCTCGCGCGATTGCGCGTCACCCGTCTTTTCGTAATACATGGCATTGATCGCGCCCCAGCGCGAGCTGTCGCTGCCAAGACCCGCCCGCGAACAGCATCCGTAGTAATCGGGGGGCTCTCCTTGCTCGTCGACGCCCCATGCGCCAAAGTAGGGCCCACGCCCAAAATGCTCGCGCGTCCAGTCGATGATGCGGCCCACGTCCCTCATCCAGTGGGAATCTACCGAGGCGGGATCTTGGTGCTTGAGGATATAGTAGGCCGTCATGGTCGGCACGGTCTGATTGACGTTATCCATATTTTTCGGAACGTCTTCAAAATAACCGCTCCAGTGCATGGTGTGCATGGGGTACTTCAGAATCCAGCTCCAGGCCACGTCGCGCGCCTTTTGGAAGCTTGCGGTGTCGCCTGCCTTCAGACGAATCAGTTCATCGAACAACCTGACCGGCCCCACGGTCATGCCGCCATATTCTTCGCCGTCAATCACCGCTCCCGTCCGCGCATCCACCCGGAAGGGCCAGGGGGTATGGGTTGCGTCGCCCGGGCGGACGTGCTTTGCGAGCGCGTTCGCACAGTTCAAGGCTGCTTCGAGATACTTTTTGTCGCCGGTCATTTCATAAAAGAGCGCATATCCGGTCCCCAGTTCGCCGACCTTATCCGTTCCGAGTCCTCCATAAAATTCCTGAGGCATATCCTGGAGACAGCGTCCATAGTTTGCGCTGTTGTTGCAGGAAGTGGAAAAAGGCACATTCGGCCAGTCCCAATCGGAAGGCGTTGTCCCATGGGCAAGTTGATAGTCGAGCATGGCTTGCACTGTTTTGACGGCATCCTCATCGCCAGAGTACGGGTACCACCCTGCCAAAGAGTCCACAAAAGTGGCGTAGAGCATGGCCGGATCATGCTGCCAGTTGATTCCGAGCAGCGTATGAGGATCAAAAACAGCATTGATCAAATACACTTTCACCCCAGCCTTTGGATCGATCGGCACAGTGTGCTCGATAAAGTTCCATGCAAGCCTCACGACATGGTCATACCC
Source organism: Acidobacteriota bacterium (assembly GCA_902812415.1). Classification (GTDB taxonomy): domain Bacteria; phylum Acidobacteriota; class Terriglobia; order UBA7540; family UBA7540; genus RH2-MAG17b. Next base: position 2,563 of record CADDZJ010000168.1, read on the forward strand.
CAGATTTTTCTCAGGCTCGTACCACGCCAGGAGGCGGCCTTGCGAGTCCAGCGCCGCCTGATGCCAGGGAAGCTGGGCATTGACGTAATGATTCGTCTGCTGCGCCAGGCAAACACTCTCCAGGCTGATGAAAATCATTAAAGCGATGGCCCATTTGATTGTTTTGCCCAGAAACATTATCCAGAAACTCCCTTCGATTTGTGGAAAACAGAAATCGGACTTTACTTCTAATCGCAGAATTTTGCAAGCGTCGCTCGGTGTCTGTTTTGGACTGACAAGCGACTAAAAACTTTTAGAAGTCTGTCATTCTGAGGAGCCGAAGGCGGCGAAGAACTCCTGCATTGATCTGATCCTGCAAAAGAGAGTACTTTGAGGAACTGGCCCTGAGTGGAAAGACAGGGATTCTTCGCCTCGCTGCGCTCGGCGTCAGAATGACAAGCGAAGGGCTCGGAATGACAGCGTCCATAAGCGTTTTTCAGCGCCTGCTCAAGCCTCGGCCTCGCCCTTTGCCGCACAGTCGCGCACAACGCCGGGTGACCGAAAACTGTTGACATCTTCACTTTGATCTGGCACTTTCATGATTCTTTCAGCAGCGCATATTACTATTTGAAGGACTTTTCAGACAGTGGGCTAAAATCGCCGCTTTCGAGGCGGAGGTTGCCGTGCTCTTAGGTTCTCGTCTTCGAGATTGGATTTTGTTGCTCGTTTGCAATCTGATCTGGGCCAGCCAGTTTGTGCTGGTGAAGATCGTCCAGGAACAGATGGGACCCGTATTTGCCACCTTTTTCCCGATAACGGTCGCGGCCATCCTGCTGATCCCGATAGTGCAATCAGAGAAGCGCCAAACTCCCGCAAAAAAAGAAGCGGGGATCAGCCGTAAGGAGATTGGCGAGTTTGTTCTGTTGGGCGTCTGCGGGCAGGTGGTGGCTCAGCTTTTCATCACCTGGGGCGTTCGGCTGTCGCTGGCTTCCAACGCAGCGCTGCTGATGCTGGTGCTGCCGGTTTCGACCGCGATCATGGCCTATTTTTTCCTGGGCGAACGGATGACGGCTGTCCGTTGGATCAGCTTCATCCTTGCGATTGCCGGCGTCCTGGAGTGTTCAGGAATCGACTGGAGCCAGCTTAATTTTCACAACAGCAAGTTTCTTTTTGGCAATATCATGATCTTTTTAAGCGTCAATGGCAGCGCCTTCTACAACGCCTACAGCAAAAAGATGCTGGGACGATTTTCCCCGCTCCAGGTCCTGCTTTACAGCTATTACGCCGTCTTTCTCTTCATGCTGCCGATCACCCTCTACAGCGAACCCCAAAGCTTCCTGAATTTGCCCCACTTTACGCCGGCCGTATGGTTCGGTCTGGCGGCGCTTGCCGTGTTTCAGTATCTCCTTTCGATGGTGATTTTCCTGAACGTGCTGACGCGACTGGACGCAACACAAGCGGGCCTTTGCAACTATCTGATCCCCTTTTTCGGCGTGGTTATTGCCGCGATTGTTTTGCATGAACGCCTGACCACTTTCATGATTCTGGGCGGCATTCTGGTGCTGGCCAGCACGCTGCTGATCACGGTTTATGAGGAACGCAAGCGCGCGCGGGATGCGTCTGCCGCGCCGATTTCCTGAATCGCTCGCCTCGGGACGCCCACCCTGCATTGAGAGCTGGTCAATTCATCGTGACGTCTGCCCCGTTTGCGCTTGACAATTCTTTTCACTAAGCTATAATTTTCGCGGAAATAACTTTCAATACTTGGAAACTCAGTTGCATTTCCTGAACCACACCTTAAGACGCAAACCATACGGCGCATGCGATGCGCCTGAGCCTTCATTCTCCGGGAGTGGCAGGGAGGGAACGATGAGCTTCAGATTAAAAGAATTTAGCGCAGGACTTTTGATGGCAGCATTTTTCTGCGCCGGCCCTCTTTATGCGCAGTTGAATCGCGGCGTGATCGAGGGCACGGTGACCGACCCGCAGGGCGCGGTGGTGCCGGGCGTCCGCGTGACGGTGACGAACCTTGAAACCGGCGTATCACAATTTTTAAAGACCAATAACACGGGATATTATCGGGCCGAGAATCTCGTGCCGGGAAGGTACAAAATCCAGTTTGTCGTGACGGGCTTTTCGCCGCTGGAACTGAATCAGGTCCAAGTCATTGCGGCTCAAGTATTGCGGGAGGACGCGCAGTTGAAACTGGGAGAAGCGCGACAGATGGTGCAGATCACGGCCGCGCCGCCGCTCATTCAAACCGGCGCGTCGAACGCTTCCACCACCCTTTCTTCGACGACCGTGCAGAGCGTTCCTCTGGCGGGGCGAGACTTGCAGCAGCTAGTCAACCTGCTGCCGGGCGTGAACAACGTGGAAGGCCCGCCGGGCACGCTTTTTGGATTCAACAGCGCTTATGGTTCGTTCCCGGACCCTGAACACGTTCAGGGCTCCAATGTATCCGTGAACGGAGGTCAGGCGGGCGCGAACGCGTGGTATCTGGATGGCAATCTTGATTTGTCGGGAATCGGCGAGAACATGGCGGTTAACCCCTCGCCGGACGCAGTCTCCGAATTCCAGGTGGTGACGAATAACTTCGCGGCGCAGTATGGACGGACGGGCGGGGCCATCTTCAACGTCGTGCTCAAGTCCGGCGCCAACCAGGTGCATGGAGACATTTATGAATTTCTGCAAAACAGTTACTTTAATGCGCGCAATCCCTTCACCTCGATCAGCTCCACAGGCCAGATCATTCCTCAAGCGCAAATCCGGTACAACGACTTCGGGGGAACAATAGGCGGGCCGGTTGACATTCCTCATATTTACAATGGCCGGGACAAGACCTTTTTCTTCTTTTCCGAGGATGCCAGCGTTCTTCACGACCTCAACAATAATGTTTACACCGTGCCGACTCCCTTGATGCGGCAAGGCGATTTCAGCGAAGACCCGAACGCCGCTGCCTTTGGAATCTGGAATCCGTACTCGACCGTTGGACCGGATCCCCAAACCGGGCTGTTCGACCGCGTGGCGTTTGGCTCGCCAGCTCCTGGGAATCCCTATGGCGCCATGGGGTGCCACAACGCCGCGGTCGAAGCGGGGTCCGCAGCCGGAATTCAGACCTGCAACTTTTCCACTCAAATTCCTGCGAATATGCTGAACCCGTACGCCATGTTTTATATCAACTCTTTCCCGCTCCCCAACTACAACAACCCATTAAGCACCTGTTCTCTGGCGACAGGCGGCGCATATAAAATCTGCCAGAATTATCTGGCTGGAGTCGGCAGCAGCCAGGACTCGCAGAATATCTCACTCAAAATTGACGAAAAGTGGAGCGATAAAAGCTCATTCTTTGGCGAATGGCTTTTTGCTCCGGCGCGGTACAACAACTATCGAGTTCCCTGGACCGGCCCCACCTTTCCCATGGATTCGGTGGGGGCTGAATCGTCCTATCCTTTCAGCGAGGGAAGCACAATTATTTCTTTCGGAAACAATTACGTTTTCACGCCCACCTTGCTGAACGAATTTCGCCTCAGTTTCAGCCGTCAGTTCCTGAGCACCCATCCCAGTCTTCCTTATCCGAACAGCGTTACAGACCAGCTTGGCGTGCAGCAGGAATTGGCGCCCATCGGTTTGCCCAGCAACAAGTATTTCCCCATCCCTCATTTTTCAATGTCCACTCCGCAGAGCGCGCTTTCATTCGGCCCTACCGCCTGGACCAACATGAATCAGGGGGCTCAGGCCTACACGCTTCTCGACAACATCACCAAGATCATGGGCCGCCACACTCTGAAGACCGGCTTTATGGTTCGCCACGAGTCGAATTTCTATGAGAGCGGCTTCCCGCTGGGTTTGAATTTCAGCGGGCAATTGGTGCAGGACCCTTCCACCGCCCTCGGGGCGAGCGGCCTGGCCCAGTTCATGATGGGCGCCGTTTCAAACTCGAATCGTGACAGCTCTTACGGCGTGATGTGGTCGCCAACAGAACGATTCAATTACTGGGGATTCTACGGTCAGGATGAATTCAGAATCAGGCCGAATTTTACCTTGAATTACGGTTTGCGATATGAGCTTTTTACGCCCTTTTCGACCTTACAAACGCCGCTGTCGAGTTTCTGCCTGACCTGCGCGAACTCGGTCACAGGGCTGCCGGGCGCGGTGATTTATCAGG
>CADDZJ010000169.1 GCA_902812415.1 Acidobacteriota bacterium
TGAACGTGCTTTTCAATAACTTACGGTTGCCAACCGTGCCGCAAAATCAACGAGATACCCTTCTTTGTTTAGCCTGTTAACCGAAGGGTTGCAGGTTCGAGTCCTGCCCGAGGAGCCAATCTTTTCATCTCTGCCGCTGCTTTGTTGGAATTCAACTGATTCTCGATTCGACATTCCGTCTCCGGAAGCGCGGGAGCAGTCGACTGTTTATAAACAGAATAGTCGTTTACGTTAACGCGCACGACAAAGATTTTTCTGACAGACCGGCAGCGCAGGCGGCAGTCATCCCCCTTTTCTCATTCACACCCTCCTGCGATAGAATAAAACCCGCATAGGCTTCGGAGCCGACAGGGCACGCTCACCGGCCCCATCGAGAGGATAGAACAATGAACGCCAGGCTGCGGGGTCGCTTGCCGCATTGAGCAACGAAAACTCTATGGCGCAAACCGACGGGACTGCAACGCCTGTTTCAAAAATTAGAATTCGTGAAATCGCAAAGCTGGCCAATGTTTCAATCGGCACGGTAGACCGCGCCTTGCATGGCCGCAAGGGGATCAGCGAGCAGACCCGGCGCAACGTTCTGCAAATCGCCAAGGGTTTGGGTTACACCCCGAACCTTGCGGCCCGAGCATTATCCATAGGAGGCTCGGTGGTCCGCATTGGGGTATGCATTCCCTTGGAAATCCACTTCTTTTATGACCGTCTCCGCGCCGGAATTCTGGCGGAGGCCGCTCGATTCGCGCCCATCGGCGTTGAGGTTCTCTACCGCCCCGTGGAGCGCCTGGGCCAGGGGGAAGACTATGCCATGGAGCAGTTGCTGAGGGATAACATTCAAGCCCTTATCATTACTCCCGGCGACCCTCAGCGTCTTGCCCCGCTGCTTGAAAAGGCGGAGAGAAAAAATATTCGCGTGATCTGCGTCGCTTCCGATGCACCAAGAGCCGCGCGCTCTTCCGTGGTTTGCGTGGACCCTCGCGTCAGCGGCAGCCTTGCGGCGGAGTTGATGGGGCGGTTCACGCCTCCCCGGTCCGAAGTGGCAGTGATCACAGGCATGATGATGACTGAGGATCATCGAACAAAAGTGCATTCTTTCTCGCAGCAGTTCTCAAAGTTTTGCTCCGGCGGCAAAGTGGTTAAAGCGCTGGAAGGACACGAAGACGAAGATGAAACCTTCCAGAAATGCTTCTCGCTGCTGCACGATTTGAAGGGATTGGCGGGCCTTTATGTGACAACCGCCAACTGTCTGCCGGTCTGTCGCGCGATTGGAGCGCGGGGCCTTAGCGGGCAAATTATCCTGATCACGACGGACCTCTTTACAGAGATGGTTCCTTATATTGAAAAGGGAACTATCGCAGCTTCAATTTACCAACGCCCTTACGTCCAGGGACAGACGGCGGTCCGCCTGGCCGTGGATCACATCCTCCGCGGGCGCCCCATCCCGGAGACATCGTATTTGAATCCGGCCATCGTGATGAAGTCCAATCTTCACTTGTTCCCTGAATCTCAAAATTTTCACCCTGTGAAGACATAGAAGCTGTTCGAGAGCCTCGCCCTGCTCGTCTAACGAGTTCCTGAAAAAAAACTGGGGACTGTCATGCTGAACGAAGCGAAGGATCGCTCTATTATTGAGGTTTACAAATTATCGTGACAACGAAAACTGTAGCGGCGCTGTCCCCAGCGCCGAAAAACGCCGGTGAGGACACCGGCGCTACAGAAAACGGTGTCACTATAATTTGTAAACCTCAGTCGCTTGATTCTTAAAAGATCGAGATTCTTCGCTCCGCTGCACTTCACTCAGAATCACCGGCGAGCTATGTCTGCGATCAGGGCGGCGGCTAAACACGCACTCAGCCGTATGTCACATCAATACCTGGACCGAACCCACGGGCGGAACGCCCGTGCCACGCAAGGAAAAATTTGTGCAAGCCGCAAACATTTTGACCATTAGTAACACAGGGCGAAGGAGGGCGCAATAGAATCCCCAAGGCCCGTAGCGCCCCGTTGGCGCGACATTGCCTTGCGCATGCTGCGCGTTTTCCCTCATAATGTGCAAATAATATTCACCAGGAGGCTCGATGTCGCTCAAACTCAAGAATTTTGTTGCATACGCCTTTGCGCTCTTTTTTGTTTTTTCCCTTCCCTGCCAGATGCTATCCGCTCAGGATCATGTGGTTTCAACTCAGAGCCTGCATCAGGCTTTGGTAAGCTCGTCAGCCACGCGGCAGAACAATATTTCCAAGATCGAAAAGTTTTTTTCCTCGCAACCCGCCCAGGCGGCTCTAGAGAAGACCAAACTGAACATGAAGCAGGTGCAGCAGGCGATCCCGGCACTGAGCAACCAGGAACTCGCTCAGCTTGCCCGGCAGACAGATAAGATTCAAAACGATTTTGCCGCCGGAGCGCTCACCAATCAGCAACTGACTTATATCATCATTGCGCTTGCCACCGCCGTCATCGTGATCCTGATCGTCAAGGCCTGAAAGATGCGCCGCCTGACCTGTGGAATCGTCGAGTTGTTGACGCTTGCAGCGGTGTGCGCGATGGCTGCCACATCCACGGGCCTATGGCTGGATGTCCCTTTTGTCAAACAACCGAAGGAAGGTTGCGGCGCCGCCTGTGTCTCCATGATCCTCAAATACTGGGCCCAAAACGACCTCCGGTTCCGGCGCACGCTTCCAACCGTGGAATCCATCCAGCGCGCGCTCTACGCTCCGGAAGCTCGCGGCATCTTCGCCCGCGATATGAAGCAATATCTTGAGCGCGAAGGGCTTCGCGCCTTCACCTTCCAGGGCGATTGGGGCGCCCTGGAGCAACACCTTTCCAAAGGCCGCCCGCTCATCGTCTGCCTGCGCGAAGGGGGTCTCAATAGCACGCTTCATTACGTGGTGGTGGTAGGCCTGGACCCGGCGCGAAATCTCGTCTTTGTAAACGACCCTGCTGGCAAGAAAATGGCGGCGTCGCATCGCGCTGATTTCGAGAAGAGTTGGAAGGCCGCTCACTACTGGACGCTGCTGGCCGTTCCTCCATCTTAATGAGAATTGCAAATTATGGTGACGTCGTTTTCTGTAGGGCCGGTGTCCTCACCGGCCTCTTTCGGCGCTGAGGACAGCGCCGCTACAGTCTGCGTTGTCATCATAATTTGCAGTCATCAATAGAGTGAGCCTCTCACCCCTTATCCTGACGCTCTGCCTTCTCACGCCCCCGTTCCAGAATGCCGCCGTGGCGGGCGTGACTTCCCACAGCCAACAAGCCACTGCACCATCAGCCCCACAACCCAACCTAGCCGAAATCCAAAAAGCCTATCAGAAGGGCCGATGGCAGCAGGTTGTGGATATGACGGCCTCCAATCCGAACAGCTCCCCGGAGGTGGATTACTACCGCGGCCTGGCTTTGGCCAAGCTCAAGCGCTGGGTGGAGGCCAGGCAGGCATTCGAGTATGGCTTCCGGAAGGCTCCGGGCGACAAGCGCTTTCCCACGGAATTGGCGGGGATCGCCTTCGTGCAAAAGAACTATGCTGAAGCCAAGTCATATCTGAGGCAGGCGCTTCGCCTGGACCCGCGCGATTCATACGCCAACAATTTCATGGCCACGATTTACGACCTGGAGGATAACCTCGATGCGGCGCTCAAGTACTGGAATCGCATCGGAATGCCGAAGATCGAGGACATACGCATGACCCCAGAGCCGCGCCTGGACCCCGCACTCCTGAACCGCGCATTTGCCTTTGCTCCTGAAAGCACGCTGATGCGCAGCGATTTCATGACGACCCGGGCGCGGCTGGCCGCCCTCGGCATTTTCCCACAATCGCGCATGGACCTTCGCCCCCTTGAAGACTCTTCGTTTGACGTCGAGTTTATCCCGAATGAAAGAAACGGCTGGGGTCCTGGCATCATGGCAGGGCTTTTTTCCCTGCTGTGCGGCGCGCCCTACGATACGATCTACCCCGAATTTTTCAACCTTGGTCATAAAGGAATGAATTTCAGTTCCCTGCTCCGCTGGGACCCGAATAAAGAGCGCGTCTTTGCTTCCTTCAGCAGTCCTCTTCGGGAGAGCGCTCGCTGGCGCTACCAGGTCTATCTCGATGGGCGCAGAGAGCGATGGGATTTGACCAACACGTTCTTCGGTTCTTCTCAGCCTGTGGGTAACCTGCAATTGGAAAAAATCGAAGGAGGCGCGCAGTTGGAGTCCATCGCCAACGGGCGGATCAGTTGGGCGAGCGGCCTCGACTTTTCGGGCCGCACCTTTCGCAATGCAAGCTGCAACAGCCCCACCGCCGCCTCATTCTTCAGGAATGGTTTTGCGCTGGAATACCGCTCAGGCGTCAAAACTCTGCTGTTGGATGTTCCCGAAAGGCGCTTCACACTTGACTCAACAGGTGATCTGCAATTTGGAAAGCTTTTCGTCCGCGATTCCAGCCCGTTTCTCCAAACTGAAGGCGGCCTTCTAGCGCGATGGTTTCCGAAAGCTCAAGGAGATGACTACGCCATGACGGCCAGCCTGCGAGCCGGCAAAACGTGGGGCACAGTCCCTCTTGACGATCTGTTCATTCTGGGGCTTGAGCGAGACAACGATCTTTGGATACGCGCCCATATTGGAACGAGCCACGGGCGAAAAGGCAGCGCGCCCCTGGGCAGAAATTATGCGCTCTTTAACTGGGATGACTTCAAGACCGTCTACCATGCCGGCTTTCTCAGCTTCAAAGCGGGGCCGTTTCTGGATTCCGGCAAGATCGCCGATCCGTCAGGCGATTTCGGATCAAGGCGCTGGCTGTTTGATGCCGGCCTCGAAATCAAAGTGGAGGTTTTAGGAACCGCTTCGATTGAATTCTTCTTTGGCAAGGACCTGCGGACAGGCGCTAACGCCTTTTACGCTACAACGTTATCCCAAGCGCGTTGACAGGGCGTCAGGCGTTCGTTATAGTGACCCCAAGGGTGCAAGATCGTTAGCTCCAGAACAAAGGCATCCTCATCTATCGCGGGTCTCGACTGGGCGGGCATCCCGGTGGAGCTTCGATTGCAGGTTCATGAGTCTTCCCAATTCGCTGACCTTACTCCGAATTTTTTTCGTCCCACTCCTGGTGGCCCTCCTGCTGACCCGAGCCCCCAATATGGACCTTTGGGCCGTGGGCGTATTCATCCTTGCGGCCATCACGGATTTGCTGGATGGATATCTGGCTCGCAAACGCGGACAAATCACCCGGCTTGGAATCCTGCTGGACCCCATTGCAGATAAGCTGCTCACTTCCGCCGCCTTCATTTCGCTGGTGGAACTCCACCTGGTTCCGGCATGGATCGTTGTCATCATTATTGGGCGCGAACTGGCTGTCTCCGGGCTGCGCGCCGTGGCCAGTTCCGAAGGGTTTGTCATTTCCGCTTCGGAGTTAGGCAAAACCAAGATGGTGTTTGAAGTGGTTGCCATTGCGGTGATTGCCCTGGTGCCGCGGTTTCCCGTGTTCAACATTCTCGGTCAAGTGCTTTTATGGCTGGTCGTATGGTTCGCTTTGGCCTCGGCGGCTCAATACTTCTGGCACTTCTGGCGCAAGCTTGAAGAGCGGGATAAACAGGTGGGCGCCCCGCCGCGCATGGTTGTGATTCGCGGCGGTGAAGAATCCGATGGAGCAAAAAAAGATGTTGCCGCTCACCGAAGCTGAACAGCAGTTTTTATTGCAACTGGCTCGCCGCACTCTTCAGGAGAAAGTTCAGCTCCAACCCGGACCGCCTCTTCCCAAAATCCCCGCAACCCTCGAAAAACCTTCCGGCGCTTTTGTGACCTTGCGTCAAGCAGGCAACCTGCGCGGCTGCATCGGGCGCGTTGAGGCTGTGATGCCGCTCTACCAGACCGTGTGCGAATGCGCTTTGAGCGCCGCGCTTCAGGACCCGCGTTTTGATCCCGTCAGGCCGGAAGAGGTTCCCTATCTCCGAATCGGAATCTCGGTTCTTTCCAGTTTGCAAGACTCACGGCCAGAAGAAGTGGAAGTCGGGCGGCATGGACTGTACATCTCCTGTGGGTTGCGCCGCGGGCTACTGCTGCCCCAGGTCGCCGTGGAATGGAATTGGGACCGGAACAGATTCCTGGAAGAGACTTGCCTGAAGGCAGGCTTGCCGCCCGATGCCTGGCGGCGCGGATCGAGAATCCAGACCTTCACGGCGCAGGTCTTCGAGGAGCAGGAGCCCATTGAGAGAGCGCTGACCCGCACAGGGTAAAGCAGCTACTAACCTTGGCCCATTTTCCGACGCAATGTCCCCACTCTTGCCCACTCCCCAGCGGAGAATAGGATAGGCAGCCCCATGCGAAACAAACCGACTAAGACGGTTTGGATTCGCTGCTCCTCTCTTTTCGTCGCCACCGTTGCGATTGCAATAACCGCTCATACCCTCGTCAGATCGACTGATCAATCCTTCGCGGGTGCTCCTGTTCCTTTACCGGTGTTCACAGATATTACCCGCCAGGCGGGTTTAAATATGAAGATCGTTGACGGGGATGAAATGACCCAGTACCTGACGGACGTCAACGGGGAAGGCGCCTGCTTTCTGGACTACAACCATGACGGTTACCAGGATATTTTTTTGGTGAACGGCACGTCGCGCAGCGACGAAGCCGCGGGGCGACATCCTCACGATTACCTCTTGCGAAA
>CADDZJ010000170.1 GCA_902812415.1 Acidobacteriota bacterium
GCAGCGGCGCTTTGGGGAAGGCGGAGCGCGGCCCCTTCTGCGCCGCGCTCCGTAGCCGAGCTTCCGCCCGCTCCGGAACTGGTCACCCGCATTCTGGAATATGCCATGCTCATGCAGGCCTCCGATATTCATATCGAGCCTTATGAACTGGAGTGCCTCATCCGTCTCCGAGTTGATGGCTTGCTTCATGAAGCGCTCAGCCTTCCGCCGGAAGCCTTGCCTCCCCTGATTTCCCGCATCAAGGTGCTGGCCGGGATGAGGATTGACGAGCGGCGCATTCCACAGGATGGCCGTTTTGAGCCGGAAATTTCCGGCTCAAAGTGGACCTTCGCGTCTCATCGATGCCCACGCACTGCGGAGAAAAGATCGTGATCCGCATTCTCTCCAAAGAGGCCATCAGCCTGAATCTGGAAGACCTGGCCTGATGTCCGCCGATTATGAGCGAACGCTCCACATTCTGCTTCGGCCCTTCGGCATGATCCTGGTCACGGGCCCCACAGGAAGCGGCAAGAGCACGACGCTCTACGCCATGCTCAGCCGCGTGGGCGCCGAGCGGAGAAATATTGTGAATATTTCGACCGTGGAAGACCCGGTCGAATACACGCTTCCTCGCGTCAATCAGGTCTCAATCAATCCGAATGCGGGGATGGCCTTTTCATCCGCGCTTCACACGCTGCTGCGGCAGGATCCCGACATCATCATGGTGGGTGAGATTCGAGACCTGGAGACGGCTGAAATTGCGGTGCGGGCGGCGCTGGTGGGGCGGCTGCTGCTTTCCACGCTTCATACCAACGACGCCACCGGCGCGGTCCCGCGGCTGGTGGATATGGGAGTTGAGCCTTATCTGCTGGCTTCCACCCTGACGCTGGTGGTAGGACAGAGACTTGTGCGGCGGATTTGTCCGAACTGCCGCGAGAGCGTTCCGGCTGAGGGAGCGGCGTGGGATGCTCTCAGGTCGAGGCCGGACTTTGAAGAATTGATTCACGCTCTACAGAGACAAGGAGCCTTGGCGAAGGGCGCGAATCCTCTGGCCGGCATCCGGCTCTTCAAAGGCAAGGGATGCATTCAGTGCGGCTCCACGGGATTTCGCGGACGGCTGGGCATCTTTGAGCTTTTTGAGATTGATGATGAGATTCGGCACATGATGACGAAATGCGAGGATGCCATGACCATCCGGGCTGCCGCGATGGCCTCTGGAATGAAGACGTTGTTTCAGGATGGCCTGGCGAAGGCGCTTCTGGGCCAGACAACGCTGGAAGAAGTTTTCCGCGTGGCGTTGTAGTGGCGGACGGCGTCCGCCGGAAGCAACTGGGGCACATGCCATGAGCCCCTGCACGCTGTAGCAGCGATGTCCTCATCGCCCGTTTTTATTTTTCAACAAATCCGGCGGTGGGGATACCGCCGCTACAATTAAAAATTCGATTGAGAGGCGTGGATCACATGGCCCGCCACGTAGTGCGCGCTCAGGATTTCATCCTTCCGAATATCCACTCGCAGGACAGCCTGAAAAAAGGGCGGAAGCTTTTTTACAGAAGAGTGAGGAGCCTGAGTTCCAAGGTGGGCCAGAAGCTCCTCAGCGCCCGCTGGAGAAGTCACAAATTGCGCAGCGGCCTGAGTGCCGATCGTGGTGAGCCCGCCGAGGATCACAATTTCTCTGCCCGGAGCAACGCCGGGCAGAAAGCTGATCACGGCATAGTCGGCGCGCAGAACCTGAGTTTTATCGTCGCGCTCGACTTCGTAGAAAGGCTTCTCACCCGGCCGGGGATGGAGATTCACAATTCGAGATCGCCAAAGAGTGGGCGGATGCTGGGGCTGTGAAAAGACGAAGTCCTGATTCAGCGGAAGCCCGGAGAGAATGGGATTCTCAAGGACCGAGCCCAGGAAGATCACATTTTGATTGCGCAAATCATCCGTCTTGATCAACTGGCTGCGTTCGACCTGGAGGGGGACATGGGCCGCCAAAAGAAACCGTGTGAGGTAATAAACCGCCATCACTTCGCCGGTTCCCGTATATCCATCTTCATAGAAGACAGGTCCTGCCTCTTCCACCAGCCGCGGATTCTCCGCAAGCCGGATTGCCTCTCGGCCGGTTGCCGGAGCGCCGAGACCATCCAGGTCGCCAGCCTTCAGGCGAAGCAGGTCTGAAGTCTCCGTCACCAGAAACGTGGAATTGGAGTAGGCCACGATGGGTGAGTTCGAGTTTTGCCAGAAGTGGGACCAGATTGCGCGCACAGCTTCATTTTCACGGCGAAGGTTCGCGGGATCAGCCGCGGGTTGCGAAGCGCGCGCGGGGGGAGAAAGAAGCTGATGAATTTGCGGCGATAGCTTAACGCCAGCGAGGAAAACAAGAACCGCCGCGATTCCGCTGGCAGTCCAGAAAAACGCGCGCCCATCCCGGCTTGTTTCAGGCTTCAGATTCGTGGGACTAAGGGAAGTGTCTGCCGAGATCGCGCGCGTTTCAGCGCTTTCGGAAGCGGCTGCGGACGGCGCGCGATTCTGGGCTTCCATTGCCGGCGCATGCCGCCGGGAGAATTGGGGAACGTAATGGCCCTTCGGCAACTCGATCAGGATATCGTCCGAAGCGCCTTCGGTGGCGTAGTACTCTTCCAGTTTCTCTCTTAACCGGTGGGCCTGGACTCGGACGGATGTGTCAAGGCGGGGATCATAATCAACAGACTTTCCAAGAACTTCAACCGCGATGGCGTATTCTTTAATCTCCTGAGACTGGCCCTGAAGCGTTTTGCCGACAACGTATTCCAGAAACTTCTGCAAACCCAGCGTGTTCCGAAAAGTCGCCGAACGAAGTATCTTCTCAAGCTGGCGGCGCTCGTCATCTTCCGGGATGACAGGAAAGCCATCGCTCTTCTCAAAATCCAGCATGAAAATCTCCCATGGTTGAAAACATGGGATCGAATGAAATTAAAAGAGATAGCCAGTGGTTTTAATTTTTGTAACCGTGTCGTTATCGGTTACATTCGCAAATCGTAACCTCACATTACTGTCCGTAACTCTCGCATCCTTCATCTAAGTTTAATTATAGCAAATGTGGATTGTGCGTCGGACGGGGAACGATGCTTAAAAGGTTGCTGAAAAACTCCCGAGACTTGTCATTTCTAAGGAGCAGAGACGACAAGGAATCTCGTAAGTCTTTATTAGCAGAGCCAGACTCCTCGCTTCGCTCGGAGTGAGAGTTGAGAAAGACACACCCGGAATGAGAGTGTGGCAAAGGCATTTTTGCATAGAGAGGGAGAAAGTCATGGAAAGAACAAGAAGGATGCAGGGAATGGGACTTTTCGCTTTACTTCTCGCGCTGCTCGTTGGGATTACGCCGGCAGCGTTTGGACAGGCAACGTATGGCAACATTATCGGGACAGTCACCGATCCCACCGGCGCTGCTATTCCGGGGGTTCAAATAACAATCGAAAATACGGCGACAGGAGTTTCCGTCACCGCTCAAACCAACGCGTCGGGCAATTATGTGGCGACACATCTACTTCCAGGAACTTACACTGCGACTTTTTCCAAACAGGGATTTCAATCCTTCGTTCAGAAGAACATTACGGTTGCTGTGGGAACGTCGGTTAATGTGGACGCAAAGCTCCAGGTCGGCGCGGTGACTCAGCAAATTACCGTGAACTCCGCTCCGCCTGTTTTGGAAACAGACAAGGCTGAGGTTGCCACGGTATTGGGTTCTCCCGTCATTCAGAACATTCCGGTGATCAGCCGCAACTTCACCAATTTCGAGCTGTTGCTTCCGGGAACGGTTCGCAACAACTTTCAGCATCCTTTGAATGAGAATCCGGGGAACGACATCCTGGTGAACACAAACGGTCAGGATTACGACGCAAACAATTTCATGATCAACGGCACCACGAACAATGATGCGGTGCTGGGAATCTCCATCCTGAACCCGCCGCTCGATTCCATCCAGGAAGTCAAAGTCACTACGGCCAATTACGATGCGCAGTTCAGCCAGGCAGGCGGGTCGGTGATTCAGGTGCAAACCAAGAGCGGCTCCAATCAAGTCCATGGCTCGCTCTTTGAGTTCCTACAGAACGATATCTTCCAGGCGCGCGATCCCTTTACCGAGGGCCTTCATGCGCCCGGAACGCCCGCGCCCGCTCATCGCGGCGTTCCCGAACTGCGATTCAACCAATTTGGCGGCTCAATCGGCGGCCCGATCAAGAAGGACAAGGCGTTCTGGTTCTTTGATTACCAGGGGAACCGCGAGAATCTGGGCGGCTCTGTCCTCACCCGCGTTCCGACGGCGGCTGAGCGCAGCGGCGATCTGAGCGACCTGGGCACAAACATCTACGATCCCACCACGGGCAATCCCGATGGATCAGGCAGGCTTTTATTTTCCGGCGGCGTGATCCCGTCAAACCGGATTGCTCCGCAGGCTGCGAGTCTGCTCAACTTCCTTCCAGCGCCCAACGTGCCGGGCGCGACGGGCGCGGCTCCGAATTATGCCGCCACCGGCGTCAACAACTACGACACCGACCAGCTCGATTTTCGCGTCGATCATTACGTGACCAGCAAGTTGAATTACTTCGGCACCTTCAGTTACGAAGGAGTTTATGTCCGGTCGCCGGGAGCCTTTGGCCTCTACGGTGGTCCGGAACTGAGTCCTCAGGGCGTGAATATCTACGAGGGCCGTTCCAACGATCTGCTGGATAACGGCGTCCTGGGGATCAACTACGTAATCAGCCCCACCTTGCTCACCGATTTCCGGTTCGGCGCAACGCGGTATCGAATTCTCGAAAATCCGCTGGATGCTGACGTGGCTCTCGCCAACCAGGTGGGCATTCCCGGAATTAACCTGCCGCAACTCGCAGGCAGCGGCGGGCTTCCGGATTTGAATATCACCGGTACGGGCAACTTCCAGATGGGTTACCAGTGCAATTGCCCGCTCCATGAAACTGAGAACCTGTTCCAGTGGATGAGCGACTGGACGAAAATCTCCGGCAACCACACGGTGAAATGGGGCGGCGAGGTGCAGGCCGCGCAGAACCTGCGATTGCCGAGCGACCAGCATCGCGCGGGCGTTTACACGTTCAATCCGGGCGTCACAGCTTCCGCTTCGGACACTGGGGCAGGATTGGGGCTGGCCAGCTTCCTGCTTGGCGATCCCAGCACTTTCAATCGCTTTGCTCAGGCTTCAACCAACCAGCAGGACCGCCAGAAGCGCATGTTCTATTACGGTCAGGATACCTGGCGCGTCACGCCGAAACTGACCTTGAGCTACGGACTTCGCTGGGACACGTGGTTTCCCGATACTTCGCTCCACGCAGGCCAGGGCGGACGCTATGAAATCGCCAACAACTTCGTGTTCATCCCCGGCATTGGCGGCGTTTCGCAAAGCGGGAACGTTCGCACGCAGTGGCACAATTTTGATCCGCGATTTGCGATTGCTTACGCGGTGAAGCCGAATACGGTGATTCGCACCGGCTGGGGCCGCAGCTATTACCAGGGAACCTTCGGTTGGACGTTCAATTATCTGGCGGCCGATACTTATCCTTCGATTGTCTCCCAGCAGTTGAATTCACCCCTGGCCTTCTTCCCGGTGGAATTTGTCCCTGGAGCCCCACTCGCGGCACCGTCATTGGGCACAGCTCCGCCGTTGCCTGTTTTTCCCACGATTCCTTCCACCGGCGTGATTTCGTTGCCGAACGGGATCGGCACGCCTTACATCAACGCCAACCAGAAATTCCCTTATGTGGATTCCTACAACTTCACGGTTGAGCACGCATTCAGGAACGACCTTACTCTATCCGTGGGGTATGTCGGAAACCAGGGACGGAACCTGAATATGGGCTGGAATATGAATGAGCCTATCCCCGGCCCCGGACCCAATGAGGCGCGCCAGCCTTATTTTGCTCTGTTTGGTCTCACGCAGACGATTTTTGACAAATGCGACTGCGAGAGCAGCAACTATAACGCGCTTCAGGTACAGTTCACCAAGAGGTTTTCCAAGAACCTCTCCTTCATCGCTAACTACACCTGGCAAAGGGCGCTGGACTTTGGCGAGTTCGGCACTCCGACCGATCAGTACGATACGAAGCTCGACTACGGGCCGGCCTCCTTCAACCGGCTCCATGTCCTGACGCTGGGGCACACTTACTTCCTGCCCTTTGGTAAAGGTCAGCACTGGGCCGGCAACGTCAGCGGCGTGCTGGGTCAGGTGATCTCGGGCTGGCAGTGGAGCGGCTTTACCACCGTCGAAAGCGGCATGCCGTTCTCCCCAACTCTGGCCAGCAATGCTTCGTTGAACTCGTTTATGGGCCTTCGCCCAGACCAGATCGGGAAGCCGTTTTCTGGCACACCGCATGACCGGAATCAGTGGTTCAATCCGGCAGCCTACGCTGTGCCTCCCCTATACACTTTTGGCGGCGCGGGCCGTAACTCGCTGGCCGGGCCGCCGCTGTTTTCGGCGGACTGGGCGCTGGCGAAGAATTTCCAGATCACGGAGCGAGCAAACTTGCAGTTCCGCTGGGAAGTCTATAACGCTTTCAACTACACCAACCTGGCTTTGCCGAACTCGAACGTCGATACGGGAACGGCCGGCCTGATTACGGACGTTGGAGCGCCGATGAGGAACATGCAGTTCGGCCTCCACCTCACCTGGTA
>CADDZJ010000171.1 GCA_902812415.1 Acidobacteriota bacterium
GGATTCAGCCCTTCAACGCTGTTTCCAGCAACTCGAGGCTGAGATCGAGCGACGAGTCGAGCAGGCGAAAATCGCTGCCTGAAAACTTGACTCAAACACAACAAGTTTGCCGGGTCTAGGGGTCTAGTTCGTAGCTAGTTAGCCGAGGTTGGCCGGGTTATGGGTCTTGCCAAAGATCAATTTTTCCTTCCAGCCGCTGAAGTCAATCTGCGTGATGCGGCGTATGTTATCTTGAGGGGCTGAATAATAAACCTCAGTCTGGCTATTTTTGCGAGATTCAGGAACGACTTTTACAGGCGTGGTCCCGATCAGATTTCCATTTTGATAGAAGGATGCCTCCGGCGTGGCGGATTGGTTGTTCACAACCACACGATAATTGCCCGGAGGCAGGATTAAACCGTTTGCGATTTGGCCTTTATAGATGATATTGACGTTGCTAGATTTGGCAAACGTCATTCCACAAACGAATAATAATGCAACAGCAGTTCCAAGTGACAACGTGACAAGTTTATTCTTCATCTCCGTTTACTTCCTTTCTTGACCCAAAGTTCTTGTTCCTTAAAGTGGGATGGCTTCATAACGTATTTTCGTTGTCCGCTTGATCCAACGCCCAGCGGCTCATATTTCCACGGATCATCCAGCCGTTCCCAACCGGTTCAATGCGGAAATTTCGCAAGCGCGCGGCCGGCTCCAGTCGGCTCACGCCTCTGCCCTTGAATGCAGGCCGGCTTTGCTCGGAGCCGATAATCATCGGCGCAAGGAACCAGTAAATCCGGTCGATCAGCCGGAGGTCGTAAAAGCTCCCAAGAACTTCGCTTCCTCCCTCAACCATCACACTGAAAATTCCGGCCCGAGCTAATTTTTTCAGGAGCCTTTTAATGGGAATGCGTCTGCCCGGGAACCGCCAAACGCGCGCGCCAATGCGTTTCAGTTGCTTAGCCTTGTAGGAAGATAAGCTGTCCGTCGTCGCCACAATGCATCGGCCTGATTTCAACACTTGCGCGCGAAGTGGAATTCGCAGCCGCGAATCCAGCACGATGCGCCAGGGTTCAACAGGACCGGGGGGTCGCAGCCCGAGATGGGGATCGTCAGCCAGAATGGTATTCACTCCCACAAGAACAGCTTGATGCTTGCGGCGAATCTGGCGCGCCCGGCGCCGCGCCGTTTGGTCCGTGATCCACTTGGAGACTCCTGTTCTGGTGGCGATCTTGCCATCCAGGCTTGTCGCCACTTTTGCCGTCACGAAGGGCAGGCCCGTCGCTCGGAATTTCAAATAAACCTCGTTCAATGCCGCTGCCTCTGCGGCGCAGACGCCTGAGGCCACTTCCAGACCACGCTTCTTGAGGATCGTGGCCCCCCGGCCTTCGACAGCAGGATTGGGATCACGAATGGCATAGACCACGCGGCGGATTCCCGATTGCAGGATGCGATCCGTGCAAGGAGGCGTTCGACCAAAATGACAACAAGGTTCCAGGTTCACATAAAGTGTTGCGTTCCGCGCGCGCGCGCCAGCCTGCCGCAAAGCCTCAATTTCTGCGTGTGGAGTGCCCGCCCCATGATGGAAGCCGCGACCTACAACTTTTCCGTTGCGGACAATCACGCAGCCTACCCAGGGATTGGGATAGGGCAAAACGGGGCTTTGGCGCGCCAGACTCAAAGCTTCGCGCATATAGCGTTGATCAGTCTGCAAAAGGGTGGAGGGCATGGAAGGCTACTGCACTTTGCTCAGGAGGTGCCCCAGCTTGTCTTTCTTGACCTTCAGGTAAGACCGGTTGTTCTTATGCGGCGTGGTTTCAAGAGGAATTCGTTTCACAATGTCCAGGCCGTAGCGTTCAATTCCACGGATTTTGTGAGGATTATTGGTGAGCAGATGAATCTTGCGCACGCCCAGATCGGCCAGAATCTGCGCGCCTACCGAATAATCGCGCATATCGGCCGGGAGACCCAGACGCTCGTTGGCCTGCACGGTATCCAGCCCCTTATCCTGCAAGGCGTAGGCGCGAATCTTATTCGTCAAGCCGATTCCCCGCCCTTCCTGACTTAGGTAAAGGATCACTCCCTCGCCTTTCTCGGCCACTTTGCGCATGGCAGACTCCAGTTGCTCGCGACAATCGCAGCGGATCGAGTGCAGGGTATCGCCTGTGAGACACTGCGAATGGACGCGGACGAGGGCGGGGCGGCTGGGGGAAATCCGACCCATCACCAGCGCCAGATGTTCGCGGTTCTGCGAGGGGCAACTGTAGACGTGTGCTGTGAAATTGCCGTATTCCGTCGGAAGCTGCGCCGTAGCTATACGATCCACGAGTTTCTCGGTATTGCGGCGGTATTCAATTAACTGCTCGATGGTGACCATGCGCAGGCGAAAGCGTCGCGAGAGTTCCTGAAGGATCTTCAGGTTGGCAGCTTTGCCATGCTGATCGAGGATTTCGCACATGACTCCCACAGGAGAGAGTCCGGCCAGCCGCGGCAGGTCAACCGCAGCTTCGGTATGGCCAGCGCGGTCGAGCACGCCCCCTGAGCGGGCGCGAACTGGGAATACATGCCCGGGCCGCACCAGATCATACGGTTTTGTGCGAGGATCACCTAACGCTCGGACCGTGGTTGCACGGTCGGCGGCAGAGATCCCAGTGGTGACGCCTTTCCGCGCGTCGACAGAGACCGTGAAGTTGCAACCGAAAGGCTGGGTATTTTCTTCTTCCGGCACCATCGAACTCAGACCCAGTTTAACCGCGCGCGCGCGAGGCAAGGCGACGCAGATCAGTCCTCCGCCATGGTGAATCATGAAATTGATGTCGGCGGCAGTGGCTCTTTCCGCCGCCATCACGAGGTCCGCTTCGTTTTCCCGGTCGGAGCTGTCGCGAACGATCACCATATGGCCCCGCCGAATCTCCTTCAGGACGTCTTCGATGCTCGAATCCGTGTACATCGAAATTTATCTCTTCACCCGATTCAATGCTGCAATCATGGCCAAGGCGGACTGGGCGGCTTCAAAGCCCTTGTTCGAGCGGTTGTTACCCGCTCGCCGCAAGGCGTCACGACGATTATAAGTGGCGAGCACCTCAAAGATGATGGGTATATCGTACTTTAAGGAGACTTCCATGATGCCTCGCGCGCATTCCTGAGCTACCAGCTCAAAATGGAGCGTCCCGCCGCGAATCACGGCGCCCAGTGCGATCAGGATGTCGTAGCGCTTTTGTGCTGCGAGTCGCTGTGCAAGAATCGGAATTTCGAAACACCCGGGAACGCTGTAACACGCGATTTGGTCGCGGTCGAGGCCGGCCTCTTCCAAACCTTCAATGCACTTTTCTTCCAGGCTATGGGTAATTTCCCTGTTGTAATCCCCTCGGATCAGAGCGATCCGTAACCGCCGCAGGAGGACCGGATCCGCGACGGATTCAGGAGGCGGCAAAGGCGCTGTGCGTCTCATCGCGTGAGCAGATTTTCCACATATTTTGCCAAAATATCCAGTTCGACATTCACGCGCCCGCCCGGCCCCTTTCTTCCCAGCGTTGTATGCCCCAACGTATATTCCAGTAATGACACTTGAAACCGCCCGGGACGAGCGCTCATCACCGTCAGGCTCACTCCGTCCACCGCCACTGAACCTTTTTCCACCAGATAGCGACTGAAGCGCGTTGGCAATTGAAACTCGAAAATCCTGGCGGATCCATCGCCGTGAATCTTGCGAATTCGCGCCGTGGTATCCACGTGTCCCTGCACCAGGTGTCCGCCGATCAGGCTTTGAAGCGTCAGACTCCGCTCCAGATTGACCTTTTCTCCGGATCGGAAATCTTCCAGCGTAGTCCGGCGAAGGGTCTCAGGCATATAGATGACTTCAAAGGTCTCTCGGTTCACCTTCTGGACGGTGGAGCACACGCCCTCAATGGAGACACTCTCTCCGGCCTTCAGCTTCCATCCGTGAGGCTTTCGGACCAGGAACTTGCGCTGATCCTTGGAATCTTCAATCTTCAGAATTGGGCTGGTCGTCTCGACAATACCGCTGAACACCGGCCAAAAGGTTCTCTTTCTAATCGTCTAATCTGAATAAATGCAGGTCTACTACAACAATCTAGTTTAGCATATCGTATGCCTTCAGCGCCTTTCCCGCAAGTTCAGGAAGTCCTGTCGTCAGAACTGTCGCCGCTTCTCAAACGATCAGCGATCTTGCAAATTTCCAAGGGACGTGTTTCAGTGTATTCTGGAAGGCTTGAAAAGCGGAGGCCGTGTGTGCGGTTGCTTCGGGTTGCGAAAAATGAATTTTTTTTCTCGATCATGGACCTGCAAGATCCGCCAACAGCGTTTTGGAGTGCAATGCAGTAACATAAGGGGGCGGCTGGGAACCGATGGCGATCTCTACTGAGAAGTTTCAGAAAGTCGAAATTATCGAACGCAAAGATTACAGCAGCGACCTATGGTCGATCCGTGTGAAGACTGAAGAGAGATTTGTCTTCAAGCCCGGTCAGTATGCGACTTTAGGGCTTGAGCGCGGCTCGCGGTTGGTGCAGCGCGCTTACTCAATTGTTTCAAGCCCTTGCGAAGAAGACCTGGAATTTTTTTTTGAGCTTGTTCCTCAAGGCGAGCTGACTCCCGGACTCTTTGAACTCAAGACAGGCGACACGTTGTGGATGCGGCGCCAGGCCCGAGGCCTTTTTACTTTGGAGGATAAGAGCGGCCATAAAAAAATCTTCCTGTTGTGTACGGTAACCGGGGTCGCACCTTATGTCAGCATGGTGCGCACACTGGCTCGCGCAGAGCAGGAAAATCGCTCCATCAGTTACGAGATCACGCTGATTCAGGCAGCCAGCCGTTCATGGGAGTTTGCATACCGCGAAGAGCTTGAGGCGCTGGCAAAAGGCTCGAACTGGCTTCGCTACATCCCGTCTGTAAGCCGCCCCTGGGAGGATCCAGAATGGAAGGGCGAAGTGGGGCGGGTCGAGGATATCACCCGCAAATATCTGGATTCTCTCGGCCTGGAACCCGCGGAAACGTTAGCCTACCTGTGTGGTCATCCGCAAATGATTGAAAACTGCAAAGGCATTCTCAAAAGGCGGGGGTTCCCCAAAGAATCTATCCGCGAAGAAATTTATTGGATTCCCGCCAAAAAGTCAGGTGTGGAAGCCGCGGTGTAATCGCTCGAACCTCTGCGAGCGTCAGATGGCCCCATGACGACCCGAAGTAAACTCCCGCCTGGCCCGCCGGGGTATTTCTTGGTCGGAAGCTTTCCTCTCGGCGCGCGTGATCCCTTAAAGCTCCTCACCCGATGGGCAAGCCAGTATGGCGATATTTTTTATTACCGCGCCTTCACAACGCACGTCTATTTTCTCAACTCTCCGGATGCCATTGAGTCAGTCCTGGTCACCAACAGCCGCGATTTCATCAAGGGGCGCGGCCTACAGGTGAACAAGAGACTTTTTGGAAACGGGTTGCTGACGAGTGAGGGAGATTTCTGGCTGCGCCAGCGCCGATTGTGCCAGCCCGCTTTTCATCGAGATTGTCTCCGGGCGTTCAGCCCCACGATGGTGGCGTATGCTGAGAGAATGCTTGAGCATTGGCGCGACGGCGAGGTGCGGGATATTCAGGAAGAGCTGACGCGGCTCACACTCCAAATTGTCGCCAAAACGTTGTTGGGAGTAGAGATGGGCGAACTGGTTCAAGAGGTCAGCCGATCCGTTCGGCCAATCATGCAATTCAATACCCGGGGAAGAATCTTGATGCCGCTCGTCCGTTATTTTCCCACGCCCTTGAATATCCGCTATCGACTGGCCGTGAGACGACTTGAGGAAATTGTGACGCGGATCATGGACAAGCGGCGAGCCAATGAAGCGGCAGAAAACGATTTGCTTTTTGTTCTGCTTCAAGCGCGGGATGAAAGAGGCCACAGCATGACAGACACACAACTTCGAGACGAGGTCATGACCCTGCTGCTGGCCGGGCATGAGACTACCGCGCTGGCCCTTTGTTGGACGTTTTATTTATTGGCTTTGCACCCCGAAGTTGAAAATAGATTGCTTAAGGAAATCGATGAAGCTCTGGAAGGGCGTCTGCCGGAGTTCGCGGATTTGGCGCAACTGAAGTACGCCGAAAACGTAATCAGGGAATCGATGCGGTTATATCCTCCCGCCTATGCCATGGCCCGAGTGGCTTTGAAGGATTGTGAAATTGCGGGATATCGCGTGCCTCGCGGCGCAAGCGTTGTGATGAGCCAGTGGATTATGCACCGCGATCCGCGCTTCTTTGAGCGTCCCGAGGAGTTCGACCCAGGCCGGTGGACCGAAGAGTTCATGAAACGACTACCCAATTTCGCTTATTTTCCATTCGGGGGAGGGCCGAGAGTTTGTATCGGGGCGTCCTTCGCAATGGAGGAGGCAATGCTTTTGCTGACGATGATCCTGCGGAAGTTTCGCCTGCGGTTGTGTTCCGAAGAAAAGGTCGAGCCTCTAGCTGCACTGACGCTTCGACCCGCGCCGGGCCTCAAAATGAAACTTCAGCGGCGCGAACAAGCCCTACAGCATTCCCGATCTGCACAGGCCGCCCCCTAG
>CADDZJ010000172.1 GCA_902812415.1 Acidobacteriota bacterium
CGCTTAATCCCGGCCAGCGTGAAGGCTTCTATGAACACTCACCCGGAGCACCGGGGAGCAAACGCTCATCCCCTCCGCCTCTGAGGCCGGGCCGGGCGGCGCCATGCTCAAACTGGGGGATGGCAAGACCAAGATAGCGCTTGACAATGCCTGCTTACAAGCATAAAGTGATCGTATCATGACCAAGAAACCTGATCTTAAAGCGTATGCCGAAGTATTCGCCCGAAAGGGCGGAAACGCCAGAGCTAAGGCGCTGAGCGCCGATGAGCGCAAGGCCATTGCTCGCCGCGCCGCACAAGCCCGATGGCAAAAGGCGAAGCGAAAAAACCATGACTAATACACAGCTATTCATCGCCGTTGCCGTGCCCACGTTCACAGTCCTTGTGGGGATTTTCCTCAGCGAGGCACGTTTCAACCGCAACGAAACGCGCCTCAGTCAAATCGGAGCCGATCTTCGCCAGTTCTTTCACGAACTCGGACGGCATGAAGGTGAGATTGAATCTCTCAAACGGAGATAAAAATGGCGCGGGGCATTTTTGAGAAAGTCCAAGGCTCTGGCATCTGGTTTGTGCGCTACGCCGATGCGACGGCGAGAATTCGCAAGGAAAAAGCGGGCACGAAAACGATGGCGCGCTTTCTTTACCAGAAGCGCAAAGCCGAAGCCCTGCAAGGCCGGAAACTGCCGGAGAAAATGCGACGGCGAAACATCCCGATGAGCGAGTTAGTCGCGGACGCGCTCACCTACTCGAAAGGCCACAAGCGCAGTTACCCGGATGACGTTTGCCGGTTCCGCCGCATTCAGGAATGGTTTGGCGATCTTCCCGCTGAAACCATGACCCCTCAGCGCATCGACTCGCAGCTTTCCAAAGTGGGCGTGGCTGAGCATCTGGCCGCCACAACCTTGAACCGTTATCGCAGCCTGCTATCCCTTGCGTTTCGACTGGGGATGGAATCCGGCAAAGTCCAGGCGAACCCCGCCCGGCTTGTCCGCCGCCGTCTGGAAGACAATACCCGCGTTCGATTCCTCACGGAGTCCGAAGAGGCAAGATTACGAGCCGCGATCCGCGAACATGGGCCGGAGCGTGAGCCGGAACTGGACATTGCTTTGCAGACGGGCCTTCGCCGGGGCGGAATGTATAAGCTCGAATGGTGCGACGTGGACTTTGAACACCGCATCTTAGCCGAGCGGTTCGGAAAGCAGGGAAAGACGCGCTACGTTCCTTTGAACCCCGTGGCCATCGAAGCCTTTCGGAAACTCCGGCAAGCTTCCACGGGCGAAGGCCGAGTGTTCGACATCCAGAAACCGCGTCACTGGTTTGAGAAAGCTGTCGCCCTGGCCGGAATCGAAGACTTTACCTGGCACGATCTCCGGCATACGTTCGGTTCCCCGGCTCGCCATGATGGGCGTTCTGCTCGAAGCCATCAGGAAGCTCATGGGCCACGGCTCGATTACGGTGACAACCCGGTACGCGCACCTTGCCCCAAGCTTCGAGGAAGACGCCGTGAACCGTCTGGTCACCTTTGGGCGGAAAAATGGCAAGGAAAAGGTCAGTAGGCCGGATTTTGAGATTGGAACTGACCCCAAAACTGACCCCGCGAAAATGTTGATTCAATAAGTCCTTTAGGGCGTGTAGCTCAGCCGGATAGAGCATCGGATTTCTAATCCGAGGGTCGGGGGTTCGAATCCCTCCACGCCTGCCAGCGTACAGCTTTTCTGATGATGCGGTAGGGCGGGAAATAATCTGGCGAGTTGCCAAAAGAGAGGTGCGCGCCCGGCGCAGTTTTCGCGCGATAAAGACGCCCCCTACTTTACGGGTGAGAGTCAAAAGCAGGGGCGGCGCGCACGACTCTATCGCCATGGGCATGTGCGCGCCTAAGCCCTCTTGACACGATGTGATTTGATTCCTATTTACCTGAAGTGAAGCGTTTCTCAATCTCAGGCCAGTTCACCACATTCCACCAGGCGTTGATATAGTCGCCGCGCTTATTCTGATACTTCAGATAGTAGGCGTGCTCCCACACGTCCAATCCCATCACCGGAAACTTGCCTTCCATCAGCGGGCTATCCTGGTTGGCGGTTGAGATGACTTCGAGCTTGCCGGAGGAATCTTTCACCAGCCAGGCCCAGCCGGAGCCAAACCGCCCCGTGGCCGCCGCGTTAAATTTCTCTTTGAATTGATCGAAGCTTCCGAACGCGCTTTTCAGGGCGTCCGCCAGTTTCCCGCCGGGCTGGCCGCCGGCTTTCGGAGCCATGATTTGCCAGAACATGGAGTGATTGGCGTGGCCCCCGCCATTGTTTCGGACCGCAGTCTTGATGTTGTCCGGAACGATGGCGCAATTATTCGCCAGTAACTCCTCAACCGTCTTGCCGGCGAGTTGCGGAGCGGATTCCAGCGCCTTGTTGAGATTATTCACATAAGCGCCATGATGACCGTCGTGGTGAATCTGCATCGTGCGTTCGTCGATATAGGGTTCAAGCGCGTTCGCTGCATAAGGCAACGGGGGAAGGGTGAATGGCATAACGCCTCCTTTGGCAGTTGTTGCGGATGACATGTGTTCCTCCTTTCCAAATTCCGAGCAGGTTTCTCACATCTTCAGTGATACCCGCTGCGTGCTGCATGTGGTTTACATCAAAACGACAATTCCATTATAGCCCGCCGAGTGGGACCTGAAAATTTTTGATTCGGCAAGAGATTCCGCCCGCAGATCGGCCCAGCCTTATCTCCCCAAAGGAGCCAGAGGCGGAATCAGACAATATCCGGGACGCGTCTGATCATCCCGCAAATACTGCTGATAGGCGTTGTCTGAAGGAGCAGGCTGCGCGACGGGCGGGGGATAATTCGGCATGGCGCGAAAAGGCAGCGGATCGACGCTTCGGGCAAAAGCCGTATTGGGCTCCCCATCCTTGGCGTAACCGTAAGCGTCGAGGAAAAAGTCCCGTTTCCAACCCGAAGCGAGCGGCGGCAAATTGCGCGCGCTGAACCTCACCGTGATCTCATCGCCGGGCGCCATCGCCACCAAACGGTCGTCCGCCTTCGCAAGCAGCAGGCTGACGGGACCATAGCGCGTGTATCGGCCCTGAGCAGGATTCCAGGGAGCATGCGTCATCAGCCGGGTGTACTCAAAATAGTCGGGTTTCAGATGATCCGGATCCGTCCTGACTTCTGAAAAACCGCGATAATGCAGGTCTGCGGCAACCAACGGCAATGCAAAAGAAGCCTGGATGCGAGATTCGTCGGTGGTAAAGAAAATCTGGTCCCAATAAACGCAGAGATTGGTGACAATGCGAACGTGATGATCAGCAGAAAGAAATTTGTCGGTCAGATCCACGCGCATGGCGCGATTCGTTCCGCTGGGCAGGCCGATGTCGGGAATTGCGGTCACCCACTTGCCCGCTCGATCCCGAACTTGAAGATAAGGGTCAGTCATTTTCAAGCGCGAGTTAGTCGAGAGCGCGCGCGAAGCGTTGGAATCTGTCCACAGCACCCAGCCGCGCAGCCAGAGCGCCACGCGCGCGGAAGCCGGGAATGCGCCGAGATCGAGCGTCAGCGAGTGCAGATCAGCCAGTCCCAGAATGCGGTTGCGGCGGAAGTCCGCAGGATAGCGGCCATCGGCGTAGCGGATGAGCGGCAAAACGTTCTTGCCATGATCGTCTACCGCTGAAACAGGGAAGCGTTTGTTGCGCACGAGATAGAGGGCGGGCGTCACCGGCGAAGAGCTGTAAATTTCGTCCGAATACACATCCTCGTTCGCAGGATGATCCACCGCGAGCAGCCGGAGCCGGTCAAAATAATCAACTTCCCGCATCTCATCGGTGATCTGAAAGACGTAATCGCCATTGATCGGCTTCGGCGCGCTGCCAAGACGCACGTACTCTTCAGGGTTGGGCTGCAGATACGTCCCATCCGGCGCAAGCTCGCCGAGCGGCGAAGCGCCCAGGATATCGGTGAAAAACACGAATCGCTTGCCATTCCAGACGTAAAGGAAAGGACAGGAGCTCGCCAGGCGCTCGGATTCACGCACGCTGATGGTGCTATCCGTTGAGACATCGATGGAATTTTGCACCACTTGGTTCGGCCAGGTGACGCGCACCACATCGAGCTTCGCCAAATCGCCGGTAAAAACCCGGGCGGAGCTTCCGCGCTGAACCAGCACTTTGTCATAAAAATTGCCGGCCTTAAGTTCCACCACGTCGCCGATGCCTTGCTTGTTGCTCTTGTAACCCTGAAGCTTTACATCAATCCAATGCGGCGCCGGACCCTGGCGCTCGTAGATAAAGGGCTGCTGACTTCCCGGAGCGAAGCCCAGAAGGTCCATGTCGCCCGGATGGATAAGCCAGGCCGTGGTGAGATACTCATCGGCGCGGAGTCCCGCCTTCCCTGCGTTCCCCGCAGCCTGGGGCGGGGATGGCGAAAACTTCAGCGGCGTTTCCTCGAAATGGCCAAGATGGTTCAAAAGCGCGCGCCATTTCCCTTTCTCATCTTCGAGCAGCAGGTCGTCAAATCCATTGCCATCGAGATCAGCCACCATGCCGCGCGTTGCGACGGGCGAACCCGGCAGCCTAATCGCCGGCAAACCTGATACGGCGTCGAAATGCCCGTCGCCGCGATTGAGCAGTACGCTGTAACCCTCAGGCCCAAACAGCGCAAGATCGAACCTGCCATCGTGATTGAAGTCGCTCACCGCGGCTTCATCCGCGCGCGAATTCGCAAGCGCCGCGCCAGCCTGCTTGGTCGCATCCACAAATTTATCCGCTCCCTGATTGAGAAAGAGCATCGGAGGGCCATCATCGCGCAGGAAGAGCAGATCCATGTAGCCGTCGTTGTTGAAATCCCCGAAAACGACGCGCCGAAAATGCCCGCGAACGGATTCGAGGCCAGCGGAAGCTGTGATATCCGTGAACGTGCCATCGCCGTTGTTCCGGTAGAGGTGCGAAACCACCGCTGGGGAACGATCGGGGGAAGAGGGAAGCGGTGATGATGATCGAGGCTTGCAGGCATGGATGTATGCGGTCGCGACGAGATCGAGAAACCCGTCGTTGTCGATATCCACGGCCTTCACATCGGTATCCAACTCGCAAGGGTCGCCTTTCAGTCCGGCCTTCTTTGTGACGTCGGTAAAAGTTCCGTTGCCGTTGTTCTTGTAAAGCGTAAGGCCACCCAGCCCGGCAATCACCAGGCTTGCATGCCCGCTGTTGTTGTAATCCACGAATTCCGCCGCAACGCCGCCCTTCGGGCCCCAAACGCCCGCCTGCCCTGTCACATCGGTGAAGGTTCCATTGCCGTTGTTGCGAAGCAGATGATTCACGCTATCCGCGGCGCTTCCGTTTGCCAGATAGATATCCGGCAATCCGTCGCCGTTGTAATCTCCCATCGCGATAAAAGATCTCAGGAAATGTGGAATGCCGGCAGGTTCCCCGTCGGTACGAGGACTCGGCGACAGCGCAAAATCCAGCTTTCCGGCGAGGCTTTTGAAAACTATCTCCCTAACAGTCTGGGAAACGGCCGGCGTGAGCGGAGCCGTGGCAATGTTCACTTCGCCATACTTGCCCGCTTCGAGCGCCGGGTATTGCAGTGAAACGCCCGGCACCCTGTCGCGCGTGGAGGTGTTCAGCTTCAGGTATTTTTGCGCTTCTACAGGTTGCTTCAGGCGGCTCAGAATGATGAAGCAATGGAAGGTGGCGGCCACATAGAAATTCTGCGCCTGTGCATAACCCATATTCACCACGCGCTCAAACGCCTGAAGCGCAGGCGCCAGCTTGCGCTCGGCAAAGAGCACCGTGCCGAGATTGAACCACGTGGGGGGATCGTTCGGGTCCGATGCGATAACGCGACGCAATTCAGCTTCAGCCTGGGGATAATGAAGCTCGTGTTTATAAAGAATGCCTAAATTGTAGTGGACCGCCAGATTATCCGGAGCCATTTGCCGGGCGGTGTTCAGTTCTTCCAGCGCTTCATCCAATTTGTTGGTTTGGATTAGCGCCTGCCCCAGCGCCAGATGGTCCAGCGCGGCAGCCCGCCCGGAAGCGACCACTTTCTTGAATTCCGCCACCGACTCCTGATAACGCCCCTGCTCGTAATAAGCTTTGCCCAGGCTGCGCGCAGTTTGAATCTCGGCCGGGGTGAGAGACTCGCTTGGAGCGTTGGATGCGGCTGCCATGAGGCTGGGATCTTTGAGGGCAGATTTTGCCAACTGCGTCCAGCTTCCTATTAGAGCGGCAGAGATGATGACCGTCCAAAGCCTTCGCCACCCCAATCCGCTTGGGAAAGCTTTCGCCAAAATCAAGCGCCAGTTTGGGAAGCGTTGAATCATCGCAAAACAAATGTGCTTTGAGACCTCTGAAACACAAGACTGCGATTATACAACGTTCTACACGGACGAGCTTTGAGCAGGCTAAGCAGGCAGGAGGCATCATGCGGGAAGAGCAAAAATCTGCGAAAGCCGATTCTGATGGGTAGTGGGCTAAAGTCGTGTT
>CADDZJ010000173.1 GCA_902812415.1 Acidobacteriota bacterium
AGAAATCAACGAAACGTCTATTTCCGCATGCCTGAACCGCCGTTTGGCGAAAAATTTGATTCTTTACGCCCATGGTTGAAGTCCGAAAGGTCCAAACTCCAGTCGGCGAACATAGTTCGCCGCTACAACGGCTAATAATGTTGTCACGGTGACTCTCTGGCCCGATTACATGCTCTAAAATGACGAACAATTTCCCGATTTTTAAGTTAAGTCTATTCTTTTCTATTTGTTAATGCGCAACGAACAAATTAAATTAATAAGTCATTTGGTTTCTTTAAGATACAACGACTTTTGGAAATTGTTCGTAAAAGGTGTTTAAATAACAAGCCAATAACATTCCTGCTTTCAAAGCGATAGATTCTTTTTCGCGTCCATCAACCCTAAACATTCTTTTTTTTCCGCAAAATCCTGGGGTTTAAGCCCGCGTCTACAGTCAGGACGGGGCTGAAACCGCGCCCAGAAGGCCCTCACCCACCGCTTCGCGGTCCCCCTCTCTCAAAGGGAGACGGTGGTGAGGAGGGTGGCTGTGCTCCTATCTTTTCTGTCCATCGTTTCGTTTCCGATCCCACTCTGATCTCTCACCGCCCTCTCCGCCCAGCCACTACCGGCGGCGCCACAGCGGGGTAGCGCCGACCGCCGATTTTGCGGTCCGCGTTTTTCTCCAATGTTAGCCTACCTCAGTAGCCTAACTCCAGTCAAGCCCCGAGCGCGCGCGTCCGCCGATTGCGGTCGTGGGTCAGTTTGGGGCGTAGCGGCGGGTTCACCCCGCCATTTATTGTGGGTTTTTCGCTTTGGTTTCCTCTTCATTCAGGCTCAGTCATTCCCCTCAGCCGCGTGTTAGAATTTCCGTATGCGCTGGAAGGAGATATTATCCTGCCACGGAAAGGCTTTTAAAGCAGCGCTGGGGCTAGGCGCCGTGGCGGTTGTGCTGGCGTGCGTTTCTGCAACGATTCTGGGCCAAACGGCAGCGCCTCAAACAGCTCATCACGATATAAGTCCCGCAAGGTTGCTGGCGACAATTCCTTTTTCCTGCCGTTCAGGCAGCAACTTGCCGAAACCAGCGGTCGAGCTTCTGCAAGTCGTGTCTCGGGAACCCTCCGCAGGGGCATATAACGCGTTGGGGGCAATTTACGGGCAAACCAAGCAGCTAAGTTGTGCCATTGCAGCTTTTCAGGCCGCTTTGCGTCTGGACCCTGCCTCATGGGAAGCGCATAACAATCTGGCGCTGGCCCTGGTTGAACGAAACGATCTCGATGGCGCTGCCCGCGAGTTTCGCACCGTGATTCGGGAAAAGCCCGAAGCCTTCCAGGCGCACAACGGCTTGGGACTAGTTCTGGAAAGACTTGGCCGGCTTGAGGAAGCCAGCCAGGAGTTTGCGACCGCCGTACGGATCAATCCCAAATTCTTCTACGCTTCCATCAACTTAGCCGAAGTAAGCCTGGAGGAGAAACGATACACCGCCGCCATCTATTACCTGCAAAAAGCGCTGGCGCTTTCCCCTCCCGCTCCTATCGCCTCTCGAATGCAGATGGATTTGGGTGTGGCGTATTCGGAGAGGGGAGAGTATCAGAAAGCAAGCGACACCTTCAAAAAGCTGATTGCGCTCGATCCGAATTCCGCCCAGCTTCACTTTAATCTTGCCACGGCCTATGCCCACCATGAGCAATTTGTGGAAGCGATCCAGGAATATAAACGAGCCTTGGAACTCGATCCGTCCAATGAAAAAGCGCGCCTTTCCCTGGCCAAGGCGCTCCTGATGATCAACCAGACGCCGGAAGCAATTCCCTACGCCCTGAAGTACACCCAGGACAGGCCCCGTGATGCTGCAGGCTTTGATGTGCTGGGCCAGGCATATCGAGAGCTCGGCCAGTTTCAAAGGGCGGCGCAGGTTCTTGAACGCGCTGTTGAGCTCGATCCCAAGAGCTATGACGCGCACTACAATCTGGGCTTCTCACTGGCGCGTCTGGGACAGGCCCCAAAAGCCATTCATGAACTTCAGGAAGCCAAAAAACTTAAGCCCGACTCCGCCGAAGCAACCTACGAACTGGGATTGCTTCTGGCCAAGCAGAAGAATCCGCAGGCGGCGCGGGAGAAGTTCCAGGCCTTTCAGCAAATGAAAGTCGAAAAAGATAAGAAAGAGAAGGCCGGATTGCTCAATGACCAGGGCAATGCGGACCTGAAAGCCGGGAAATATCGTGAAGCCGCCCACGCCTACGCGCAGGCGGTGGCGCTCGATCCGACTAATGCGCAATGGCACTATAACTACTCGCTGGCGCTTTCAGAATTGGGGGATCGCATGGGCGTGGAACGCGAACTTGTTAAAGCCGTGCAACTGGACCCCAACCTTGCACGGGCTCATAACGATCTCGGCCTCTCTTATCTCGGCGAGGGCAAGCTCCAGAAAGCCGAAAAGGAATTCAAAACCGCTCTCGATATTGATCCGCAGTTTGCCGAAGCACAGAATAATCTCGGCGTTCTCTACACCCGCGAGGGAAAGGGCAGCGAAGCCATTAACCTATTCCGCCAGGCTACCCAGAATAATCCGCAGTATGCGCAGGCTTTCATGAACTGGGGTATTGTGCTGGCCAGCCAGGGCCATTACTATCGGGCCTCAGAATTATTCCAGAAGGCCATTCAGCTCTCGCCCAAATTGACTGCCGCCTACACCGCCCTGGGCGAGGCTACCGTGAAGGAAGGCCATACGCGAGAAGCGATCCCGATCTTTCAAAAAGTCCTTCAAATGCAGCCCAATTCGGCGTCCGCGCGCGTCAACCTGGGCATTGCGCTGGCGGATAATCATCAACTCAAGGAAGCTCTCGATCAATTTTCAGCGGCGACGCGGTTGAATCCCCGATATGCGGCAGCGCACTATAACAAGGCGCGGGCGCTCTCAACCCTGGGTCGTCTTGATGAAGCGCGCCGCGAGCTTGAGACCGCCTGCTCGTTGAAGCCCGATTATGGTCCGGCGCTCTATCTATTGGCCGAAATTGAAAGGCAGGCGCATCATCTCCGGCGCTCAACGGCAATCCTGGAGAAGGTTGTGGCGCTCAATCCAGCCGACTCGGACGCGCAATATATTCTGGGGCGAAACCTGCAGGATCTGGGAAAGCAGAAGGACGCGATCGATCACTGGCGGCTGGCGCTCCAGGCGAATCCGGACAACACGAAAGCCCTTTACAGCCTCGCCCAGGTCTTCAGCAAAGAAGGCGACCCGGATGCCAAATTCTACATGGACCGCTTTCAGGATCTCCAAAGGCGGCAATTGCTCACCGACCGCATTCAAACGCTTGGCAATTTTGGCCTGGAGGCGGCAAACGCGCACAATTGGACGCAGGCTATTACCGATATTCAGCAGGCGCTGAAGCTTTGCGGGAATTGCCCGCAGGGCGAAACGCTCCACAAGAACCTGGGATTGATCTATTCGCGGAAGGGCGATATCGCCAATGCAGAGCGGGAGTTGCGCGCAGCGCTGCGGCTGAATCCTGAAGACTCGGATGCCCTGAAAGCGATGGAGATTCTCCAATCTGCGCCTCAAAAGCCTACGGACGTTAACTGACTCTCGACGAGGAGTCCCTAAACTTATTGATCTCTGCAAATCACAGTGACAACCTCTGCTGTAGCGCCGGTATTTCCACCGGCGATTTTTCGGCTCTGAGGACAGCACCCGCTACAGAAAATGTTGTCACTGTAATTTACAGACTTCAGTAAGTGTCTCCCAAGGCGCGCGCCGAACGGCAACATTTACCCCAGCGCGGCGAGCGGCATGTGTTCCAACGAAGAACTTAACCCTACCCATGCATCCAAAGCTCTCTGGTAACAAGCCTCGTTCTATGATTTAATCTTTGGTTTCATTACTTGAACATTAGGAAATCAAAATCCGCTGAGGAGAAACCCAATGGCAGAGATCAGCAGGCGAGACTACTTCAAATTAATGGGCGCCGGGGCAGCCGCCCTGGGAATTGCAGGAATGAACTTTGCTTGCAAATCAGCTCCAGAGCATCCCGCAACGAGCACAAACCCCACCGAGGCTGAGGAATTCAACACTCCTCCTAACCGCGAACAAAGGATGGCCTGGTGGCATCAGGCGCGATTCGGGATGTTCATCCATTTTGGTCTTTACAGCGTGTTGGGCCGGCACGAATGGGCCATGGAGGAAGAGGGCATCCCGGTGGTCGAATATATGAAGCTTGACCAGCAGTTCAAGCCGAAGCCGGGATTCGCCAAAGCCTGGGCCAGGCTTGCGAAGCAGGCGGGCATGAAATACATGGTGATGACCACCAAGCACCACGAAGGCTTCTGCAATTTCGCAACAGACTTGACGACGTATTGCGCGCCCAAGCAGGGGCCGGGCCGCGACCTAGTGAAAGAGTACGTTGAGGCGGCGCGCAGTGAGGGCATGCGAGTGGGCTTCTATTACTCTCTGATGGACTGGCATCACCCTGACGGAGCCCGTTGCGCGCATGATGAGGCGGCGCGAAGGCGCTTTGTGGATTACACGCATGGGCTGATTCGCGACTTGATGAGCCACTATGGCAAAATCGATATTCTGTGGTACGACGTGGCCTGGCCCCTGGACGCGAAAGGCTGGGAGTCCTCGAAGATGAACCGCATGGTTTTTGATCTGCAACCGGATATCATCGTGAATAATCGCAACAAGCTTCCGGGCGATTTCTCAACTCCTGAGCAGCACGTGGGCGGGCCGCTGAAAAAAGGAGACAATCGCGGCTGGGAAACCTGCATGACCATGAACGATAGCTGGGGCTACAACAAGGGAGACGATGATTGGAAAAGCCCCAAAACCGTTGTGCGCGACCTCATCCATTGCTCACAGGGAGGCGGAAATTATCTCCTGAACATCGGGCCGATGGGTGATGGTTCTATTCCTGAACCTTCGGTGCGCATTCTGACGGCTGTCGGCAAATGGATGGAAAAACACGGAAATACGATCTACGGCTCGGACATTTGCCAGGTGAGGAATTCCACTTACGCCGGATTCACCCGCAAGGGCAACACCCTTTATATGCACGTCTATTTCTGGCCGGGAGAATATGTGGCGATTGGCGGCTTGAAAACCAAGGTGAACTCGGCCCGGATCATGACCACCGGGCAGCCGGTGAAAGTGGAGCAGAGCGAATTCCAGGCCAAGTTTACCGGTCTGCCGAAAAAAGCGCCTGATGATCTTGCGACAGTCCTTGAAATCGAATGCGACGGAGAACCGGTTCAGGACACCTTGTGGGTGCGCGAGGATCGGCCACGCGACGGAGTATGACCCATGACCGACTCCGGCTCAAATTCGCAAATTGCTTATCTCGACGCTTCCTCCGGAATCAGCGGGGATATGTTTCTTGCCGCGTTGCTCGATGCGGGGCTGCCACTCGACGACTTGCTGGCGGAACTCCGCAAGATCCCGCTGGGAGATTACGAATTCAAAGCCTCGCGGGTGCTGCGCGCGGGGCTGGCTGGAACTTATGTGGAAATTACCATTCCGGCGAAACAACCTGAGCGGCATCTGCATCATATTGATAGCCTCATCGGGCAAAGCAAGCTATCGCCTTCGGTGAGAGAAAAGACGCTTGCTATCTTTCGCCGGCTGGCGGAGGTCGAGGGGAAGCTTCACGGCAAACCGCCCACCGCCGTTCACTTTCACGAAGTGGGGGCGGTAGACGCCATTCTGGATATCGCGGGCGTCTGTGCAGGGCTCGAGCAGATGGGGATCTCGGAACTGATCTGCTCGTCGCTGAATGTGGGCAGCGGGCGCGTTCAGGCGGCGCATGGAACGCTGCCCGTACCCGCTCCGGCCACCGCGGAGTTGCTGCGAGGGTTGCCGGTCTATTCCACGGGCATCGAAGCAGAACTCGTCACGCCAACCGGCGCGGCGATTGTTTCGACGCTGGCTATGCGCTTCGGCCCCATGCCGCCGCTCCGGATTGAGAGCATCGGCTATGGCGCAGGCACGCGCGATTTCCGTGGCCATCCCAATTTAGCCCGCCTTTTCATCGGGAAAAGGATGGGAACATCCGGCGCGGCGGATGACGTCATTTTCGTCATCCAGGCCAATCTGGATGATATGAACCCCCAGCTTTTCGGTTATTTTGCGGATCGGGCGCTCGCCGCAGGAGCCCTGGATGTGACGTGCAGTCCGATTCAGATGAAAAAGAATCGCCCCGCCCTCGAAGTCACGGTGCTTTCACCGCCCGACCGGACTGAAGCTCTTGCGCGGCTGCTTTTTGAGCAAACCACGACGCTGGGCGTCCGTATCCACGAGGCCCGACGCCTGACGCTTGAGCGCGAAACAGTGAGTGTCGATACCGCTTACGGCCCTGTCCGCATCAAAGTGGCCCGCCGGGATGGAAGAGTGTTGAACGCCGCCCCCGAATACGAAGATTGCCGCCGCCTGGCGGAAGAAAAGTCTGTGCCGCT
>CADDZJ010000174.1 GCA_902812415.1 Acidobacteriota bacterium
TCTGCTGTTAGCGGCTCCTAAAGCAAGACACAGGAAGAGATCGCCGAGATTGTTAAATACCATCCCTCACGACGCCTCATACCCTGCCGCTATTTCGTCGCCTTCGCGGGGCTCTTCCTGAAAGAAGCCCTTCACCATCTCCAGAAATCCTTGCGCGGGAGGCGCGAGAATGGAATGCCGGCGGTAGATTAAGCGTAGTTTTCGCTGGATGCGCAATTCACGCACCCGGATGGCGCAGAATTCGCCCCGTGCCAACTCATCCACAACGCACATGCGGGGCACAAACGCCACCCCCATTCCGGCATGCACCGATTTCTTGATGGTTTCTACCGTGGGCAATTCCATGCCGATGTTCAGAGGGGTGTGATGACGCCGGAATGCTTCAATCACCCGTTGCCGGTAAGGAGAAGAAACATTGTGCGCAATAAACGACTCCTTCCCCAGTTCCCGGATGCTCACCAGTTTGATTCCTGCGAGCGGATGCTGGCTGGGCACGATCAAGGTGAGCTCATCAAAGCTGATGGCTTTTGATTCCAGTTCCGGGTTTCGAGGATCAAATGAAAGGATGCCCAGGTCAATTTCGTGTCGAAGGAGATGGTTGGGGATTTCTCTCGAAAGGGCACGCTTCACTGTGACCCGGACGCGAGGATACCGCTTGCGAAACCTCTGGAGAATGGGCAAAAGATAAAGCGCGGTGCTTTCGTTCGCGCCCATGGAAAGCGTTCCGCGCTCAAGAGCCTTCAACTCCTCCACTGCCGACCGCGCTTCCAGGCGGAGATTGAGAATCTTCTTCGCATAGTCATAGACGGTTCTTCCCCCTTCGGTGAGTTGCCCGCCTTTACTGGAGCGGTCAAGAAGGGGCTGGTTCACCCATTCTTCCAGCCGTCTCACAGCCTGGCTGACAGCAGGCTGGGTCCTCAAGAGTTTGGCGGCCGCTCGTGAAAAGCTTTTTTCCTCCACGACCGCAACAAAGGCTTCAAGCTGAGAAATTTCCATGATAGGCTTAGCCAGAAGTTACTTGCTCCAATTGTGAGAACGTGGATCGGTTATCATAAAGTTTTTGAGAACTATTGATCATAATTTTACCTTATGATATCAGAAAAATTATAAATTTGACTTCGAGCTGCCATCAACCACAACATAAGCAATGTATTGCGTAAGCCGAAGTTGAAAGTTATTTTTTGGAGCGCCCGCAAAAAGCGGCGGAAGCCGAATAGCGGAGGAAATTCATGCCGGAACAGGTCTTGATTTTTGATACGACGCTGCGCGATGGCGAGCAATCGCCCGGATGCAGCATGAATCTTGAGGAAAAGCTGGAAATGGCGCGCCAGCTTGATCGCCTGGGGGTTGACATCCTCGAGGCCGGGTTTCCAATTGCCTCGCAAGGCGATTTTGAGGCCGTTCAGGCTGTGGCTTCTGAGATCCGCCGTCCCATCATCGCAGCCCTGGCGCGAGCGAGTGAACTCGATATAAACCGCGCCGGGGAGGCCCTGAAGGGCGCGGCGCGACCACGCATCCACACGTTTCTCGCCACTTCCGACATCCATTTGAAATACAAGCTGCGCAAGACGCGCGAGGAGGTGTTGAAACAGATCAGTTGGGCCGTGGCCCACGCGAAGTCTCTCTGCGACGATGTGGAATTTTCGCCTGAAGATGCGGGCCGGACGGATCGCAGCTACCTGATTGAATGCTGCCATGCGGCCGTCGAAGCCGGGGCCACGGTGCTGAATCTGCCGGATACCGTCGGCTATTGCCTGGAATCCGAATACGAACAGATGTTTGCGGATGTGAAGGCCCGGGTTCCGGGCATGGAGCGCGTCGCGCTCAGCACCCATACGCATGACGATCTGGGATTGGCTGTCGCCAACACGCTGGCGGGCATCCGCGGCGGCGCTCGCCAGGTGGAGTGCACGATCAACGGCATTGGCGAGCGGGCGGGGAATGCGGCGCTTGAAGAAGTGGTGATGGCCATTCGAGTGCGGCATGATGTGTTGCCGGTTTTCACCAATATTCGCGCCGAGGAACTCTATCCTTCCAGCCAGTTGCTGGCGCGCGTAACCGGCATGGCCGTGCAGAGGAACAAAGCCGTTGTGGGCCGCAACGCTTTTGCGCACGAAGCGGGCATTCATCAGGATGGCGTGCTGAAGAACGCCATCACTTACGAGATCATGCAGCCCCAGACCGTCGGGATGCCTTCCAACGAACTCGTTCTCGGAAAACATTCCGGTCGCCACGCCCTGGCGAAGCGCTATGAAGATCTGGGCTATCAACTCACCAAACCCGAGCTTGACCGCGCTTACCAGGTTTTTTGCCAGCTCGCCGATCGCAAGAAGCAGGTCTACGATGAGGACCTGATTGCCATCGTTTCCGACGGTTTCGCCAACGCGCCGGAAACGTTTACCCTGAAGCTCTTTCAGAGCGTTTCGTCAAACGAGGGCCGCTCGACCGCCACCCTGGAACTGGAGAAAGATGGCCGCATTTATCATGATTCCGCCACCGGCGAAGGTCCGTGCGACGCCGCCTTTCGCGCTATTGACCGGATCACAGGGATTCCCGGAACCATTGTGGATTTCAGCGTGAACACGGTCGGGCAGGGAGCCTTGGGGATGGCGGAAGCGGCCATTCGCGCGCGCTTTCAGGGCCGCGAGTTTACCGGCAAATGGAGTAGCCAGAACGTGGTGGAGGCGGCCGCTCGCGCTTACTTGCAGGCGGCTAATCGCGCGGCCTATGAGTTGAAGCGCCTCGCGGAAGCGGCCGCAGCAGCCCCGAAATCCGTGCATACGAACGCGATGGTCGATCGCATGTTTCCGGGGGGATATTGAGCCATTAAATGAGAGAGTTATCGATGCAGGGGCTCTGACCATCCGGCTTCTTATTCGCCCAGAACCTTGATAAGGACTCGCTTGCGTCGTTGCCCGTCGAATTCGGCATAGTAAACCTGCTGCCAGGGCCCCAAATCCAGCTTGCCGTCTGTAACGGGAACCAGCACTTGATGACCAATCAGCAGGTTCTTTAAGTGCGCGTCGCCGTTGGTTTCTCCCGTTCGGTGATGGCGATAGTCCTGACGAAAAGGCGCCAGTTTTTCCAGCCATTCTTCAATATCTGCGATAAGCCCGTCTTCGGCATCGTTAATGTAAACTCCCGCTGTAATGTGCATGGCGGAAGCGAGAATCAGGCCTTCCCTGATTTTGGCCTTTTCCAGCGCCTTCTCAAGCTCTTCGGTGATGTTGATGAATTCTCGCTTCTTTTTGGTATTCAACCAGAGATAAGTGGTATAGGCTCGCAAAGATGACCTCCTGATGGATTAGAGCCAACCAGTCGAAAGCATTTCCTGACTGATTATAAGGACTCGCATCGTCTTTTGATGTCCTTCACAAGCTGGGCGATGTCCAGAGGACGATACAGAACGCGTTCAAAACCTTGACCTTCAAGACTTTCTTCCTCTCTGAAAGCATGACTGAGAATGACCCATATGGGGATCAAGGCCGCCCATTTAGAGAGCAGTTTCAGCTCAGCTTCGGGATTTGGGCTTCCAAAGAGGTCAGCGACCAGCAGTCTTGGCAGGTTCTTAAGATCTGTGAGGCTATTGAGCGCCTCGCGTGGCGCCTCATACGCTTCCACTTCGATCTTTTCCTCGAGAAGTTGTGCCCGAAGCAGCGCGCGAAATCGCCAATCTCTTCCTGCCAGAATCACAGTACCCATGGGGTTTATTATCCCGAATTCTGCCGAGCAAACCCTGTGATATTTCTGAATGACGCTCATAACATGTATACTGAAAGAGGCTCCACTTTTTCGGCGAAACGGCCTTCGTGAGTTCAGAGCTTGCCTTTGGAAGCGCCGCAGGGCGAAATCGCTATGCCAATTTGGAGCGAAACAGGAATGAAGATCAGGGTGCTTTTTTTCGGCCTTGCCCATGATGTGACCGGCTTCGCCCGGGAGGAGGCTGAGCTTCCCGAAGGGGCCAGGCTGGACGATCTCTGGAAGCAATACCAGAAACGCTTTCCGCGCCTCGCGGAGATGGCGGATTCGCTGCTGATCGCGGTGAATGAGGCCATCGCAGAGCCCTCCAGAACGCTCCGTGAGGGGGACGAGGTGGCTTTTCTGCCGCCGGTGAGCGGCGGGGAAGAAAAGGAATTTTTTCAGATCACTCGCAGCGTCATACCCACTGCGGCGCTGGCATCGCGATTGAAAGAGCCTTCGGACGGAGCCGTTGTGGTTTTTGAAGGCATCGTTCGGAACCATTCGCAAGGCCGGAAGACGCTTTATCTCGAATACGAAGCCTACGAACCCATGGCGATCCGAATGATGGAAGAGGTTGGGCGCGAGGCGAAGCGAACCTTTGCCATCGACCATATCGGCATGATTCATCGCATCGGAAGAATCGAAATCGGCGAAACCAGCGTCGCCATCATCGTAACGTCGGCGCACCGCCGCGCGGCCTTTGAGGCTTGCCACTACGCGATTGACGAGCTGAAACGGCGCGCGCCGATCTGGAAGAAGGAATATTTTGAGGATGGCTCCGCCTGGGCGGACGGCGAGTTTCCCCAAGGCCTTTTCGCCGAGACGGCGAAATAATGCGCCAGGCTTTCCCTCTGGCTTTTCCTGGCGTCGATCGCTACCGTTGGAAAGTGAGGACATGGAGAATTTCCTGACTCCGGCTGTTGAGATTGCCCGTGAAGCAGGGAATCTGCTTTGCGAGCTCTTCGACCGGCCTCATCAGATTTCCTACAAGCGGCCCCTGGACCT
Source organism: Acidobacteriota bacterium (assembly GCA_902812415.1). GTDB lineage: Bacteria > Acidobacteriota > Terriglobia > UBA7540 > UBA7540 > RH2-MAG17b. The sequence continues at coordinate 4,747 of CADDZJ010000174.1, forward strand.
GGTCACGGAGGCTGACCGCCGCTCCGAGGCGCTCATCACCGGGCGGCTCCGCCAGCAGTTTCCGGGGCACAGCATTGTGGCGGAGGAGGGCGGCGGCCACAAGGGCGATTCCGACTATTGCTGGTACGTGGACCCGCTCGACGGGACCACCAACTTCGCCCATCATTTTCCGATCTTCTGCGTCTCGTTGGGGCTTGCTTTTCGCAACGAAGTTATTGCGGGCGTCATTTGCGATCCGACGCGGCAAGAGCTTTACACCGCTGAGCGGGGCAGCGGCTCCTTTTGCAATGGCAAACGCCTGCGCGTTTCCAAAACCGATGACCTTTCAGAAAGTCTGCTCGCAACCGGATTTCCTCCCACTTCGGCTGACCACGGCCTGAATCTTCGCTATTATTTCCGCTTCACTCAGCTTTCTCACGGCGTTCGCCGGGCTGGCTCGGCAGCGCTCGATCTCTGCTCGGTGGCTGCAGGGAGATTTGAGGGCTTCTGGGAACTGAAACTCAATCCGTGGGATAAAGCGGCCGGCGTGCTGATGGTGACCGAAGCCGGAGGCCGCGTCACGGACCTCACCGGCAGTCCATTTATGCTGCTGGGGGATGAAATCTTCGCCTCGAACGGCCTGGTCCACGAAGCCATGCTCCAGGTTTTCTCGGACGTGATGGCCCAGAAGCGTTAGCATACAGTTCTCAGCGCCTGTTCCCATTTGTCATTCAGAGCCTTCTCTCTGTCATCGTGAGCGCAGCGAAGCGAAGAATCCCGGTGTACTACCATGGATCAAAACGTTTGCGGCTTGCGCCAATTTTACTTGCGTGGCGCGGGCGTCTCGCCCGCGCGCACGGCCGAGACGCCCGTGCCACATAGGGTTGCAGCCCTGCCGCGTTGTGAGGCCATCCGCGTTCAGTTTCTCATTCTGGGGATTTCCCGCTGATCGCTGAACGCTGTTTGCTGACGAAGCTCTCGACGTCACGACGAAATATTTGAAATTGATTATCATTATCTGGATAACTGCGATTGGCGACTTGTACCTCAAACCGCCCAATTTAGCCTCGTTACACGTCATCAAATTACGAACAATTTCCCTGTTTTACAGCTAAAGCCAGTCTTTTCTGTCTATTAGGATAGAACAAACAAATTAAATTAATAACTATTTTAAATTCTGTAACATACATGGAATTCTGGAAATTGTTCGTAAAAGGTGTCTGAATAAGAAGCCAATAACCTAGCTGCTTTCAATGCGATAGATTATTTTTTGCGCTCATCAGACCTAAACATTCTTTTTTTCGTCTTTCCCCACGATATCGCCTACGACATATTTTCATATTTTGATTTATATAACTTAAATATAAAAATAAACTGCGGACGATGAGAGCATCCATTGCCGTTTTGCCATCCCTTTTCGATTTCATTCCAGTCTCTCTCACCGCCGCCTTCCCAGGGTCGCTGCGCTTGGGGCCTCAAGAAGGCGAGCGCCGGAGAAATACCTTCGCCATATTAGGCTACTATATTAGCCTATCTTTGATCAAGTCCCGGCGGGGGTCGGAGAACGTGAAAAGTGAGGAAGCGTGAATCCATTCATCCACGCCATTGTAGCGGCGAACGATATTCGCCGGAGCTTTGGAAAACCAAAATCCGGCGATCTGTGATCGCGGGCGTCGGCGATCACAGATC
>CADDZJ010000175.1 GCA_902812415.1 Acidobacteriota bacterium
AGCGGCTCTTGTTCCCGCCCGGCGCGCGGCCTCAATTGAACCTATGCAGGCCCTGCGGACGGAATGATCAAAACATCCCTTAATCATAACGCAGGGGGCGGACGGCGTCCGCCCTGCGTGGCACGGGCGTCCCGCTCGTGACCACGGTGGAGACGGCCGTGCCACGTTGGTTGCGGCTCCGCCGCGCTGCGTGAGATTCAAGTGTTTGACAGCGCCCTCTGGGAAAGAATATTCTTGGATTTGTTCAAATGAGTTTGAGAAACTACAGGAAATTCCGATGGCAAGGCGTCGCATTCGCCTTAGTGATTGCCTTCAGTCTAAGCTCTTTCTCGGCGCTTGCCTGCCCGCTTCTCTGCCTTCCACAACATTGCATGCAAAGCCAGGCATCGCCCATGCGTAGCGCGCCAAGTGGTCCGGCATGCTGTCCTGCTCATTCCGATCGGAAACGCTCCGCGCCCTCAAACGCCCCGGAAAGCGGCTGCATTCATCAGCATCATGGTTCCATGCTGCCTGTTTTCTCCGGCACAGCCGCGGCTGAGCATTCTTCTGCGCTGGCCCTTCTGGCGACCATCCAGATTCCCTCTCTGGAACTCGCAATTCCATCCCTCACTTCGGTCGACTCGTCTCCTCCAACTTATTCCACGGGCAGAACGATCTGCCGGGTAGAATCCCTCTTCCGCATTTAGACCCCTTTTTGCGCCTTTAGCGCGCCGAGCATACAGCGAGCGCAGAAATTCGCAACCAACGTGGCACGGCCGTCTCGGCCGTGGTCACGGGCGGGACGCCCGTGACCACGCAGGGAGAATTGGTGCAAGCCGCAAACATTTTGACTATGAGCAGTATAGTGAGCGCGGAAAGCCGCGCACACGGTGTAAGACGGACGGCGTCCGCCTTGGGCCCGCGCCGCGCGCCCCTACGCCAAAACGCAATTTTCACAAGCAGCAGGAGGAATCATGAGCCAAAGTAGGCGGGACTTTTTCCAAAAGGCATTTACGGGCGCAGGCCTCGCGGCCGGAGCAAAAGCGCTTGTCCTCAGCCCGCGCGAGGTCGCCGCAAGAGAAAGCGCAAACGCGCCGCGCGGGCCGCAAAAGGCAAAGTTTAAAGCTCTGCGCTCAAAGCCGGGATCCGCGTCTTTATGGATTCCCGCGCGCACCCCCGACGTACCCGATCTGCCGTTCACCTGGGATAACGGCGTCAAGGTGTTTCATCTTGTGGCCGAGCCTGTCAAGCGGCAGATCACTCCAACCAAAACGATCGATCTCTGGGGTTACAACGGGACTTCTCCCGGGCCAACGATTCAAATCACACAGGGAGATCGCGTCCGGATTATTTTCGAGAACCACTTGCCGGAACCGACCGCGATGCACTGGCATGGATTTGAAATTCCAAACGATATGGACGGCGCTCCGGGCATCAGCCAGGAACCCGTCCCACCGGGCGGGCGCTTCGTCTACGAATTCACCTTGCATCAGGAAGGAACTTACTTTTATCACTCCCACATGGCGATGCAGGAAATGATCGGGATGCTCGGAGCGTTCATCATGCATCCCAAAGCGCCCTACGAACCTCGTGTGGATAAGGATTTTGTCCTGCTGCTGCAGGAATACGCCATCCTCCCCAATAACACGATCCCCAACACCATGAACATGGAGTTCAACTGGCTGGTGATCAACGGAAAGTCAGGTCCGGCCTGCACGCCTCTCATCGTCCGCCTGGGAGATCGAGTCCGCATCCGACTGATCAATCTGGGAATGGATCACCATCCCATTCACGTTCACGGCCACACATTCTATGTGACCGGCACGGAGGCAGGCAGAGCGCCGGAATCCACCTGGAGACCTGAAAACACCGTGCTGGTTGGCGTGGCTCAGGCGCGCGACATCGAATTCGTCGCTAACAATCCCGGCGATTGGATGCTGCATTGCCATCTGCCGCACCACATGATGAACCAGATGTCTTCCACTGTCGGACCCATGACACGAGTTGGAAAAGGCATGCCGGCAGGGGCTGCCATGGAAGAGGGCATGGGAATGCTGACCGGAACACCCGGAGCGCCCATGGGAGAAGATTACGGGCCAAGCCTTGGGCGAGGCATGGGAGTGGGATCTACCCTTGACCAAACCACAGGCAATACTCCGTTATTCCCCTCGGAAACCGCCTTGCAGGCGACGCAACCCGGCGCTGCCAACATGCAACATGGGCACAAGCGCTCCACGCCCGAAACCAATATGGCAGCCTTGATCAGCCCGAATGCCGGGAGCGTCCCGGGCTTCCCTCAGGATGCTTACATGGAAGGCCCCATGATGAATATGGATCACATGGTCGAGAAGCCTGAAAATTACGGCCTGCGCCCCGGTTGGAGCGGCTATATGCAAGGGATGATGACTCTGGTGCGCGTTCTTCCGCCCGATCTCTACGACAAAGTTCTGGCGCTCGAGCGGAAGACTCCATCTCACGCTGGTTAGCTCATTGAACGCAGCGCGGCGGAGCCGCAACCGACGTGGCCCGGCCGTCTCGGCCGTGGGCACGGGCGGGACGCCCGTGCCATGCAAGGAAAATTGGTGCAAGCCGTAAACATTTTGACCATGAGTAGTACAGGAGTAGCCATGCCATTCGCAATGAAGGTGACGTATTCACACAACACTTCGATAACCGCTGGATTCCCGCCTGCGCGGAAACGACGGCGATGGAGAAAGCGATGCTGTCATGTCACACAGACCCAAATCGCTAAACTCGACGGGTAAGAATCCACCACTCAGGAGAATTCCAATGCGCGCTGTTTATCTGAAAATGCTTCCTGTTTTCTGTATCGCGGCCTCGATCGCTTTGGCTCCCACCCGCCCTGTTGCGGCGCAGGAACCGCAGCATGGAACGCATCGAGATGTAACTTCTGAGCAGAAGCCTCAGCAGACGAAGCTCACCCTTGAAGACCTGGAGCAGCTTGCACTGAAACACAACCCTACTTTGACGCAGGCGACCGATGCCATCCGGGCAGCCCGAGGGCGGAAACTTCAGGCCGGGCTTTATCCGAATCCCGTCGTGGGCTATGACGGAGACGAAATCCGGCCAGGACCTGTGACTCGCGGGGGCGAGCATGGATTTTTTATTCAGCAGGATATCGTAACCGCAGGGAAACTGCGGCTCAGCCGCAAAGCGGCGGGCGAGGAGCAGGCTCAGGAGGAAGCGCGGGCAGAAGCGCAGCGCGACCGGGTGTTAACCTCGGTGCACATTCTCTACTACGAGACTCTTGGCGCCCAGCAATTGCTGGAATTGCGACAGCATCTCGCCGAAGTTGCAGGCCAGGCCGCGACCACCGCCCGGCAGCTCTATAACGTGGGACAGGCGGACGAGCCAGACGTTCTTGAAGCAGAGGCGGAAGCCGGCGTCACTCAGCTTGCGGTGATCGAAGCCCAAGCCAACCGGCAAAGGGTCTGGCAGCAATTGGCGGCGATGGTGGGCGTGACGAAACTGCCCCTTACACCGCTCGCCGGCAATCTTGCGTTGCATCCTCTGCCTTCGCTCAACCGGGATCAGGCGCTTGCGGCAATACTTAGTGAAAGTCCTGAAATGAAAATTGCAGAGGCTGGGTTGCGCCGCGCCGAATGGGCGCTTCAACGATCCCGCGTTGCCCCCATTCCAGACATTCAATTTCGCGGCGGCATGCGCCACAATCGCGAACTGCTGGAATCCCCTTTAGGCCGGCCCTTTGGTCTGGAAGGCTTCGCGGAAGTGGGCGTCGAGATTCCGATCTTCAACCGCAATCAGGGTAACGTGCAATCCGCGCAGGCGGAGCTTGAGAGCGCGCGGCAGGAGGTGGACCGCGTGCGGCTCTCCTTGCAGCAGCGCTTTGCGCCCGCCTTCCAGGACTACTCGAATTCTTTCGAAGCCGCTGAGCGATACCGGAAAGAAATCCTCCCCAAAGCTCAGCGCGCCTATGAGCTTTACCTGAATAAGTATCACGAGATGGCCGCAGCTTTCCCCCAGGTGCTGATTGCCCAAAGAACCTGGTTTCAATTACAGGAGAATTATATTGGCGCACTGGTCAGGTTGTGGAGCGCGGTTTCAGAAATCCGAGGTATGCTCTTGACAGGGGGCCTTGACGCATCCGGCCCAACCCGGCAGTTCATGAATACAGGAAAGATGGATGCCCAATTCTGACGCCTATTTTCGGTTTGTTCACGTGTGGAAATCTTTCGGCGATCAGCCGGTGCTTCAGGATGTGAGTTTCGACGTGCGGCAGGGTGAAACCTGCGTAATCCTTGGGCGAAGCGGCGTGGGTAAGAGCGTCACGCTCAAGCACATCCTGGGGTTTCTGAAGCCCGATCAAGGCGAAATATACGTGGCGGACCGCGATGTGGTCAAAATGACAGAAGGCGAGCTGACCGAGATGCGCCGGAAGGTCACGATGGTCTTTCAATCGGGCGCGCTTTTTGATTCGCTGACGGTGGGTGAAAACGTGGCGTATCCTCTGCGTGAGCGGGCGCTGCGCGAGCGGGGTCTTCAGGATGAGGATAAGATCCAGAATCTCGTGGATCAATTGCTGGGGTTGGTGGAACTGGAAGACGTGAAGGATTTAATGCCAGCCGACCTGAGCACGGGCATGAAGCGGGCGGTGGCCATCGCTCGCGCGCTGGCGGCCCATCCGGAAGCCATCCTCTACGATGAGCCGACGACCATGGTCGATCCCCTGATGGCCCAGACGATCGGCGATTTGATCCTGAAGCTGAAGCGGCAAAGGGGCCTTACTTCAATCGTGGTCACGCATGATATGAAGCTTGCGCGCAAGCTGGCAGATCGCGTGGTTTTTCTCGTGGAAGGGAGGGTGGCTTTCTTTGGACCCATGAGTGAGCTGGATAAATCTTCGGAACCCGTCATCCAGGACTTCATTCAACTCGATGAGGTGTCGCTCCTGAAATAGTTCGCTCAAGAGGACATTGGCACCAGGATCATGAAATCCAAGATTGTGATGACTCTGGATCGCGCGCTCTCGCGTTTCGGAGTGACTTCCAGAGTTGAGGCTCGAAAGTGGATCGCAGAGGGCCGCCTGAAAGTGAATGGCCGCGTGGTCCATAGTCCTGAAGTCTGGGTGCGGCCGGGTCAGGATACGATTCATCTCGACGGCTCACGCCTGAAGCCCGCCCGGAAGATTTATCTCTTGTTGTATAAGCCTAAAGGTGTCATCACCAGTCATGGCGATCCGGCAGGGCGCAGGACCGTGTATGACTTGCTGGGAGATGTCGGCCAATGGCTCTTCCCGGTGGGCCGGCTTGATCAGGATACCTCCGGCCTTCTTCTGCTGACCAATGACACCGGCTTTGCCGACTTCGTGACCAGCCCGGAATCGGGGATTCCCAAGACCTATCGCGTCAAGTTAAATGGCCTGTTGCCAGAGGAGGCTCTGGCCAAGCTTCAGGCCGGCATCAGGATGAAGCGTGGAGACTGGGCCAGGCCGCTCAGCGTGCGTCGCCTGGAAGACCGCAGAAAATATACCTGGCTGGAAGTGGTCCTCACCGAAGGAAAGAACCGCGAGGTGCGGCGCATGGTCGAAGCCGTAAATTTCAAGGTGCTCAAACTGGTCCGGACAGCGATAGGCCCGCTCACTCTTGCGGGACTTGAGGTGGGCGCATGGCGAAAGCTGAAACCCGCTGAAATCGTCGCGCTGAAGAACAGCCCCAGAGAGGCGGGCGCCCTTACCCCCGGTTCTCAAGAAGGAATTACCGCTTAAAGCGCCCTCAAGCCTCGAAGAGCGACTCCACAAACTCTTTCGGGCTGAAAGGCAAAAGGTCATCCACCTTCTCGCCAATCCCGACAAATAGGATCGGCAAGCCCAGTTCTCGCGCGATAGCCACCACGACGCCGCCTTTCGCGGTGCCGTCGAGCTTGGTAAGAATGATTCCGGTAGTTCCCGCGCGCTCGGTGAACTGTCGCGCCTGAGCAAGCCCGTTCTGGCCTGTCGTGGCGTCAATCACCAGCAACACCTGATGAGGGGCCTGCGGCACTTCGCGCGCGGCGATGCGGCACATTTTCTCAAGCTCCGCCATCAGGTTGTACTTGGTGTGCAGCCGGCCTGCGGTATCGACAATCACCACATCATCCTTGCGTCTTTTGGCGGCCGCCAGAGCGTCATAAATCACCGCTGAGGGATCGACCCCCGGTTTCTGTTTCACCAATTCAATGCCCAGCCGACCGGCCCAAATCTCAAGCTGCTCGATGGCCGCAGCCCGGAAGGTATCCGCCGCGCAGAGCAGTGGGCGGCGTCCCTCCCGGAGATAATGGTTTGCGAGCTTTGCAATGCTGGTGGTCTTGCCGACGCCGTTGACCCCTACCATGAAGATCACTTCCGGGAGGGACGCCGCCCACTGCTC
>CADDZJ010000176.1 GCA_902812415.1 Acidobacteriota bacterium
GCACACTGGATTCCAGCGCGATCTCCATAGAGAAGTAGGCAACTTTGGGTGTATCTACCAGGCTCTGCATAAATGGTGTTTCGGCTTCAACTCCTTCACAAGGATTCTCGCACCCGCCGTGCGGATCTCTACCGCATCCGAATCAAACTCCGGCCTAAAACCGCGCTATGGCTCACGACGGCACGAGTCCATTGACGCCGATGGGGGCCCTCGAGGCGGAATAGCGGGTGAAAGGCTACCATCCGCGGTGCTGAGATACGCACCCGCACTAAAATTCTGTCGGTCATATTCAACAGCATCAGGCATACGTCTCTAAGAACGAGTAGGGCGGCGCAGCCTGTAAATAAGATTGCTCCAATCATGAAGATTAAGCCCACACAAACCGCATATACGCCTATCGTATACATATAACCTCCACCGAAGCTATCACTGAAAGCCTCGTGCCCTGCGCCGACCTTACTCAAGCCTCCCTCGAATAATTACTACGCGCATATGCCGTAAATTCGTCACACTTCCCGACCTGTTTCGATTCCATTCTCTGGTGCTCCCGAACCACACGCAGTGATGTGGATCACAACGCTGTGTGAGGATTTGGGCATGAACTGTCGAAGGAGTCTGCAGGCAAGAGTCTTTTACCCTTCCAGCTCGCCGTCAGACGGGCGCAAGGCTGGGTGCTAGCTTCGGATTCCATGACATTCAGCATAATCACCTCGAGCTCCTCGGTGATTTCTTCCTGCCGCAGCAGGTTCACATGGTGGGCGAGCTTCGTTGCAGCCTTTTCCAGGTGGCTAATCGCATTCTCCATGTGCCTGACCCGCTGCCGATGCTCCGCCACCAGCGAGCTGTAGAAGATATCGTATAGCGCCGCCAACAAGTATTGGTCCGCCAAAAGAACCAACAAGTCCCGGGAAGGTATTTGGAGTAGAGGCGGGTTTGAATAGCATGGGATTTCGGGCCGTGCGAAGTGGGCGAAAGGTTCCATGACACAAGTCTCAACGCCGTTTCCTGACTCCCGGTTATGGATGATGGTTAGGAAGCGCGGATCCCAGGCCGGAAGGTTCTCTTGCATGGTTCCCAGATAGCGAGCCGCCTCGGTGATGGTGTCAGGAACTTCCTCAGGAGCCGCAGGTCCAGGCAGGCTGAGTCCAACCCGAAGGTCGGGTGGTATCTTCGAGGCAAGCCGGTTCCCGACAATCATCAATGTCACCTTGGTCCCTTTATGGTCGCCGTCTAAGAGCAGTTGAAGGCGATGAAGGACCATTTCATTAAACCCCCCGCAGAAACCGCGCTCTGACCCGATGAGCAGGTACATCTGGTGTTTCCTTTCTGTAGGTGCGGCGCCTGCCGGAACGGGATGAAAGCTCAGGAAGTCTGACACCGCTTCTTCCACTCCGACCGCTGTTTGTCGCTGTGTGGCGGCAAACCGGTTCAATTTGCTGATTTCGAGAAGCGAGAGATTCTTCATCGCGGTCATAATCCCCTTGATCTCTTCCAGGGCATCGAGCCGCCGCCGCAAATCAGCCTTTTTGCTCATCACCCACGCCGATCCTTTCGCGCTTCTCGCTGAACCATCTCTTCACTGCGCCCACCCACTCCTCTCGGGGTGAGGAAAGTGTCAGCGTGCTCGCCGCAACCCGCCGGGCCAAATACTCGAGATCGCCGGGAATTTCTTCCAGCCCGGCTCCATCAAAGAGGCCACTATTAAAAGCGACAAGCCAGGCCATCTGGAATTCGATCGGCAATGGCGCTTGTTGGTCCTGCTTAAGAATTTCCCGTAACACTCTCCCCCGTTGGATCTGGCGCTCGATCGATTTCTCAAGCTTCGCCCCAAAGCGAGTGAAGACTTCGAGCTCCAGAAAACGGAGATAGTCGAGCTTCATTCTTCCCGCCTCTTTGCGGATTCCGGCGTCCTGGGCCCGGCCGCCGATCCGCGAGACCGATCTAGTGACGTCAATGGCTGGCAGAAACCCTCCGGAAAAGAGCGGCTCCGAAAAGTAGATTTGACCGTCGGTGATCGAGATGAGATTAGTGGGAATGTAGGAGGCGAGCTCGCCCTCTTTGGTTTCGACCAACGGCAAGGCGGTGAGGCTTCCCCCGCCCATCTTGGCGGAAAGGCAGGTGGAGCGTTCGAGCAGCCGGGAATGAAGGTAAAAAATATCGGCAGGATAAGCCTCGCGCCCCGGCGGTCTTCTCAGCAGCAGCGAAAGCTCGCGATAGCAATCGGCATGGGTGGTCAAATCATCATAGATGACCAACGTATCGAGTCCTCGTCGCATCCAGTCTTCCGCAATCGCGGTTCCAGCAAACGGAGCCAGGTATTGAAGTCCAGGGAGCGCCGCGGCATCGGCGACCACAATGGTCGTGAACTCGAGCGTGCCGGCTGCTTTGAGAGTCTCGACCGTGTTCATCACGCTCGACCGCTTCTGGCCAATCAATACGTAGACGCAACGGACCTGCTTGCCTTTCTGGTTGATCACGATATCCAACACCAACGAGCTTTTGCCCAGGCCATTATCACCGATGATGAGCTGCCGCTGACCCTTGCCGATGGGAATCAGCGTGTCGATAATCTTGTTTCCGGTATACAGCGGCCGCTTCACGAAGTCACGTTCGACGATGGGTGGCGAGAGGACGTCAATCTCGCGGCGGTTTTTGCACTCGATCGCCGTCAGACCGTCGAGTGGCCGCCCCAAAGGGTCTACGATACGGCTGAGAAGTTCATCGCCCACAGGAATACCCAAGTGCTGGCCGGAATGAGAGACCAGACAGCCCGCTGCCAGTTGGTCCGTCTCCTCCAGGAGAATGGCTCCTACTAATTCTTCGGTGAGATGGAAAACCATCGCCCGGCTGCCGTCTTCGATCTTCAAAACCTCGTCGATGGCGGCGGTTGGCAGGCCCTCGATCCAAACAATACCGTCACCCACCGAAGCGACTCTTCCCAGCTCCGAGACCCGGACCGAAAACCGGTATCGGTCGAGCCACCGCCGGCGAGCAGCGATCAAGGATTCTTGACAGATTGCTTCACTGTTCATAGGTATCCGTGTGAAGGAATAATGCCAATTCGTCCCGCACGTTGGCCTGGAGAACCAAGGGACCCAGGGCCACGTGCAATCCCGCCAGTAGCTTGGGATCTTCGCTGAACTGGCATGAAACCGGCCTTCCGATAAGACTGGCGAGCGACTCGCTCAGCGCCTGCTTCTCGCCGTCGGTCAAAGCGAAAGCGGTTTTGATCTCGGCGCTCGGCTGAGTGTGGTTTCTGAATCCGTTCTTCAACTCCCAAACCCGTTCTTCAGGCAGTGTCTTGATCTCATTCAGGAATACGTCTACGATCCGCCCTTCCACCTCGGGGCCTGCCAACCGGGTGAGCAACCGGCTGGAGAAGCGTCCGGCCAAGTTAAGGGCTTCCTCGTCCTGCTTTCGCACCAGCTCCGCAAGGAGCTTTTCATCCAAGGCTTTCTGCTTTTCACGCTCTTTAGTGAGGTCGTTTTCGAGAACCGTCATTGCGTGAGCTCTTTGCTCCTCGAGGTCGCGCTGGAATTGAGCAACTTGGGCCTCCTTCTCTTTTTCCCAGTCGCGTAGCCGGTCTTCATATTTCTTTTGGAGTTGCTGGGCTTCTGCCCGAACCTTTTCCGCTTCCGTCAATGTCTGCTCGATGGCTTTCTTCCTCGTGGCGATAGCGTTCAACACTGGTGCGTAGAGCAGCCGCTTGAGCAACCACACCAGCACCAGGAAATTGATCATTTCAAAGACGAACGTTGACCAGTTCAGTTCCACGTCTCAAACCTTCCTGCAAAGAGCTACGGTTTCGTGAGATAAGAGATCAGAGGGTTCCGGAAAAGGATGATCAGGATGATCACCAGGCAGTAGATGGCCAGTGACTCGATCATCGCCAGGCCAATAAAGAGAGTTCTCGAGATACTCTTTTCCGCTTCGGGCTGGCGCGCCAGCGCATCGAGGGCGCGGCTGATCGCTCGCCCCATGGCGAGGGCCGGAAGCATCGTCCCCAAGACAATCCCAATCGCGCAAATGAGGGTGGATAATGTAACGAACCAATTCATCTCTTTCATCGTGACCTTGCCTCTCTTTCTTTTCGCCTTCGCACTTCCTGCGATTGAATGCCACCCGCGATATAAATCAATGCGAGCATCCCGAACAAATAGGCCTGGATAATCGCTTCGACGATGTGGAGCAGGAGCAGCGGGATCGGGACCAGCAAGCCGGCAATCCAGACCACCAAAAAGGCAGCCAACTCCAGGCTCATCATGTTTCCAAACAGACGCACCGCCAGCGCGACCGTACGCGACACTTCGCTCACCAAATGAAACGGGAGCATGATCGGGTTGGGCTGCAAGTAGTGGCGGAGATAGTTTCCCAACCCCTCGGCGCAAATCCCAAACCAATGAACGGAGCCGAACACCAGAACCGCCAGACTGGCGGTCACCGACAGATCAGCGGTGGGTGAATGAAGCCCCGGAATCAATCCGGTAAGATTGGCCAGGAGAATGAAGACCCACAGCGTGCCCACAAATGGAAACACCAGTTCCACGTGCTGGGGCAGGACGGCGGCAATCGCGTCCTGCATCGCGGTAATCGCCCCTTCCAAAAGGAGTTGGGCGCCTGTGGGCACTGACTGTATTTTTCGAGTCAGCAGCCACGCGGCCAGGACAAGGGCCACTAGGACAATCCAACTCGTGACGACGCTTCCGGTAATCACGAACGGGCCGAGCCTTGCTAAGATGCCGTTCAGTAGCCCTGGACCTTCCATTTCTTATTCCTTGAGCAGAAGATAAGCGTCGACAGCTCCAACAAAGACACCCAGCACGATCAAGGTGATCGTCCAACTGACGGAATACCCTGGAAGGCGTGAATCGAGCCAGCGCCCCAAATAAGCCCCAGCAATAACCGGCAGCACAAACACCAGCCCCAGGGTTCCTAAATAGACCGTCTGGGCATACACCGTGGGGCGGTCATCGATTGCCTTCTTCATGCGCCGGACGCTCAACTCGACGCTTTGTTTTAGCTTGTGATGGTTCTGCTGCATCTGTCTCACCGCTCATCCGAAAGCCTAAGAGTCATGAGCCGCCGCAGAATCGACTCATCCAAACGGCGCAAGCTGTCCTTGATGGCCTTCAGATTCTCTTCTTCTTCGTGTAACTGGCGATCGAGAATCGCCGCCATTTCGTCGTAGTTCTGGCTCCGGAAGTATTGTCGCGTACCGATCCTCAGCTCATTGCCCACGAAATAGAGAAGGCCGCCCGGAAGGGCGAGGTATTCCGTCTCTCCGCCAGCCAGGCGGTATCGGGCCAGGCCGAAGCTCAAGAACGTGATCATCCGAACATGCCCCGCCATGATCCCGAAGCTGCCCGAGCGGTCTTCGCCTACGAAGCTGGCAATATTCTCGATACGCTCACACCGGGTTGCGCTGTCGAGCCGCATCACAAAGGTCCTCATGGTGTTGGCACCTGACGTACCGGTTTCATGGCGCCTTGCATGTAGCACTCGCCCTCGGGCAGACTGTCATAATCCCCGCGAAGGAAGGCTTCACAGTCAGCGAGCGTCTGAGCGAGCGGCACTGAAACCCCTGGAATCCCGGAACTCTCGGCGATCACACGAAATGGCTGAGAGAGATAGTTTTGAAGCTTCCGCGCGCGCAGGACGATCCGTTGATCGGCGGGGGAGAGCTCTTCGATTCCGAGCATCGTGATGATGTCTTCGAGTTCGCGATGGCGCGCCAGATGCTCCCGGACGGCCTGCGCTACCGCGTAATGCCGGTCGCCGAGCGAATGCCGGTTCATGAACTTGCTCTTGGATTGCAAGACGTCCACTGCAGGGTAAATGCCCTTTCCGGCCTGTGAGCGGGACAAAACAACCACCGTATCCAGATGATTGAGAATCGCGCTTACGGCCGGGTCGGTCATATCATCGGCAGGGACATAAACCGCCTGCACCGAGGTTACCGCTCCTTTGAGCGTCGACACGATGCGCTCCTGAAGCTGGGCGATCTCAGCGATGAGCGTGGGTTGATAGCCCACAGAAGCGGGCATTCTCCCGAGAAGCCCAGACACCTCGCTTCCCGCCTGAACGAAGCGATAGACATTGTCCATAAGAAAGAGGACCTCTCCGTGAAGCGTGTCCCGCAGATACTCGGCGTAAGTCAGGGCCGCCAGACCTATCCGGAAGCGAACTCCTGGAGACTCGTCCATCTGCCCAAATACCATGATGGTCTTTGGCATGACCCCGGCGGCGGTCATTTCGTGCCACAATTCGTGGCCCTCGCGAATGCGTTCCCCCACACCAGCGAATACCGATACGCCTTGGTGGAGCGTGGCAATCGAGTG
>CADDZJ010000177.1 GCA_902812415.1 Acidobacteriota bacterium
GAATTTGCAGCCATCAATATCCTGCGCTTCCCGCGCGGTAATCGAGCGTGGCCACCCATGCCTGGCTGTCGCGCCAATGGGGCTCAACGCGCACGTGAAGATCGAGAAAAACTTTGGGCGGGAACAATCTCTCCAGATCGCGGCGGGCTTCAATGCCAATCTGCTTGATGCGCGCTCCTTCGGCCCCAATCACAATCGGCTTCTGCGATTCTTTTTCGACCACGATGGTGGCTCGGATGCGCGTGAGCGACTCCGATTCCTCAATCCCTTCAATCAGCACCGCTGTCGAATAGGGCAACTCCTGTTGCGTGTTCAGGATCACCTTTTCGCGGATCATCTCGCCGGCCAGAAAGCGCTCCGGCTGGTCGGTGTAATAGTCCAGTGGAAAGAGCGCGTGACCTTCCGGCAGACGTTGAATCACCGCTGAAAGGAGTTCTTCAAGTCCTTCGCCCGTCAGCGCGGAAACAGGGAATATCTCTTCAAACTCATGGAGCTTTGCATAGCGGTCGATCAGGGGCAGAAGGCGAGTCTTCCGCATCCGGTCAATCTTATTCAGCGCCAGCAGCGTGGGCGCGCGATACTGCTTCAGCAACTCGATGACAAACTGGTCGCCTTTCCCGAAGCTCGCCGAGGCATCCACCAGCAGCAGAATCACATCGCGGTTCTGCAGAGCTTCGCGGACAAAGGCCATCATCTGCTGGTTCAAGCGCGAGAGCGGTTTATGGATGCCGGGCGTATCCATCAGGATCACCTGGGCCGCAGGCCGGTTGGCAATCCCGAGAATGCGATTGCGCGTAGTCTGAGGCGCAGGGGCCACCATGGAGACCTTTTCCGCAACCCAGGCGTTCGTCAGGGTGCTCTTCCCCGCATTCGGCCGGCCCACGATGGCCACAAACCCGCACTTGAATGACTCTGCTTCTGGCATAGGAGAACTTCAAACTTCAAATTTCAAATCTCAAATTTTCGATGGCCTATGGCGCAATCCCTCGATTCCGAGCTTCTGTCGCAGCCTCATCTCCATGGCATTCATCTCGCCCCGATCCGTCTCATGATCGTAACCCAGAAGATGCAGAAGCCCGTGAAGCATCAACTGCTGAATCTCCGTGAGCAGAGAATGGCCTTCCATTCGAGCGTTGCGCCGCGCCGCTTCCACCGAAATAATGACATCGCCGAGAAAACCTGAAAGATTCTCGCCCGGCGTCTCCGGAATCTCCCGCTCTCCATCCTGCCACGGAAATGAAAGCACGTCCGTCGGCTTGCGCTTGCCGCGAAAAGCGGCATTCAACCTGTGAATCTCGGTATCGTCAACCAGGGTCACATCGAAAGGCTCTCGACGCAAATCGAGCTCACGGCTGAGCCGCCGGGAAAACACTCGCAGGGATTCGAGGGGAATGGGAATGTTTCTTTGGCGGTTAAAAACCACAGGTCTGAGCCTGACGCCGGCTTGATTCCCGGAATGGGTGAGGAGTATCGCAGCGCGGCCTCGTAGCCGCAGCCAAGAGACCTGTCATTCTGAGCGAGCGCAGCGAGCGAAGAATCTCTGCATTGCTAAAGCGAAATACGGGGCTTCTTCGCTGTCGCTCAGAATGACAGGTCCCAAGGGCTTGCTCGACAAACAAGAGATCACAGCCTTGCACTGCACACCTCCGCCTTTGAGGTCTGATGCAGCTTTTGGTTTCTAACCAACCACGGACCTTAAAACAGGTCTGCTCTGTTCCCCCCGCCCCTATTTCCCCGACCCCACGCTCGATCCGTTGCGCGGCGTTTGAGAGGCACCGCGGGCCTGATCGTACTCTTCGTAGGCCCGAATGATGCGTTGCACCAGCGTATGACGCACCACATCCCGCTCGTTGAAATAAATGAACTGGATGCCTTCAACCTTCGCCACCACTTCCATGGCTTCGAGCAGGCCGGAACGCCTGCCGTTCGGAAGATCGATCTGGGTGATATCCCCCGTCACCACCGCCTTGGAATTGAAGCCCAGACGGGTGAGGAACATCTTCATCTGTTCGCTGGTGGTGTTTTGCGCCTCGTCCAGAATCACAAAAGCGTCGTTCAGAGTGCGTCCGCGCATGAACGCGATGGGCGCAATTTCGATAATCCCCTTCTCGATGTAACGCTCAATGCGATCGGGGTCGAGCACGTCGTAGAGCGCGTCATAAAGCGGGCGGAGATACGGGTTCACCTTTTCCTGAAGCGTGCCGGGGAGAAAGCCCAGATGCTCGCCCGCCTCAACCGCCGGACGCGCCAGGATGATGCGGCTGACCTCCTTCGAGAGCAGGGCATCCACCGCCATCGTCACGGCAAGATACGTCTTTCCGGTTCCCGAAGGCCCAATCCCAAAAACCATATCGTAGCGCTCGATGGCGTCGATATAGCGCTGCTGATTCAGACCCTTCGCAGAAATGGACTTCTTGCCCAGAGTGCGCGGCCGGCCCGCTTCCGCCAGCCCCTTCAGGCTCGCCTCGGGGTCTTCCGAGAGGATTCGCAGAAAGGATTGGACGTCCGAAGGCTTGAAATGCGAACCGCTCTCCACCAGCTCCGCATAGTCTTCGACGAAGTCCTGAACGCGGTGAACGTCCTTTTCAGATCCCTCAATTTCCAGGGTTTCGTCGGTGAGGTGGGTTGAAACCTGAAACCATTTCTCAAGCAATTTCAGGTTCTCATCAAACGCTCCAAAGAGTTCCTCAACTCCTTTGGCGACTCTCACGCTGGTCTTCATAGGGATCGGAGAATTCCGCAAGACCTCCCGCTCGCAAAAATTGAAATCGCTTTATAAAAAGGCAGGGATTTGAAGGGCGTCGGACGCGAAACGTTCATCTGGTCTCTTCGTACCTTCAAGGTATCCGAGGGGCCTTCCAATGTCAAGCGCGGGCCAAACCCGGATGTACCCCGCTTGTCATTCTGAGCTCTTGGCCGGTCATTCTGCGCAAAACCTTTCCATCCTGTCATTCTGATTCATGCTGTCATTCTGCCCTGAAAAATACGCCGATATTTCGGCACGCAACCCAGACACCCGCCAGCCTCGGCTTAATTTTCATCCTTCGGGGTGTCGTAAAACGACATGGCAGACTGAGCGGAGCGCAGCGAGGCGAAGCATCCCCGTATTGGTTTTGAAGGAAAATACAGGGATCCTTCGTCGCCTGCGGCTCCTCAGGATGACAGGCTACCAGGGCTTTCCATCAACCTACCCCTCAAACCCCAAGGAGATTTTTATGCTATTCCCGGAAAAACGCCAACTCACCGAAGAGCGACTGGCCGCCAATCGCGCCGCCGCTTTGAAGCTCGGCATCGCGCCCCCGCCGTCTCCCCAGCGACTACTGCCCCGACGGCTGCACGACCGCGCCCGCTGGTCCTAGGGCGACGAAGGTCGCACCTCCCCCTGAAGGCCTCCTCGACTTCCTCTATGGCAGAACCCCCTCCACCGCCTGCGACCGCCAACCGCGCAAACTCCGGAAGCAGGGCGAGCGGGCCACGGCGCCGGTCGATGACCCGCGAGCCGCCCAAATCCTCGCCCTCCTCGATGAAGAGCGCCCGCCGCCTGCCCCTCGGCGACGGCTTCCCCGCGCTGGGGAGGGGAAGAAAGTTTCCGATCGAACCCTAACCAGGCTTTAGAATCAATCGCTAAGCCAGGGATTCAGGCCGCCTTATGCACCCCTGCGACGGGCTGGGATCACCCTTCCGCCCCTCAACATAATCCCTCGGCGTTCTGTTAAATGCCAGCCAGCGGTTGTAATTTCTATTTTTTCTTCTCCGCCGCCCATAAGGCCGTCGAAAGCGCGCGGCCGCAGAAGGGGCAGTAATTGATGCCAATGTAGGAGTATCCCCGGCTCGCACTGGAGCGGACGAAGTATTCAGTTTCGATCTCGTTCACAATACGGCCATCGTTGATGCGATGCTTCGGACCGTAATAGAACGCCCCCTCATCGATCCAGGCTCGCAACTCATCGCAACAAAACATGTTTATCGTCTCCTGAACAAGGACAGCGCGTTGACTTGGCTTTCGAGCGAACGTTAGAATAATAATCCTCGAAGCATCATGTGGGAAAGGAGAAGGCAGGATGTCCGTTGAGGAGAATTCGAGTGCCTCGTACCCCAGTGGCGTTGCTCCGGAGGCACAAGCGGGCGCTGAGAAGGACCCCACGGAGATGCCTGAGGTTGGAGACCTTTTCGCCGGCATGCAGGAATTGCCGGAGGTCGCCGAGGGAAAAGTCGTCCAGGGGACAGTATTGAAAATCACGGATGACGAAGTCCTCGTGGATATCGGGCAAAAGAGCGAGGGAGCCATTCCGCGCAGCGAATTTCTGACGGATGACGGCGTGCTCACGGTGGCTCCCGGAGACGTCATTGACGTTCAAATCGAAAGCTACGACGAGGCGGAAGGCGCCTTCACAGTCTCCCATCGAAAAGCCGTCCGGCGGCGGGCGTGGGAGGAAATTGAAGCCGCGTTTCGAGATCAGACCCATATTCGCGGGCGCGTGATTGAGCGCACCAAGGGCGGTTTAATCGTCGATGTCGGCGCTCGCGCGTTCCTGCCCGGCTCGCAGGTGGATATCCGCCCGCTCCGCAATCTGGAGTCTCTGATTGGGGAGGAGATTGCCTGCAAGATCATCAAGCTGAATAAGGCCCGAAATAATCTGGTGGTCAGCCGCAAAGCAGCCCTGGAAGAGGAGCTTAACCAGAAGAAGGCGCGCCTGCTGGAGGTCTTAAAGGAAGGCGCCGAGCTGACAGGGCACGTGAAGAATGTGACGGATTACGGGGCCTTCGTTGACCTGGGCGGCATGGACGGCCTGCTCCACATTACGGATCTGGCGTGGGGGCGTGTCGTCCATGCTTCGGACGTGGTGCAGGTGGGACAGGAAATCAAGGTCAAGGTGCTGAAATATGACCCTGAAAAGGGTCGCGTTTCTCTGGGATTGAAGCAACTCACGCCCGACCCCTGGGAGGAAGTCCCTCGAAAATATCAGATTGGCCAGCGGCTGACCGGCCGCGTGGTGAGCATTACGGATTACGGGGCTTTTGTCGAGATCGAGTCCGGGGTGGAGGGGCTGGTCCATGTCTCGGAGATGGCGTGGAGCCGGCGAATGAAGCATCCTTCCAAGATCGTCAAAGTGGGCGATCTGGTGGATGTGGCCATCCTGGAGATTCACGGCGACCAGCGGCGCATTTCCTTAAGCTTGCGGCAAGCGCTTCCCGATCCCTGGACGACGCTGAATGAACGATACGCCGTGGGAATGACGGTCGAGGGCCGGGTGCGCAACCTTACGGATTTTGGCGCTTTCGTTGAGATTGAGGATGGCGTGGATGCGCTGATTCATATTTCGGACCTCTCCTGGAGCAGAAACATCAAACACCCCTCCGAAGTTCTGAAGAAGGGACAGAGGGTGCAAGGGGTTATCCTGAGCCTCGATTCCGCCAAACGCCGCATTTCGCTGGGGCTCAAGCAGCTTCAACCGGACATCTGGGAAGACTTCTTTTCCAAAGCTCAGGTGGGTGTGGCCTTGCGCGGAAAGGTGATGCGCATCGCTCAGTTCGGTGCTTTTGTGGAACTGCGGGAAGGAATCGAGGGGCTTTGCCATAATTCGGAGATTGATGAGGAGCACGCGGCGAATGGGCCTGCGCCTCTCGAAGTCGGCAAGGAGTATGAATTTCAGGTGGTGCGCCTTGATCCGGCGGAGAAACGCATCGGGCTGAGCTTAAAAGCTCTGGCTCAGATGCGAAACTCTGTGGATGGAGATTCGGGCGCGAAAAAAGGCACGGAGTCAGCCGAGGCCGTTCCGGCCTCAAACGCGGCTGCGGCCTCTTCCATCGGATCGACGGAGTCGCCTTCCAATATTCCACTGGCGAAAGAATCCGTGTAAGACGGTAAGCTCGCGCTCTGACAGTCGCTGGGAAATTCCTGGCCAAGGATATTTGAAATTCCGAATTCCGGATGTAACGTCGGCTCAGATTGTAAAACACGTTCTGCGCAGCCCGAAAACGCAAGAATCTATAACCCGTCTTTTCAGGTTCGTCTCCCAAAAGTGTGATCAGCATTCCTCCGGTAGGGGAAGATG
>CADDZJ010000178.1 GCA_902812415.1 Acidobacteriota bacterium
ACTAAAATTTTTAAGGTCTCTGTGTTCACGCTTACAGAGCCTATGCGGCATTGGCGCCTGTGCGATACTATGTCACCGTTGTTGATTCCGGCCTTGGCACGATAGCCACAAGGTCTGCATTGAAACCTCATGACGGGCAGAAAGAAATCTCGATCGCAGGGGTCCCTGGTCAACGTGGCGGTGATCGCGGCCATCCGCGAACCGCTTACCTACCGTGTGCCCAAGCCATTCGAGGTTGCGCCAGGGCAGCGGGTGATTGTGCCGTTAGGCAATCGCAAAGCCATGGGAGTGACGCTTGAGCCAGTCGCGCAAATTGCTGCGGGCCTGAAGCCACGGGATATCCTTCGCGTTGTGGACCCGGAGCCCGTCCTTTCTCCCGAGCTTCTGACTTTGGGGCTCTGGATTGCGGATTACTATATGGCTCCGGCAGGTGAGGTATTTCGCGCCATGCTGCCCCTGGGCGCTGAGACCCGGCATGCGCGGGTTGTCCGCCTTACGGAGGAAGGGAAGCGCCGGTTGGAAGATCTGAAATCGAACCTTCTCGCGGAGGTTCGTGAAGGGGAGGAAAGCGCCTTTCTGGAGTATGTGAAGACCCATCCCGCAGTGACCTTTGAAACCTTGCGGAGAAAATTTACGGGATCGGGCCATAGACTTCTTATGCAGGCTCTCGACGCCGGTTGGGTCACACTCCAGCAGGCGGAGCGTGCGTCAAGAAAGACACTAGCCGTGAGTCTTCGAGGCCAGCCGCCTGGCGCTCCAATCCCAACGCCCCGGCGACGCCCGTCGGCGGTCGCTACCCGGATTCTCGAGGCTTTGCGGACGCAGGGAAAGGCGGCCGACCATCGCGCCCTGTTACGATCAACGCGCGCGAGCCTGGCCCATCTGCGAAAACTCGAACAGGAAGGCCTTATTGAGCTTACCGAAGCGCAGACGCATAGATCGCTACAACAAATTCCGGAAGATGTCCTGTTGCAAGGAGTAAAAAGCTCCTATTTTGCTGCTCCCACAAACAACGGCAATGCGGCGCAGTCTCCTGCCGAGGCTGCAGGAATCGCCGGGCCATCATGGGAGCTTACGCCCGGCCAGTCCTCGGCGCTTGAGATGCTTGCCGGCAGTTTGGAAGCCGATAAATTCAGCGTATTCCTGCTTCACGGAGTCACTGGCAGCGGCAAAACGGAGATTTACCTGCGACTTGCGGAACGTTGCCTCAGTCTTGGCCGATCAGCCCTGCTGCTTGTTCCCGAAATTGCCTTGACTCCCATGCTGGAGGCGCAGTTTACAGAGCGCTTTGGCGGCAAAGTCGCCGTTCTGCATAGCGGGCTGACGGAAGCTCAGCGCCGGGATGAGTGGTGGCGAGTGTGGCGGAATGAGGCGCGGATGGTGCTGGGCACGCGGTCAGCGGTGTTTTCGCCGCTGGAAAATCTCGGCCTGGTCGTGGTCGATGAGGAACAGGATGGCAGCTATAAACAGCAGGAAACGCCCCGCTACCACGGTCGGGATGTTGCCGTCATTCGCGCGCGGCTGGCCGGAGCGCTCGTCGTACTCGGCTCAGCAACCCCGTCGCTTGAATCTTACTGGAACGCTCAGCAGGGAAAATATCACTTGTTGACTCTGAACCAGCGCGTGGCGGGCCGCCGCCTGGCTGAAGTTGAAATCATCGATATGCGAGAGGAGTTCCGGGAGACTCACAGCAAGGTCCCCATCTCCCGGCGACTCCAGCAGGAGATCGAGCTACAGCTTGTTACCGGCGGGCAAACCATGATCCTTCTCAATCGTCGCGGTTACGCCTGGTTTTTGCTCTGCCGGAGTTGCGGAGAGGCGATCACTTGCATTCATTGCTCCATTTCTCTTACCTATCATCGCCGCGAGCATCGCCTGATCTGTCATTATTGCGGCTACGCCACAAAAGTTCCCGAGCGCTGCCCTGCTTGCGGGAGCGAATATCTTTACTATGTTGGCGAGGGCACTGAAAAAGTCGAAGACAAACTGCGCGATCTGTTTCCGGGCGCAAAAGTCGAGCGCCTGGATCGGGATGTGGCCAGCCGCCCGGGACATTATCTGCGGGTGCTTTCCGACTTCCGGGAGCGAAAAATTGATATTCTGGTTGGCACGCAATTGATCGCCAAAGGCCACGACTTTCCGGGAGTGACCCTGGTGGGCGTGGTCTCCGCGGATATGGGCCTGCGGCTGCCGGACTTCCGCGCTGCGGAGCGCACCTTCCAGCTCCTGACTCAGGCGGCGGGCCGCGCGGGGCGGGGTGACGCGCCAGGACGAGTTCTGGTGCAGACCTTTTACCCGGAGCATTATGCGATCCGCCTTGCGGCAGATCAGAACTATCCCGGCTTTTTCAGCAAGGAAATGGGCTTTCGGCGCGTCATGCATTATCCGCCCACAACGGCGCTGGTGAACTTGATCGCGCAGGATGAGAAATTGGATCAGGCGGCGCGCGTGGCTTATCAGCTTGGGGAGTTTATCAAAGGGATTGCCGATCCGAAAAGAGTAAGAATGCTGGGGCCGAACGCTGCGCCCCTGGCGCGGATTGAAGGACGTTATCGCATTCAGATTCTGCTCAAGGCAAGCTCGCGTTCGATATTGAACCAGGTGTTGCGCCATATGACGGAAGAATGTGACCGGCATCATATCCCGCCGCGTTCCGTGCTGATTGACGTAGACCCGGTGAATATCATGTGAGATGGAGGAACCCCATGGGGCGTTTGACAGGGAAAATCGCCATTGTGACGGGCGGCGGAGGCTTGGGAATTGGTCATGGAATTTCGCTTGAACTTGCCCGTGACGGCGCGCACGTTGTGGTGGTTGAATTGGATGTGCCGGCGGCTGAAAAAATTTGCGCCAGAATTCAAGCTGAAGGCGGCAAGGCCTCTTTTCTTCAAGGTGACGTGAGCCGGGCGGAATCAATCCGGGCAATGATCGGGAAAGTCATTGAGGAACATGGGCGGCTCGATGTGCTCGTCAATAATGCCGGCATCGGATTGATCCGGCCGCCGGCGGATGCCAGCGAAGAGGAATTCGATCGCCTGATGTCGGTGGATTTGCGAGGCGTATGGTTATGCTGCAAATGTGCGATTCCTCAAATGCAGCGTCAGAACAGCGGGTCTATTATTAACATCGCAAGCGTCCACAGCCGGGCCACGATGCGCAATTACGGTCTTTATGCCGCTATGAAGGCTGGCGTTGCGGGCCTTACACGAGGCATTGCAGCCCATTACGGCAAGGATGGCATCCGGGCAAACACCGTCTCGCCCGGCCTGGTGGACAGCCCCCAGAATCATGAGATTATCGCCCAGTTTGCGCCGAGCGTGGAAGGCTGGATGCGGAACTTCGTTGAGCAGGCCCAGGCGCTCCCGTGGCTGATTCAGCCTCAGGATGTGGGAAGAACCGTTGCTTTTCTTGCCAGCGATGATGCGCGCTCCATTACCGGAGCGGAAATTCCTGTGGATGCTGGCACTTGGATTCGCCTTCCAGGTGAGAATTGAAACGGTTGCGCCGGAGCCCCTGCCGGCGCTTTTTGCTGTAGGGCCGGGTATTCCTTTGCTTCGCTCAGGATAGGCTCTCGCCGGCCTTTTTCGGCGGTGGGGACACCGCCGCTACAGCAACGGCGCCTCCCTTCTCCCGTCAGGGCGGGAGAAGGGGAACCACAGAGTGGCGGGTGGGGGCGTTGGAAACTTGACCTATTGACGTTCGTTTTCGGACTTCAAGATTTTTATAGCCTCTTATTCTCGATCAAGGAGCGCTTTCTATGAAAATCCCTTGCATGAAGACAGCCGGAGCGATCCTGCTTGTCGCGGCACTTAGCAGTGTTGCCACCCTTGCCGCGCAGGAGGCCATTTTCAAATGGCCACAGCATGACCGCAATCGTCCTGCGCCGAAAGTGATCACGCCGGGCGAGTGCAGCACCGAGGAGCATGCCGGCAATCCGCCTTCGGATGCGATCGTGCTCTTCAATGGGAAGGATCTTTCAAATTGGAAATCCCTCCAGGGCGGGCCCGCGCGGTGGACTGTGGGGAACGGTTATTTTCAGGTGGCGCCCGGAACGGGCGATATCGAAACCCGCCAAAGCTTCGGCAGCTTTCAATTGCACGTCGAGTGGGCTACGCCTGCGCCTCCACGCGGACATGATCAGGATCGCGGCAACAGCGGCGTTTTTCTGCAGGGCCTCTATGAGGTACAGGTGCTGGACTCCTATCACAGCACGACCTATCCGGATGGTCAGGCCGGCGCAATTTATGGACAATATCCTCCGCTGGTGAACGCCTGCAGGCCGCCAGGTCAGTGGCAAACTTACGACATCATTTTCCATGCCCCTCGATTTCTCCCGAACGGAGTGTTGATCCGACCAGCCTATGTCACCGTGTTTCAAAACGGCGTGCTGGTGCAGGACCATGTGGCCTTGAGTGGACCCACCGAGAATAAGGTTCGGCCGCCCTATCAGCCGGGGGTTGTGACAGGGCCCTTGCGACTTCAGGATCACCACCATCCGGTGCGCTATCGAAACATCTGGCTGCGCGAACTCAAAGAACCGGCGACATAACTTGGAGTATATGCAGGACAGAATACCTGATATGCGTTCTGAGTCGTATCGCAATGGGAAGATGCGATTGATGCGGGAAATCTCTGGATTGAATTGATGTGATCCTTGCTTAAATTAGCGGAATTGGGACCCAACAGCGAGGGCATGCCATGCACATTGCGCGGGGAAGAAGTTGCCGACAAATACGGGTCATTGCCTGGGCGGAAAGAAAGCGATTCCAACTCATGATTTTCTTGGCTGTAGCGGCCTGCGCCGTGCCGCGTCCGTTACCGGGACAAGAAGCCCCCACCACGCCGCCGGCGCTGAACTTGATTCTGGATTTGGTGGAGCGAACCGAGCAGCAAAATCCGGCCCTCACGCACCCCTACAACGTTACGCGGCAGTATAAGATATTCCGGGGTGATGATCCGGCGCCCTCTTCGGAGGTCACCGCTCAAATCAGCTTTACGCCGCCAGAGACCAAGGCATTTGAAATTGTCGAATCGCACGGCAACCCGAGGGGTGAAAAGATCGTACGCGCTCTTCTGGAGCAGGAAATTGAGTCGGCCAAGGAAGGCCACCGGAGCGACGTCAGCCGTCTGAATTATGATTTCATCTTTCTGCGCGAGCAAGACTTTGGAACGGTTCCCGAGTACGTGCTGCACATCGTACCCAAAAGAAAGGAGAAGGGACTGCTGGTAGGTGATATCTGGGTGGATGCCAAGACCTACCATATTCGCCAGATCGTCGGTGTGCCGCTCAAAAGCCCCTCCTTCTGGATTAAGGATCCGCACATCACTGTCCAGTTCGCCGCCGTGAACGGCATGTGGATACCCGTTTCCGTCGACGCCATCGCCACCGTTCGATTCCTCGGCCTTTATACACTGACCGGTCTGGACGTGGGACCCCAGATTCCTGTTTCTGTCACTCCCACGCGTGCCTTAATTTCTCTCCCCGCACCGGCAGCGAACCTGCCCAATGATTCCGGCCATGGCAAACCGCATCAGTAGTTACGATCATCATTCGCGCGCGGCTGTTATCTGCATTTTCCGATTCCGCTCGGCAGGCCGAAGTCCGAACCAACAAACAAGCAGGCAAAAAACATAGTAGGCCTAGAGGGATTCGAACCCCCGACTCACGAATCCTCTGAGCGTCGCAACATCCTTTCCTTTTTGCCTGAGCCAAAACATTGTAGCTACAACTGAGGTTACACAAACTGATTATTGAGAATTACAAATTATTGTGACAACGCAGACCGTAGCGACGATGTCCTCAGCGCCGAAAACGCGGGCTTGCTCGGCGTAGGCGGACAGGGTCTTGTCAGCGGTAAAGTACAGATCGCGTTCGACGGGCAGGCCTAGCTTCCCGCGTACGGAGCGAATCTCCTGAAGATTTACGTAGCCGATCTCAGGCCATCCCAGGCCAAGATCACACAGGCCCACTGCCAGGTCGGGGGCCTCGGGATCAATCTCAGTCA
>CADDZJ010000179.1 GCA_902812415.1 Acidobacteriota bacterium
AGCGGCTTCACGGCAATGGTGTATCTGCAAGCCGGTTCTGTGGCAGGCGTGTTAACTTGGGGCCCCGTTGCCGACCTAGTTGCCGGTAAAATTCACTCCGGGCGCTTTTACATCGGCGCGCTGGGGCTTCTGATTTGCGCTCCGTTCGCCTATTGGACTGTGTCTCTCAATTCACTTCAGGGCTTGAAGCTGGCCGCGGTGGTCTTTGGTTTCTTTGCCGGCGCGATGGCCGCCAATGCGTTCGCCGCCGCCTACGATGTGGTCTCGGAGAGAAACTACGGGTTTGCAACCGGAACGCTCAATATGAGCGGAGGACTTGGCGGCGGAGCGGCAATGCTTCTGGTCGGCTGGAGCCACGGACCGAGCAGCATCCCGCATATGATGAGCGAGAATGCTGTTGCGTCAATGGCGGCGGCGATCGCTTTGATCGCCGTCGTCGCTCTTCGCTTCAAGCAAGACCGAAACTATGCCCTGGAGGGCGCTGAGGGATAAGGACACGCCGCTTCCCTATCCTGCAAATGACCTCCCGTCCGGGAATAAGAGCAGGCGTTGGGCTAGCCGCCAGCCTTACGATGACGTAGGCGGACTCATCGATTCAACTGGCTCCATAATTTCTGATAGGTCGCGCGATAACGCAGGTCTTGTGGCGCCAGGGATGCAGCCACCCGCATTTCCTCAAGCGCCTGGCGTCGTTCGCCCTTCTTCAAAAGCACGTAAGCAAGTCCGGCATGCGCCGAGGCATTCTGAGGATTAAGCTTTAAGGCCCGACGATATTCCTTAATCGCGCCATCCAGATGATTCTGGCGAAAAAGCGTCAATCCCCAAGCGCAGAGAGCGTCAACGTCTTCAGGTTCTAATTGAACCGCTTTTTGAAACTGCGCCTCCGCGCGCGGAAAATCGCCTTGATTGTAGAGGGCAACCCCTAAAGCGTAATTGGCCTTCTCATCCTCAGGATTCAGGCTGATGGCCTGCTGATACTGCGCGACAGCTCCCTTCAGGTCGTTCCTCGCCAGCAAAGCATTGCCCAGGTTGCAATGCGCAGGCGCCGAATCCGGCGCCAACAGGATGGTCTCTCGATATTCCGCAATCGCCTCATCCCATTTCTTCTCTTCGCTCAACGCGTGGCCCAGGTAGAAGTGAGCCGCAGGATCGGTGGGATCAAGCTGAATCGCCTTGCGAAGCTCTCCTTCAGCCTCGGCCCAAAGCTTGCGATCGAGAAGAGTTTTCCCTCTCGCCACATCCGCCTTGGCCTGGCGATTCTTCTCAGCAAAGATTTCCGCCGCCGGCGAAATCTGTTGATTGGCCGATTTCAACGCATTCAAGAGGGTTTGCCCGGCTCCATCGCTCTTGAGCATCGCCAGGAATTGAGGAGTGGCTTCAAAATCGATGCCGCGCGCCTGCACCAGGTGCGCGATGCGCTGGCTGGCGACTCCGCCCTCAACCAGGCCGATAATCTGCTGCTGGCTTAGGGGCTTTTGGGCGCCCGCGAGCGGCATGGGCGAAATCCAGCAAAGCGCCAGAAAGATTGCCGCAATCCATTGCATTCCGGGCGTAATCCGCAAGGTCAGGATTCTCATCGTCACCTCTCACGGATGTAAACAACCAGCGTTATTGGCCGAGGTATTTCGCTTCAGCGGCCTTGGCTCGTCTTGCGCGCTCAATATCCGCAAGGAGCTGCTGGTTGGAAGGATCTTGGGACAGACCCACTTGATAGGCGCGGATTGCCTCGTCATAATCTCCGCGCTCGAAGTAGTAATCCCCCTTCGTTGTGGCACCTCGAATGATGGATGCTTTGTCGACGACTTCCGCGGGTGTGAAGACTTTCGTCCTGGCGCTTCTTGTTTTCCGCGCCATCCTGGCTGGGGCATGGGCCTGAGCCGAGGATGCGGTCTCGCGGGAATCTGAAGATGTGGCGGCATTCGCGTTGTTAACATTATTAGCGTTGGGCGTTGGAGCCAAAGGGTGGAGGGGCTGGCTCGCGGGAGGCTGCGTGGACTGTGACTGATCGGAAAGCGAATGACCCGAAGCAGGAGTGTTAGGTGGCGCCGTTTGGTGGGGCGAAGAGGCAGGCGCAGACTGAGTCGCGGTTGAGCCTGATTGCGGCGTCGCCTGAGGCGGAACCTCTTCCACCGGCGGCAGATTCCCCGATGATCCCGAAGAAAAAAATGAAGAGATACGCGCCTTCAAAAACTCGGGCTGGAACCAGTAAGTTCGTCCTGTCTCATAGAGCCAGGCGCATCCTGCGCCGGCCAGAATCAATACGATAAGGACCGCAATAGCCCATCGATGGGATGGCTCTTCTTTGGCCGGAACTCCCTTTTTCACGACGTAACTCTTGAAAATGACGGAATCCGCGTGCGAAACGGGCCGCGCGCGAGGCGGAGTGCGGGCTGGAGCGGGTTCCGGAGGGCGATCCAACTGGACATCGACAGTCGCGCTGTCTGGTTGCATCTCGAGCGGTGAGAGAGCGGGTTCCGGCTTCAAATCGGCTATAAAAGCGCCAGGCGGAGGGGCGGAGATAGGCGAGGGGATGGGATCTGTAGGCTGGGGTTCTGGAATGACCTGTTCACGCTGCGGAATTCTCCGGTTCTGAATCGCCGGTTCCGGCGCAGGAGCAGCATTCTTCGCCGCGACGGAACGAGCCGGCTCTATCACGACAGGCCGGGGCCGCGCGGGCTTCTTCTCCCAGGCTGAAAGCTGATCCACCAGGGCCGTCGCGCTCGCGGGTCGATCCTGACGATTCTTGGCCAGCATTCGCCCGACCAGCGTATCGATCACCTCAGGGATTTCAAGCTCCGGACGATCGCGAAGGGAGCGAGGTTCTGAAAACACATGTCCCAGGGCGGTCTCCATGGCATTCGAGCCTTGGATGGGCAGATCTCCGGTCAGCATCTGATAAAGGATGACCCCAAGCGAATAAAGATCCGAACGTCCGTCCAGCGCATCCGCTGCCATCCCCACAGCCTGCTCGGGAGAAATATATTTGGGGTCGCCAAAGATGGGAGCGCCGCCGTTTCGCAAAGCCAGGCGGGCAAGATCGATGAACCGATCTTTCTTGAGGATTAAGGTTCCGAAACCCAGCACCTTAATGTGTTCCTCGCCTTCTTCAGAGACCAACAGCACTTTGGAGGGGGTGAGATTTCCGTGAATGATGCCCGCGTGGTGCGCGGACTCCAGGGCTCGGGCGATCTGCTTCGCAATCGTGCACGCGCGAGAGAGGGGCAACGGCGCTTGTTTCCAGATCACCTCTTCGAGGGTCACGCCGTCAAGGAATTCCCGATGAATAAAAAATTGATGGTCCTCGGTTTCCTCAACTTCTCCCACAGAAGCGATGTTGGAGTGCCGGAGAGCCTGGATCTTTTCCAGTTCCTGCTTCAAGGGCTCAATCTCAGCCGCTCCGTTCAGGCAAAGAGGCTTAAGGACACAGGCGCTTCTTGAGTTCAAATCGATGGCGCGATAGACCGGCCCCAGCTCTCCCTGGGCAATCTCACCGAGAATGCGATATTGGCCTTTAACGATCTGACCTTCGGTGAACATCATAGTTTCCGCGAGGCGTGCCCCGCGTTTCGATTTGCGAGCCTAGCGTTAGGGTCACCAGCCTTAAGGTGGGTCAGGGTCAGCCTAAATGTTAACTCCCCCGTATTTAGTATAGCAAACCGCTGAAGCGGGAACGCGTCCCCCCAGGGCAGAATTTTCCGCGGACTGCGTCAGCCGCCCATCTTAACGAGCATTGCCAATCATCGCGACCTGCAATTCTATAACGGTGCTGTCCCCAGCGCCGAGATCGCCGGTGACGGTGAGCAGGCCAGCGCTGAAACAAAAGCCGTTGCTATCATTTGTAATTCCCAACAGGGCTGAGACGGTGAGACGGAACGTGATCTATCTTGATTCGTCCGCCACTTCGATGGCATTCACGCAGGCATAATTCTCGACGGGAACAAAACGCAGAATCAGTTTGCCTTGAGCATTCGGCTCAAGACCGCGAAAGGTCTTCTGCAAGGCTCGATTGGCTCCGCCAGCCTCTTTGAAAATGTCAAAGTTCCGAAGCAGAGCCACCCCGTTGCAATACACGTCAAACGCCCGGCTGCCGGCGCCGCCTCCGCCCGGATTATCCGCGCCGAAATAAGTCTCCGCAAAGCTCAACGTCACGCGATACCTCCCGGGCGCAACGGGGATGGCATAATCGAAGTTCCCGAACCGTTCCCCGATGTAAAGGCCGGGGTCCAACGTGCCTTGAACCGGAACCTTGCGCAGCGCCATTCGCCCGCCTTCAAAGTAACAATCGGGAATCCAGAACCGGCCCTCATGATCGGTAAAGGAATTATTCTCCGCCACAATGCGCACGGGATTGATTTTGCCCGCTGGGGCTGGTATCACTTCAATCGCGCTCACCAGAGGGTCTGATTTACTCCGTTCAAATTGGAGGTGCAGGTATCCATCCGGCGCCGGCTTCACGTCCTTAAAAACACGGACATCGGCAACGTCCTCGCCATTCGCGTCGCTCAATATATCAAAATTGTCCAGAATCGGCTTGCCATTCAAAGTAACGGTGAAAAGCCGGCTGGTTTCTCCTCCTCCCGAAATCGTATCGGGACCATAAGTGGTCTCGGTAAAATACAGCCGCAATTCGTAATTGCCTGCCGCCAGGGGGATATTGTAGGCAAAATCCCCGAAGCGGTAAGTCTCAAAGAGCGTGGGATCCAGAGTGCGCAGGAAAAATCTTTCCGTCTGACTGGCGCTTTGTCCTCCGCTGTAATACTGATCGCCTTGCCATACGCGGCCTGCCCGATCGATATACTTTTCCTTGGTGTAGCCGGCCAGGATGCGGATGGTTGACTCCTGCGCGGCAACTTTCATCCCCGGCAAGGCATTGGGTCCCGAAAGCGCAGAGGGCAAGGTTTTCGAGCGGGAGAGGCTTTGGATATGGAGAATAACGATTGTAACGACCAGGGCAAGACCCGCGGTAGCCAGAACGTAGAGCGCCGTCACTCCGGGCCGTTTTGAACTGATGGGCAGGAAAAAAGGTTTTCTTGATCCTCCGCCCCTTCCGCCGGGGATGCCTGGGTTGGTTGGCGACGCTTGAACAGCAAGATTCGTTTCTCCCTTAGAGGCCCCGGCATCATCCAGGACAAGCGCTTCGCTCGCATGGGCCTGCAGGGCAACATCTCGCCGGATGAACTGCGGGATATAGTTTCCAGGCTGGAGAGAGATCACCCAAGGGTCGCCCGCGCCCTCTTCCTGATAATACTTTTTCAGCTTCTCGCGAAGGCGATGAACCTCAACCCGGACAATCGAGTTTTCCGCAGGATCAAAGTCCAGAGCCCTCCCAAGCGCCTCGACCCCAATGTTGTATTCCTTCAGGTTCGAGGCATCCCCTTCCAGATATTTCTGGCAGATATACTGCAATAACCTGGCTAAGTTCTGGCACTTGGCGAAGGTTCTTGATGAGAGCACCGCGTTGAGCGCAGCTTGTTCCTGTTCCCGAATGTCTGACATGCCTGGCATTCAATAAGCAAGCTGACCGAGAGTCAGGCGGACGCGCTAGAAACCTGAGACGCGACGTGCAGCCGCCCTGCTGGCTGCGCGGAAAGGCATAGCCCTTCCGCACACTCGAGTTTCTACATTTAGTTCCAAGGGTTCGGCCAAAGCTCGGGTACTGTCATTCTGACGCCGAGCGCAGCGAGGCGGAAGAATCCCGGTATTTTTGAGAATCAAACCAATAGCAGGAAGAGCCGAAAAATATAGCGGCCAGAGGTCATCGCTACGAGTATTATGGATTGCCTCCCCGCCCATCACCTAAACCACCACAAAAGTCAGCCCGCTGGTAGTGAAAGTATATCACTGCTGCGCCACGATCGTTACATATTCCCGTCAAGAATCCATTATCCATGTGTAACGTGATTGATAATAGGAGACTTAGCTGGATGTAACCATCCGATAACGGCTTTAGCCTTGAATCTGGATTCCAAGTCGCCATAATTCACCGCGAAACTTTTTTCAGTAG
>CADDZJ010000180.1 GCA_902812415.1 Acidobacteriota bacterium
GCCGGCCGGCTGGTCAACCAGATCAAAAAGCTCGCCGAGGACACCGTGCACCGCTGCCAGACGTGGCTCGCCGGTACCGCCGGCATGTCGCGCGCCCACTATTACCGGTGCCTGGGCGAGCTGGCGGCCGCGCGATACCTATCCGTCAAGCGCCTCTACGAGCGACGATTGAGCCCGCGTGAATTGGACAAGTTGTTGTTGGCAGCAGCAAACACATGAAACCCAACCCGCGTCATGGCCCTCGCGGAGGTCAGCGTCTGGGCCAACGGCGGAAGTCATACTGTCTAGGCCGATAAACGCATGAAGACTGGTGACGTCTTGAACAACCAGCAAGCACATAGTCCTGAAACGCAGAAGGTCGTTCGGCTTGTCGACTATCTACTAAGACTGGCGACCCTGAGCACAAAGCTAATCCGCGACATTGCCGAATACGAGAAAGTACTTTGGGTGTCGGACGTACCGCATGAGTGGGGATGCTTCACGCAGGCATGGGGCCGTGATGAGGAACATGAACCGGACGAATGGCTGGAAGTGCAAAATAGGCAAGAGCCAGAATTGCCAGCCATCCCCCCTTCCTGCAAAGACTGGGTGAACCTATCGGCGCTCCGAAACAAGAACGACCTGCCCGAACTCCTTCCGCAAATCACGCGGCAAATCTAGAATCTTGATTGGCGCGAGGGATCGGACCAGCCGGAAACCATCCCCTGCAGCGAACGCCTTGAGGATCATCCAGAGATTCAACGGGCCTGGGAAAGCTATGTCGAAGATAAGTGGTGGCCGTGGACGGAAGAACACAGTGCGTGGGAGAGGGTCCACAAAGTCTACTCCGTGCTATTTGGTATCCACCAAGAACAACTCCGGCTTGGCGAGGAGTACGAGCTCGTCCTTGGTCTGGGACTGCTGACATGGCAGACGCCCACCGGGCAGCGCGCCCGCCGTCATTTGCTTGTCGCCAACGCCATCCTGGAGTTTGAGGCCCTCCTGGGCAAATTCACCGTCCGACCCCATCCCGAAGGGGCCCAGGTGCGGCCCGAAGTCGACATGCTGGACATCGAGGAACAGCCAGTGCGTGCCGAGGAAACCGCAAAGGCTTCGCTGTCCGCAGCCGAAGACGATCCATGGGAGAGGGGATGCGTTGAAGGCGTGCTTCAGGCTTTGGTGCATTCGATCAACTCACAAGGCGATTATGACGGTTCGCTGGAAGCAAAAACCATCCGTGCTTCCGCAAAACCCATCGTGGAGTACGCCCCCGCTCTGATCCTGCGAAAGCGGTCCGCCAAAGGTCTTACCGAAACCTTGAAACGGATCAAGGAACAGATTGAGAACGGCGAAGCCATCCCCAGAGAATTCGCGGATCTCGCGGAAATCCTTCCGAAGGATGGCCGCGAATCGCCAAATGGGCCAGAACAGGCAAACGCTGCATTCGACGGTGAGGTCTTCTTCCCCAAGCCATCGAACGATGAGCAGCGCCGCATTGTGGATAAGCTTCGAGCGGCAAGTGGCGTGCTGGTCCAAGGGCCGCCCGGCACTGGCAAATCCCACACCATCGCCAATCTAATCTGTCATCTGCTTGCCACGGGACAGCGCACACTGATCACGGCGAAAACACCGCGCGCGCTTCAGGTTCTTGAAGGGCTTGTGCCCGATGAGTTGCGTCCTCTCTGTATCAATCTGCTAGGCAGCGGACTTGAGGAACGCCGCTCTCTTGAATCCAGCGTTGGCGGCATTCTCCGCAAGAATGAGGAATGGAACGAAGATCGCGCCGAGCGGGAGCGCATGGAACTTGACGATCGCCTGCGAAATCTCTGCGAGGAGAAGGCCAAGGTCAACCGGCGGCTACGCGACATCCGGGAGTCCGAAACACATACACATACCATTGCGGAGGGAGCGTATCGAGGGACGGCGGCCAGAATCGCCGAAGCTGTGAACCGGGATCGGTCCGACTACGAATGGTTCACGGATTCCGTTCCTTTGGACAAGACTTTTCCAATCGATGTAAACGATTTGCGAAGCGTCCTTGCGGCTTTGCGCCAATTCACGCCAGAGAAGCGCCGGGAATTGGGCCTTGCATGGCCCGAAGCGTTGCCATCCCCTGAGCGCTTCGCCAATCTCGTGAGAAATGAGACAAGCGCGACTGAAGAAGAGCAAAACGCGGCACGCGGGGCCGATGAACAGTTTACCGATCTGTTGGCAGGAAACATTCCTCCGGCCATCGAGGCGATCCGTGACGCTTTCTCAACGTTTCGGGACACTCGCAGGAAGCTCCTCGCAACGCCTCATTCATGGATGAACGATGCCTTACGCGATGTTCTGGGCGGCAACTCCTCCCTTTGGAATGAACTCCTGCGTGTCACGCGCGATGTTATTGCGTCAATTGAAGAACTCGTTGCGGTCGCCGACGAGACCCGTATCGAATTCCCGGATACTATCGATATCAGGTCGTTGCATGAAGACGCCCACAAACTGAAAGAGCACATGGAGAATGGCGGAAAACTGGGTTGGGGGTTGTTTCGGCCCAAACCGGTGAAAGAGCGGTTACACGTTATCAAGACAGTGAAGATTGGCGGGCGGCCATGCTCCACCGTCGAGCATTTCTCAAATCTTGCCGATGCGCTGCACGTTCGCATTGAATGCGAAAAGGCATGGGGCTTCTGGAAAGGGCGAAGTGAAAAAGTTGAAGGGCCGTATGCCCTCCAATTGACCGGCCTCAAGTCGTTGCATGATGCGCTCGAAAACGCCTTGGCGCTCGAGGAACTCATTGCCTAGTGCCAGGAAGCAATAAGCCAATGCCCGGGCATGGGCGAGCCCGTATGGGCCGACGAATCCCAAATTGAAAGAATTGCGTCCTCATGCCGCCTTGCATTGGCCCGTATCCGCAAGCGGCTTGCCACTGAGGAAATCCGAAGCGTCGAGGCTCCGATTTCTCGCATGGCTGCCAAGGGCAGCGCACATCCGGTGACAAATGATTTGCTGAGCGCCATTCGCAGCCACGATATTGATAGGTTCGCTCTGTGCGCGAATAGGATTCAGGAATTGGAGAGGCAGCGCCAGCGCCTTCAGAAGGTGGACGAAGATCTCTCGAAACTGCGCCTTTTGCTTCCGCAGTTCACGAAGTCCTTGGAACAAACTTGCAACGAGCCATATTGGGATGAACGAGTCCAGCGCATTGGCGGCGCTTGGCGCTGGGCGCAGGCGCGGTACTGGATCGAGGAATACATCCGGCAGGAAGACGTTCCGGCGCTCGCCAAACGCGCCAAACAGATCGAGGACGAGATAAATAGCGTTATCGCGAAGCTTGCCGCGCTTCGCGCCTGGTCGTTCTGTTTCTCGCGGCTCAAGGAAGACCATCGACGTCACATGGAAGCTTGGCAACAGTCCATGCGGTGGCTTGGCAAAGGGACGGGGAAGCACGCGCCGCGCCACCGACGCGAGGCGCAAGCGCACCTGAATGCATGCCGCGAAGCGGTTCCGGCATGGGTAATGCCGCTACACCGCGTCTGGGACACAGTGTATCCCATCCCCAGCATGTTTGACGTGATCATCGTTGACGAAGCTTCGCAATGCGGAGTCGAAGCACTCCCCTTGTTCTATCTCGGCAAGAAGATATTGATCGTTGGCGACGACAAGCAGATCAGCCCGGAGGCGGTTGGTTTACCTCGCGATGCGGTGCATCGCCTGATGGAGGAATTCCTTCACGATTTCCAGTTCAAGTCATCGTTCGATATTGAGAGTAGCCTGTTTGATCACGGTAAACTTCGATATGGAACCAAGCGGATCACGCTGCGTGAACACTTTCGCTGCATGCCGGAAATCATCCGTTTCAGCAACGATCTTTGCTATTCGGACACGCCGTTGATCCCCTTGAGGCAGTATGGCCCGAATCGGTTGCCGCCGTTAGAGCATGTCTTTGTGGAAGGTGGGTATCGCGAAGGTTCAAACAGCAGTGCGACCAACCCCCCGGAAGCCAAAGCCATCGTCCAGAGGATCGCCCAAATGTGCGACGATAGCCGATATGACGGCAAAACGATGGGCGTCGTGGTGCTTCAAGGCGAAGCGCAAGCTCGTTTGATCGAGAATCAATTGCTTGAGCGGTTGGGGGCCCAGAAAATGGAACGCCGTCGCCTGGTCTGCGGTAATCCGTACAGCTTTCAGGGCGACGAACGCGACATCATGTTCCTGTCGCTTGTTGCAGCCAGCAACGAAAGAATCGGGCCTCTTACAAAAGCAGCTGACGAGCGGCGGTTCAATGTCGCGGCCAGCCGCGCCCGCGATCAGATGATCCTTTTTCATTCCGTTACCTGCAACGATCTCAGCGTCTCCTGTCTTCGACGCCGGTTACACGACTTCTTCGAGAACACGAAGCCTCAACAAATTGCCGATATCGAGCGGGACGAACTTGAACGGCGCGCGGCGCAGGACAACCGGTGTGTTGTGAAACCTCCAGCACCATTTGAAAGCTGGTTTGAGGTCGACGTTGCCTTGGAACTCCTCCGCAGAGATTTCACCGTGTTATCCCAGTATAAAGTTGCGGGCAAGCGGATTGACCTCGTGGTTGAAGGCGGCCAAGCACGGCTTGGGGTTGAATGCGATGGCGACAATTGGCATGGCGCGGACCGCTATGAAGACGACATGCAACGTCAGCGGCAATTGGAGCGCTGCGGTTGGCAATTCTTCCGCGTGAGAGAGTCGGCCTTCTACGCCAATAAAGATGATGCACTTGCTAGGCTTTGGCGGGTGTTGGAGGAACGAGGCATCTTCCCGAAGTCATAACGTGCAGACCTATACCGGGAGGTTGACTTGGAAGCCGAGGAAAGGCGCACATCTGACGTAGATGCTTCCGCAGATGGCAATGGCAAGGATGAGGATGAAAGCTATTCATCGTACGATTCGGAAAGTGACATCACACTATCAGGCCGTCGAGCAGATGAGATAACCGCAGCGGAGATACAGGATGCCATTCTTCAGGCCTTATCGAAGCGCCCAAATCATTCCTGCACCTTGCATTCTCTCACCGCCCGCGTGCTCAAAGAGGTCGGCGTGTTGACCCGTGGAAAGCCTCGCGAGGAATTTGAAAGGCGCACCATGCGGTGTGTCAGCAATCTTGAAAAGAGTGGCCGCGTCGAGACCTACAAAGCAAAGAATCGGAGGCTGAGACTTGTTCCTCAAGAAACGGCCTAACAACAGCATGCAGCGGACGGCGCTGCGCGCCGCCGCTGGTGCTGGGTGTTGATATGACTTCCGCCGTCAAGAGCGGAAGGTGCGGTGAATGCAATCTGGCTGTTGCTGTGTGTGTTGTTGAATCCCCTGCAGACGGCGCAGCACCGGTAGCGTGCACGAACGACAGGTCGTCGGAGCGAAACTGCCGGACCAGCTTCTCGGCATCGCGCCGATCCGTCTTGACCCGATCGCCGGGCTTACGGGCAATCAGCGACGGCGCGTAGACACCTCGATCCTCCGAGCGGCTGGTGCGCATCTTCCAGCGCCTGCAGCGGGAGCAGGGTTTGCCGCAGGTGCTGCGCACCGACAATGGCCCGGAATTCCTGGGTGCGGCCTTTATCGGCTGGGCCAGGCGCCAGGGCATGGCCATCCAGTACACCCAGCCGTTCCTCGCGCCCAAACAGTCTTCTGGAGCACTGTTTTTGGTCGCGGGCGCGACACTTACGCCGCGCCGGCGCGGGCGGGGCCAGTCGTGCCGCCGTCGGAGCGCAGATAGGCCTTGCCGGTAACCTTGTCGTGCCAGGGACGATACGTCGAGCCGGGTTCCATGGCGGAGAAGATCCACACCAGTCCGGGGTGCGCACCGCGTTGCTTCAATACTTGCTCAACTTTGTCTTCCTTGCGGAAGCTCTGGGTACGGCGGATGAATTCGATCTGAAGACCGTTCTCCTTTGCGAGGCGCTCGG
>CADDZJ010000181.1 GCA_902812415.1 Acidobacteriota bacterium
GCTAGGACCAAACTGCCCCCTTCCATCAAGGTGTCTGATCTGGGATTCCGTTACGCTCTCCAAGACTTCCTGGATGCCCGTCACCACGCCCGAAAGGCGGGAATGAGGTAAGGGTCCGGAAGCGGGAACTTCAAGCAAGAGTACTTGGTCAACCGCTCCAGTCCAATTTTGCTTTGCCCATCGTCCCAAAACTCTACCCGCCGTGCGACCGACCTCGTATCCATTAGGGCCATAAAAAACAGCTCCTGGATGGGGAACGGTGATTGCGATCAAGGGAATACGCGCTTCGTGAAACATCGAGGAAATCACTGGAGCGACGTGCTCATGAATCTGGTATTCGATCGCTAAATCTACGCCGGCTTCGATTGCTTGCTTCGCGTTCCGGATTGCTACCTTTGGACTGCACTCGTTGTTAAATTCCAGGATGTCAATTCCCTCTTCCGCTGCGCTGCGCCTGATCCCTTCCGTCACATCTTGCACGAACAGGTTGCTTTGCATCTGGCTCGCGTAAGCCAGCCTAATCTGGCGGCGCTTCACCGGTTTGACGCGGGTACGATACCGGTCCGGGCCCAAGACCTCGATCAGGCCTGCGGCTTCCAGTGTGCAAAGGATTCGGAATACCGTGGTTTTATTGAGACGGCTCCGTGTCACAAGATCTCGGAGCCGCAGAATCTCCTGATCATCTCTGAAGGCATGTAAAACAGTACACGCTCTGGCAACTGCCTCAACGACATAGCTTCGCCTGTTGCGGCGCTCGAAAGGCTTTCGTTTCATACTGCAAACTATTCAACCATGCTTCTGGACAAAAGGTCAAGCGAAGTCAATCTAGATAAGCTCTGATAAATCAAGCTATTAGATTGATCGCCCATCGTCGATATGTTTCATCAGAAGAATTGTCTCTAAAGCGTATTTTTCCCTTGCTATCGCAAGCGTAGAAAGATTAGATTCCTGCGCATAGCAGTGTCAGAGGCTAATGCCGTACGTCAATTTCTCGGCAGAGCCGAAGAGAGGTCGACCCAGTGAACCGTAGAATGAAAGCCCGATTATTTGCGTCGTGCGTGTGTGTGATGATGTTGCTGTTTGGATTCGCTTGTCTCGTACGGGGTCAGGTGGGAACATCGTCGATTCTTGGGTATGTTCACGATCCCAGCGGGGCAGCGATACCCGGAGCTCAGGTGACCCTAGCCCGGACCGCGACGGGCCTCCAGCTCACGACAAAGACCAATGACGCCGGCCTCTATAACTTTCCCGACTTGTTGCCCGGAACGTACCGGTTAAGAGTTAGCAAGTCGGGATTTCAGGTCTACCAAGTGCAAGATATTGCGCTTCAGGTGGATCAGCATGCCCAATATAACGCGACACTGCGGGTCGGGACAGTAACGCAGTCGGTCACGGTGAGCGCGGGCGGGGTTCAACTGCTGGAGACCAACACCGCCTCCGAAGGTCAAGTGATCCCGGAACGCACTGTCGTTAGCTTACCGCTAAACGGACGGAATTTTCTTCAATTGGCAACGCTCGGCACGGGTGCGACGCCCCCCGTTCTTCAGGGATCAAACGCCAGTTTCGCGTCAAGTTTGTCGGGTAAGTCTAACAGTACCGTTAATCTTGGCGGAAATCGGGAATCGGC
The DNA here is from genome assembly GCA_902812415.1 of Acidobacteriota bacterium. Taxonomy (GTDB): domain Bacteria; phylum Acidobacteriota; class Terriglobia; order UBA7540; family UBA7540; genus RH2-MAG17b. Next base: position 1,628 of record CADDZJ010000181.1, read on the forward strand.
GACCATGTACCTGATTGACGGTGTCCCTGCACGAAACGACCGGGCCGGTTACATCGATTTTAATCTCAGCGTTGACGAAATCCAAGAATTCAAGGACATGCGTGACTTTTTCCCAGCCGAATACGGCTTTGGACCCGCCGTTGTCAATGTCTCCACGAAGAGCGGCACCAACGAAATTCATGGTGACGTTTGGGAATTTCTACGGAACGATAGCTTGGATTCCCGCAACTTTTTCTCACCATCGATAGAACCGTTCCATCAGAATCAGTTTGGGGCGACGATTGGCGGACCTATTCGGAAGAAAAAAATATTCTTCTTTGGCGATTATGAGGGTTTCAGGGAACGATTGGCGGCGGTGCAGACAGGAATTTATCCCGACGTAACGCAATTCGGCGGCGACCTTTCAGCTCCCGGGATATTCGGAAATGAGCCGATCTATAACCCCCAAACGTATAACCCTGTCACAGGAAGCAAGCAGCCGTTTCCAAATAACACGATCCCGGCGAGTATGATCAACCGGTACGCGTTAAAGGCGATTCAAAAGCTTTTTCCGGGATCGGTGAGTGTCGCGCCGAATGGCTTAACTCCGAATGTCGTAGGAAATCCAGCCTCTGGCGAAACGGATAACCAGTTTACGGTGCGCGTGGATGGACAGGATGTAAATACATTTGGCAAAACAACGCAGATGTTCGGACGGTTTTCTTATGTGAATTCCGACGTCTTCAGGAACGGGCTTTCACCTCTTACCACTCTAAGCATTCTTGATAACGCGCGCAACATTGCATACCAGGCGACGACAAGCCTCAATCCAACCACGATTAATACTTTCCTCATAGGTTATCAGCGGGAATTCAGTCCCTATGTCTATGCGGGCTCCGGCGGAGCGGAGGATATTGCCGCGGACTTAGGGTTGAGCGGGACCACGACTAATCCTCTCGACTATCGCGCTCCAAACTTTGACCTCGTCGGGTTTTCCGGTACCGGGGCTGGGTACGACCTCCAGACGGTTATCAATCGTTTCATCTTTTCAGACAACATGACGCGAGTCATTGGAAACCACACACTAAAGTGGGGCGGGCAAATCTGGCACGCCAACATGATGCTAGAAAATAACGTAGGTTCCAACGGCACTCTCGGCTTTTCGGGCCAGTTCACCGCCCAGACCATGAAGAATCCCGCGACTGGTCAGATTCAGGCCGTACCTGGAACAGGCAGTCCCATTGCGGATTTCCTGCTCGGCTACCCGTACAGCGGGCAGGTTGCCTACGGCAACCCACTGGGTCACTGGGAGTGGTATGAATCAACTTTCTTCATGCAAGACGATTGGAAGGCCCGGCGCAACCTTACGCTCCAGCTCGGACTTCGCTATGAGCCCACGGGCCTTCCGACTGAGAATGAACGAAGCGTTTACATTTTCGATCCTGCGACTGGCACGCTGAATTTTCCGTCGCTGGGCAACGTCCCGCCAGAGCTTGTGCACAGAAAATATACACAACTAGCGCCCCGACTCGGTATCGCATGGTCGCCCGGTTTCGACAAGAACTCGGTCATCCGCGCTGGTGCCGGAACTTATTTTCAGTCGACACAATACAACGAACTCGCTGGGTTCGAGAAGCACGCTGCTCCTTTCTACAACCAGCAGTTCATCACAGTTGCCAAGTCGACTGTGGTTCCTCCCTATACCTTGGGTGTTAACACTTTTCCCACGGTCGCCCCGCAGCCGATCTCGCCAGGGTTCGTGCCCCCGGCAGGGACAGGGCCGCAGTCCATAGATAGCTCGTATGCGAATACCCCGACGGTTTATCAGTGGACCCTGGATTATCAAAGATCCTTTGGGGAAAATCTGCTCTTTGATATCGGTTATGCGGGGTCAAGGGGAAATTTTCTCTCGCGACGCTATAACCTTGACCAGTGCTCAATCTCTATTCCCAACACGTTGCTTTGTGACGCAACGGCGAGGCCTTTTCCGGAATTGTCTCAGGTGTTTTTGAGTACCGAAAGTGCTTACTCAGACTATAACGCACTCAATGTGCAGGTGCAGCACAGGTTTTCCCAGATGTTCTCGCTCTTGGGCGGATATACGTGGGGCAAATCGATGGACACCGATTCGGGGGGATCGTGGGGTACGCCGGTAATCCGAAGCAATTGTCTACGTTGCACTTATGGTCCCTCTGACTTTAATATTACGCAGCACCTCTCTCTTAGCGGTGTGTGGCAGATTCCGGTAGGCAACGGAAGATACTTCTTTGCAAATACAAATCCCCTTGCGAACCTATTTCTTGGCGATTGGACATTGTCAACGATCGCACTCTTCCAGACGGGGCCGTGGGGCAACATCTCCGCCCCAAACGAGACCGCGAACACCGGCACCAGCAACTACACGGGCAATTGCCTTGCTGGAGACAACTACGCACCCGGCAACCTGAGAACCAACGGATTGCAATTCTTGAATCCTTCTAACTTCGCAATTCCCCAGGCGGGCTACTTCGGAAATTGCGGACGCGGCATCTATCAGGGGCCAGGTCTAAACAATTGGGATGTGGCGCTGCTGAAGGATATGAAAATCGGGGAGCGCTTTACAGGTGAGTTTCGGGTGGAATTCTTCAATGCTTTTAATCATGCCCAATTCGATCTCCCGGTAGCGAATGTATCCTCGCCGCTTTTCGGCAAGGTTGAAAGTGCGGAGCGGCCACGGGAGATCCAGTTTGCGTTGAAGCTTTACTTCTAGTGATGTCTCAATGCCAATCGAATCCAGCCGAAGGCGTTTCATTCAGTCCGTTGGAGGCACCCTGTTGGGATTTACTGCCAAAGGACAAGCAAGGTTCCGCCCGCCGAACGTCGTTGTCATTCTTCCAGACATGTGGCGGGGTCAGGCCCTTGGCTGCATGGGAAATCCCGACGTCCAAACCCCCAACTTGGATGAACTGGCTGCCCAGGGAATGCTCTTTCGGCACACCTTTGCGAATACACCGTTGTGTTGTCCTGCTCGTGCCATTCTCTGGACGGGGACGTACGCGAGCAAGAATGGCATGGTGGCTAACGATCTTCGGCTGCGAGAGTCTTGTACGACAATTGCAAATGTGCTCAGCGCGGCCGGCTACGCCACGGGCTATATCGGAAAGTGGCATTTGGACGGCGGACCGCGGCTTCCAGGGTTCGTCCCTCCAGGCCCACGCCGCCACGGCTTCAAGTATTGGGCCGCGAACGAGTGTGACCATAGCAACTATTTTGATACCCAATATTTCCGTGACGATCCGGTTCCAATTCTAATCAAGAAGTTTGAAGTGGAGGCATGGTTCGATCTCGCGATAGAGTTTGTCAGTAATCCTAAGAACCGCCCTTTCTTCTTAGTCATTGCTCCGAGTCCGCCGCACGAACCGTATGCCGCTCCCGTTCAGTACTCGAGGACTTATGACCCACAAAAATTAGAAATGCGGCCCGACTGGACCGGCGAGCCGACGATCGGAGGCGAGGGGAAAGGACGACGTCTAGATATCGCCACCTACTACGCATCTATTACCGCGATTGACGTGCAGGTAGGGCGACTCATGCGAGCTCTCGCGCGGCTCGGTCTGGAAGGTGACACTATCGTGCTTTTCATTTCAGACCATGGAAACATGCTGGGCTCGCAGGGGTGGACAGGGAAACAAGTGCCTTGGGAGGAATCGATTCGCGTGCCGGGCATCCTCAGCTACCCGAGCAGGATCCGAGCCGGACAACGGGCAGAAGCGCTGCTCAGCCACGTGGATATAGCCCCTACACTCTTGGGCCTATGCGGAGCCGCAGTCCCTCAGTGGATGCAGGGGCAAAATCTTGCTTCTTTCGTCCTCGGAGAAAGTACTCGCACGACGGATTCGGTTTTCTTCCAGATTTTCGGCCCTTGGCATCACTACGACCTGCCTGCAGGATGGCGAGGAGTAAGAACAAGTCGCTACATGTACGCCGAGTGGCAATCCGGTCCATGGCTACTTTACGACCTCCTCGAAGACCCCTCTGAAACGGAGAACCTAGCGAGGCGGCCGAACCACTCTACCACCCTGCGGGAAATGAAAAGCCGCCTTGCCGAATGGATGCGGCGGGCAGGGGACTCTTGGAGCTTCGACTGGACTGTGCCGGTCATGGACAACGGTCGCCTCTATCGCCACAAAGCATTTTACTCTGTCGATGAGTATCTGAAGTGGGCAAAAGAGCACGGCACCACTGAGGATGTAGGCGAAAAGAAATGAGATGGGATATGTTACC
>CADDZJ010000182.1 GCA_902812415.1 Acidobacteriota bacterium
GGCGAGAAAGAATAATGCGCTATTGCGGAAACCCCTCGGCAAACAACTTTCGTCCTTCATGTTTGCCCTCCCAACTTTAGAAGAGCTGCCTCAGCCTTTAGACACTCCCATTGTAACGCTGTCCGGCCTTGAAGCAAGAGGCATGTGTGCAACGGTTGCTTATGGCCTGAGAACCGCTTCGGGCGGCTCGGAAGGCGTCAGTTCTGGCCGCGCTTCCTCCTCGCGGCGGCCGAACAGTCCGCCGACCCAGCGCGCGAACGAATCGAGGTAGGTGTAATAAACGGGGGTGATGTAAAGCGTGATCAGTTGGGAGATTACCAGGCCGCCCACCACCGCGACGCCCAGGGGCTGGCGAGACGCTCCGCCCGCTCCGTAACCCAGGGCGATAGGCAGCGTGCCGACCAGCGCGGCAAACGTGGTCATCATGATGGGCCGGAAGCGGATGAGGCAGCCCTGATAAATGGCATCATGAGTATTCTTTCCCTCCTTGCGCTCCGCTTCGAGGGCGAAGTCGATCATCATGATGGCGTTTTTCTTGACGATGCCGATCAGCATGATGAGACCGACGAATCCATAGAGGTCAAGATCCATGCGGAAGAGCATCAAGCAGCCTAATGCGCCAACGGCCGCTGAGGGGAGCCCGGAGAGAATGGTGACGGGATGAATGAAGCTTTCATAAAGAATGCCCAGCAGGATGTAAATCACCAGGATCGTGATGACCAGCAGGATGCCCAGATTTTTCAGAGACGACTGAAAGGCCTGCGCCGCGCCTTGAAAGCTGGTGGTGATGGAAGCCGGCAGCGCTTCGCGCGCAAGGTTCTCAACCTCGTTCACAGCCTGTCCCAGGGAGATGCCCGGTTTGAGATTAAAGGAAAGGGTCACCGACGGAAGCTGGCCGGTATGGTTCACCGCCACAGGCCCCAGCGTTTCATGAAGACTGGCGACCGCGCTTAAAGGCACTAGCGACCCGTTGGAGGAGCGAATATAAAGCTCAGAAAGGTCAACCGGGCCCCGCTGAAACTGAGGCAACAATTCGGCGATGACCCAGTATTCATCGTTGGGAGCATAGATGGTGGAAATCTGGTTGTCGCCAAACGCAATGGCCAGCGCATTTTCGATTTGAAATGCGGTTACCCCCAGCGAGTAGGCTTTATCGCGATCGATCTCCACGTTCACTTGCGGGTTGTTCATCTGCAAGTCGGTGTTCACATCCACCAGTCCCGGCAATTGGGCCAGCTTGCTCAAGAACACGTCCGAGTCGTGGTAAAGCTCGTCGGTGTTGGGACTTTGCAGGGTGAATTGATAAAGCCCTTTGGTCAACTGGCCGCCGATTTCGATGGGAGGCCGGTTTTGCAGAAAAGTGAGGATACCGGGAATCTGGGCAAGCTTGGGGCGCAATTCGTTGATCACCTGATCGGTGGTCAGTTTGCGTTCCGGGTAGGGTTTCAAGTGCAGAAAGACGAACCCGGAGTTCCCGCCCGGGCTTGGACCGCCCACGCCGCCAAAGGCCATGACGTCCTGGACGTTTGGGTCGCTCTCGCAGACGTTCGCCACCGCTTTCTGGTGCTGCTTCATGGAATCGAAAGAGATGCCCTGCGCCGCCATGGTGAAGCCAAAGATTCTTCCTGAATCCTCGCTGGGCAAAAAGCCTTTGGGAATGACAATGAAAAGATATCCTGTCACGACCAGCAGGATCAACGAAGCCAGCAGAGTCGCGAGCCGGTGGTCAAGCACCTTCCTTAAACTCCAATCGTATTTCTCCAGGAACCAGTCCCAGACCCGCTCGATCGCGTTGTAAAAGCGTCCGTGCCGCTCGCCTCGATGAGAGCGGATGAATCGGCTGCACAGCATGGGCGTGAGCGTCAGCGAGACAAGACCGGAGACGAGAATCGCCATCATGATCACCACGGCGAATTCGTGCAGCAGACGTCCGATGATGCCGCCCATGAAGAGAATCGGGATAAAGACCGCGGCCAGAGAAAGCGTCATCGAAAGGATGGTGAAGCTGATTTCCCGCGATCCGTCAAGCGCCGCCTCCCAGATGTTCTTTCCCATCTCAACGTGGCGCACAATGTTTTCCAGCATCACGATGGCGTCGTCCACGACAAAGCCCACCGAGAGCACCAGAGCCATCATCGAAAGGTTATCGATGGTGTAGTTGAGCAGGTACATGACGGCGAAAGTGCCGATGATCGCCACGGGCAGCGCCAGGCTGGGGATGATCGTGGCGGAGAGATTACGCAGAAACAGAAAGATCACCAGGATGACCAGCGCGATGGCGAGATCCAGCGTGAACTTGACGTCGTGAACTGAGGCGCGAATATCCTGCGAAGTATCCGAGAGGATATTCAAGTGGATGGATGGCGGAATTTCCTGCCGGAACCTCGGCAACAACTGGCGAACCGCATCCACAACCTCAACGGTATTGGTTCCCGGCTGCTTTTGAACGGCCAGAACCATGCCCGTGTGGCCGTTGTACCAGTTCACAACCTTGTCTTCCTGAACGCTGTCAATCACCTGGCCCAGCTGATCCAGCCGCACCGGCGAGCCGTTGCGATAAGCCACGATTAAGGGGCGGTAAGCGGCGGCATCCATCAACTGGCCGTTGGCCTGCAACATGAAAGCTTTATGCTCGCCTTCAAGATTGCCGGTAGGCAGGTTCACATTGGCGCGCTGGATTGCGGTGGCGACTTCGTCCAGACCGACGTTGTGGGCGGCGAGTTTCCGCGGGTCAAGCTGGGCGCGCACCGCATATTTCCGGGCGCCGTAGACCTGCACCTGGGCGACGCCGCTCACCATCGAAATGCGCTCGGCCATCAACGTTTCAGCGTAATCGTCCACTTTGTAGACCGGAAGAATATCTGAATAGACGGCCAGGTAAAGAACAGGCTGCTCGGCAGGGTTCACTTTCCGGAAGGTGGGCGGGCTGGGCATTCCCGTAGGGAGTTGCCCGCTGGCGGCCGTGATCATGGCCTGGACGTCCTGGGCCGCTGCGTCGATGTTGCGGCTGAGGCTGAATTGCAGGGTGATGCTGGTGCTTCCTTGCCCGCTTGAGGAGGTCATCGAATCCAGGCCGGCAATGGTTGAGAATTGCCGTTCTAAAGGAGTCGCCACAGCAGACGCCATGGTTTCAGGGCTCGCGCCGGGAAGTGAAGCGTTCACCTGAATCGTGGGGTATTCCACGTTGGGCAGGTCGCTGACCGGCAGCTTGAGGTAGGCGAAGATGCCGAAGATCACAATGCCCATCATGACCAGTGTGGTCATGATCGGTCGCCGAATAAATAGCTCGGCAATATTCATGACAATCCTCGTGTGAACGGGTCATTCCCGCAACCGGAGTGATAAGTGAAAAGTGACGGGCGATAAAGAGCGGTCCAGGCGCCGGAAGTGATTCTTTGCTTGTCACTCATTACCCTGAGCACCGCCTTCAGTGTTACAAGCTGGTCTTGACCTGCACTTTGGCGCCGGGATAAAGCAGAAGCTGCCCGTCGGTCACCACCGTCTCACCGGGGCTCAATCCCTTCTCAATCACCGTATACCCCTGATAAGTGGAGCCCGTCGAAACCGGTCGATACTCCGCCGTATGCTGCGCCGTCATGACGTAAACAAACTGCCCATTCTTGCCTGTCTGAATGGCCTGTGAAGGTGCCACGACAGCGTTCGATTGCATGGCGAGATTGAGGACCACGTTCACATATTGGCCGGGCCAGAGACGCCGCTGCGGATTGGGAAACGTTCCCTTCAGCAGGATGGTTCCGGTATTGGCATCCACCGTGTTATTGATGAAGGTCAACGTGCCCCATTCCGGACGGTTCGGCTCGCTGGGAATAATGGCCTCCACTCGCAGCGGCCTTCGCGCCTGATATTCCTTGATCTGCGGCAGATATTGCTGGGGAACCGAGAAATCGATGTAAATGGGATTAATCTGATTGATGACCACCATCGGAACGTCGTTGGCTTTTACCAGGTTCCCAGGATCAATCTGGAGGGCGCCGGTCAGCCCGTCGATGGGGCAGCGAATGGCGCAGTAGCCGAGTTGGACTTCCGCGCTTTCAACCGCCGCTTCATCAGCGCGGACGGCAGCCGCCAGCGCGGCGGCGTTGGAGTGGAATTGGTCGTACTGATCCTCGGAAACAATGCCCTCGTGATAGAGTTCGGTATATCGTTTATCCTGGGCGGCCGCATTCTGAAGTTGAGCCTTGTCCCTGGCCAGGTTGGCTTGCGCCTGGTCCAGAGCCGCTTGGAAGGGGCGGGGATCAATGGTGAAAAGCAGGCTGCCTTTCTTCACGTAATCGCCCTGACGAAAATAGACCTGCTGAACTTCTCCCTGCACCATCGATTTTACTGAGATGGTGGAGTAAGCCTCCCCTGTTCCAATCACCCGGATTTCGACCGGAACGGCCATCTGCTTGACCTCTCCGACACGAACAGGCGCAGCAGGCCGCTCGGCTGCGGATTTTATGCCATTCCCTTCCGCGCGGTTGCTGGAGCAGGATGAAAGCAAGCCGACGCCGGCTACCGCCAGAAAAAGCGCCAGAATCAGCCGGGTCCCGCTTAGAGCAGAGCTGATTCTGGGTTGGGGTCTTCCCACAGTCTTCATAGACAACGCATCCCTTCTCGCTGAAGGCGCCCGTCGGGTCAGTCGGGCCGCTCGATAATCCCCAAATCGCGTTGAAAGCCCGGTTGAGATAGTTTTTGGAAGGCTCGTGACCCTGGCCGCTGCCTTTAGGAAGGCCCCCTGCGCGGCAAATTCATCCATGAGGTCCCTCCCCCAAACCATCTTCCATTATAAACTAAAGGACGTAAATGCCCGGTTTTGAGGTTACATCGACGCTCGAAATCTTGAGGTGTAATGAATGCCCCAAAATGAACTCTGAGAAGGTGTGAAAAGATTAGGCGCAACTCTCATCCTCAGCGATAGCGTGGGATCGCCGCATTTCGTTCTTAATAAAATACCGGGATGCTTCACTGCGTTCAGCGTGGCATCTTTGATACTTTCACATCTTCTGAGTGGACCCGCTCAATATCGCTTTTGGATAAACAAACCCTCCATATTTTGGATGCAACGATGCGGAATCAGGTTATGAGCGGTCAGATGGTGATGTTTTGCTGGCTTAATTCCAAGAGAGAGTTCGGGGAGTAAATTGATGCGCGCTGTCGTTCAACGAGTCAGCCGGGCGGAGGTTCGGGTCGAAGGTAAGGTGGTGGGGAAGATCGGGCCGGGAATCCTGGCGCTGGTAGGTATCGGCTTGAATGATAGCTCCAAAACAGCCAGGGCGCTCGCTGAAAAAGTCATGAACCTGCGCATCCTCGATGATGATCAAGGCAGAATGAATCGTTCGGTGCTGGAGGCCCGAGGCGGCGTTCTTTGCGTTTCGCAGTTCACGCTCTACGGAGACGCGCGGCGCGGACGGCGGCCCAGCTACACCGAGGCCGCATCGCCCGCATCTGCACAGCCGCTCTACGAAAAATTCTTGGAGGAAATCCGCGCCCTGGCAGCCCCGAATGGCCTTGTCGTGGAATCCGGCTGCTTTCAGGCCGTGATGGAAGTCGAACTGGTCAACGACGGGCCCGTGACGATCCTATTAGACACCGACAAGGTTTTCTGACTGGCATGACGCGGAAAGAATTTTCGGGCCGTGGCCGTACTTCTTATTAAGAGGGCCGTTTCCTGAAATTTGAAATTTGGCTTGGATTGCGGTTCTGCCGCGCTGAAGTGAAATGCAAAAAGGCTTACCACGGAGAACACAGAGGCCACGGAGATAAAAACCTCTGCGCTCTCCGTGTTCTCTGTGGTGAAAACAGTTTATGGTGG